>DASUMX010000248.1:0-5908 GCA_036277455.1 Thermoleophilia bacterium
GCCACGCGGCGGCGTCGTCGACGAGGAAGCTCATCTCCTCGCCGTCGTCCAGCGTCAGCACCAGCCGGCGCCGGTGCGCGGCGGCCGCGTCGCGCCGGCGCTCCTCCGCCCTGACCCCGGTGACGCGCACGCGCGGCACGCTCACCCGCTCCCCGGCGATCGGCAGGAACACGAGGCGCCGGCCGGTGAGGCCCAGCACGCCGCGCCCCCGGCTGCGCGTGTGGGGGGAGCCTCCGCCCTGGTAGACCGCGCCGGCGAGCGGCACCACCCACTCATCGCCGGCGGCCTCCACCTCGTCGCGCAGCTCGTCGGCGCGGCGCTCGGCGCTGCCGCCGACGCGGTGCAGCACCACGAGCGAGACGGCGACGATGGCGGCCATCACGGCCGCGAGTACGAGGACCACGAGGACCATGCCGTTCACGGCTCCTCCAAGGCAGAAGGGGCGCCGCGGCCCTGGTGGACCACGGCGCCCCGCTGATGACTGGCTCCTCGGGTAGGACTCGAACCTACAACCCTTCGGTTAACAGCCGAATGCTCTACCATTGAGCTACCGAGGATCGCTCCGGCCGACAGAGTATAGGCGATGCCCCGCCGGCGCGACAAACGGCAGCCGTCCGCGCCCCGGCGCAGGCGGGGCGCTCGCGCGCCCGGCCGTGATGAGCCTCACTCCACGAAGTCGCGCAGGCTCCGCGCCTCGCGATACGCGCGGAGCTTGGCCAGCGTCTTGGCCTCGATCTGACGGATGCGCTCACGGGTGACGCCGAACTGGACGCCGACCTCCTCCAGCGTGTGCGGGCGGCCGTCGGTGAGGCCGTAGCGCATCTCGAGCACCCGGCGCTCGCGCGACGTGAGCAGCTCGAGCACGCGGCCGAGGTCCTCGCCCTGCATGAGCTCGCCGACGGCGTCGCTCGGGGCGACCGACTGCTCGTCCTCGATGAAGTCGCCAAGCTGCGAATCGCCCTCGTCGCCGACGGGGTTCTCGAGGCTCACCGGCTCCTGGCTGATCTTCTGGATCTCGCGCACCTTGTCGGGCGTGAGGCCCATGTCGGTGGCGATCTCCTCGGGCGTGGGCTCGCGGCCAAGGTCCTGGAGCAGCTGCCGCTGCACGCGGATGAGCTTGTTGATGGTCTCGACCATGTGCACCGGGATGCGGATGGTGCGTGCCTGGTCGGCGAGCGCCCGGCTCACGGCCTGGCGGATCCACCAGGTGGCGTAGGTGCTGAACTTGAACCCCCGCCGGTAGTCGAACTTCTCCACGGCGCGGATGAGCCCGAGGTTGCCCTCCTGGATCAGGTCGAGCAACGTGAGCCCGCGGTTCGCGTAGCGGCGGGCGATGGAGACGACGAGGCGCAGGTTGGCCTGGATGAGCGCGTTCTTGGCGTCCATGTCGCCGCGCTCGATGCGCTTCGCCAGCGAGACCTCCTGCTCGGCCGTGAGCAGCGGGACCTTGCCGATCTCGCGCAGGTACATGCGCACCGGGTCGTTGCTGGCCGTCTTGATGGAGAGGTCGAGCTTGGTCTCGGCCTCCGCCTCGGGCTCCTGGTCGCCGCCGGCCGCCTGGCCGCCGTGCGTGTGGTGGACGCCGTCGGCCCCGACCACGTCGATGCCGAGGTCGTGGAAGGCCACGTAGACGTCGTCGATCTGCTCCGGCGTGAGGTCGACGTCGGCGAGGACCTCGAGGATGTGCTCGGCCGCGAGGTAGCCCTGCTCCTTGCCCTCTTCGAGCAGGACGCGGACTTCCTCGACCGTCGAGAGGATCGACTCGTCAGGCGGTCGATCTGCTGCTGACTCTGTCACTGACTGCTTCAGCTCCTTGCTTGCAGCGGCGGAGGGAACGGGGCTGGCCGTTCTGGCCACCCCGCTCCCGGCTCCGCTGAGTCGTGTTCGTTGTCCGGTCCCGCAAACCTCGGCTAGTCGAGGAAGTCGCGCAGCCGCTGCGAGTCGCGGTACGCCTTGAGCTTGGCCAGCGTCTTGGCCTCGATCTGGCGGATGCGCTCGCGTGTCACGCCGAACGTCTGACCGACCTCCTCCAAGGTCCTCGGGTGCTCTCCCTTGAGTCCGAAACGCAGCTCGATGACCTTACGTTCGCGGTGCGTGAGCGTGCCGAGTACCGCGTTCAGCTCTTCCTTCTGCATGATCTCGCTCACGGCCTCGACCGGCATGGTCGCGTCTTCGTCCTCGATGAAATCGCCGAGCTGGGAATCCTCTTCTTCCCCGATCGGCGTCTCCAGACTCACCGGTTCCTGGCTGATCTTCAGGATCTCGCGCACCTTCTGAGGAGTTGTACCCATCTCGGCCGCGATCTCCTCCGGCGTGGGCTCACGGCCGATGTCCTGGAGCAGCTGTCGCTGCACGCGGATGAGCTTGTTGATGGTCTCGACCATGTGCACCGGGATGCGGATGGTGCGCGCCTGGTCGGCGATGGCCCGCGTGATCGCCTGGCGGATCCACCAGGTGGCGTAGGTGCTGAACTTGTATCCCTTGCGATAGTCGAACTTCTCGACGGCGCGGATGAGGCCGAGATTGCCCTCCTGGATGAGGTCGAGGAACAGCATGCCGCGCCCCACGTAGCGCTTGGCGATGGAGACCACCAGGCGCAGGTTGGCCTCGATGAGCTTGCGCTTGGCGTCCATGTCGCGGCGCTCGATCCGCCTCGCCAGCGACACTTCTTCTTCTGCGGTGAGCAGGGGCACCTTGCCGATCTCCTTGAGGTACATGCGCACCGGGTCGTTGGTCGGCGTCTTGACCGAGAGGTCGAGCTTGGGGACGACGTCGTCCTCGGGCTTGGCCTCGGGGCCCACCTCCGCGCCGGCGCCCTCGCCCTCGAGGATGTCGATGCCGAGGTCGGCGAAGAGGTTGTAGATGCCGTCGATCTGGTCCGGCGTGAGCTCCACGTCCTGCAGGGCGTCGGCGATGTGGTCGCTCGCGAGGTAGCCCTGCTCGCGCCCCTCGTCGACCAGCAGACGGACCTCCTCGATGCCCAGGTCGCCACTGTCGACCGGCTTGTTGCGTTCTTCGGCCGCGTCGGTCACGTCAGTCGCCCTCACCGCACCTCGGTGTCGTCGTCGACGGGAAGAGCGCGGAGCGCCTCTCGCAGGCTGCGGCGCACGCCCTCGAGTCTCGCAAGCTCCTCACCCTGCCTCTCACTGTCGTCAGCCTTCATCGTGACCTTGAGCCGCGCCACGAGCCGGCTCACCTGCGCCTCCTGCAGGCGCAGGAACAGCTCCTCCACGACGGTCGCGGTGAACCGCTCCCGCCCCGCGCGCACGATGACCTCCGCGAAGGCCTCCCCGCCCTCGTCCGCGGCCGCCTGGTCGTCGGCCGATGGCGGGGTGTTCCCGTCGGCGCCGGCCACCAACCGCGCCTTGACGCGGCGCAGCGCGGCGCGCGTCTCCGCGCTGGCGAAGAAGCTCTCGTCGACGCCCGCGAGCGCCTCGCGGCCGGGACCGGGCTGCGCGAGGCAGCCGGCCAGGAACCTGACCTCGAGCTCGTGGGCGCCGCCGGAACCGACCGCGGACGCGCCGCTCCGCTCGAGGGTGCCCTTCGTGCCGCCGGAGCCGGCGCCCGTCGCCGGGCGACCGCCGCCGGAGAGCAGATAGCGCACGCTCTCCGCGGAGAGCTGCAGCTTGTCGGCGACGTACCGCAGCTCCTCGTCGCGCTCCATCGGCGTCGCCGTCTCGGAGAGGACCTCCCGCAGTCGCGCGAACGCGCGTGCCCGTCCGTCGGGCTTGTCGAGGTCGTGAGTGGCGAGCGCCAAGCGGACGTGGAATTGTAGCAGCGTCTGCGCGTCGGCCGCAAGCGCCCGAAAACCGTCGCCGCCGGCCCCCGCAAGCACGTAGTCGGCAGGGTCGAGACCGTCGGGGATGCGCACCACGTGCAGGGAAAGGTTCATCCTGCGGCCGAGCGTCAGCGCGCGCTGCATGGCGCCGATGCCGGCAGCGTCGGCGTCGTAGCAGAGGTAGACGTTGCGGGTGAGGCGTGAGAGACGGCCCAGCTGTTGCTCGGTGAGGGCCGTCCCCATGCTCGCCACCACATTGGCGACGCCGGCCTGAGCGAGGGCCAGGACGTCGGTGTAGCCCTCGACCACGTACACGCGGTCCTCCTGGTGCGCGGCGGCCTTGGCTTTGTCGAGGCCGAACAGCGCCTCGCTCTTGTGGTAGAGCGGCGTCTCCGGCGAGTTGAGGTACTTGGGCTTCTCGTCGCCGAGCGTGCGGGCGCCGAAGCCGAGCGTGCGTCCGCGCTCATCCCCGAGGGGGAACATGATGCGGCCGCGGAAGCGGTCGTAGGGGCGGCCGCGCTTGCCCGGGATCACCAGACCGGCGTCGAGGAGGTCCTGCTCGCCGAACCCCTTGGCGAGCGCGCCGTCGCGCAGGCGCTCCCACCCCGGCAGGCTGTAGCCCACGCGAAAGGCGCGGCAGACCTCGTCCGCGAGACCGCGCGCCGCCAGGTACGCCCGCGCCTGCGTCGCCGCCGGAGAGTCCCACAGGACGCGCTCGTAGTACCTGGTCGCGTCCTCGAGCAGCGTGCGCAGGCGCTCGCGGCGCCGGCGGTCCGCGTCGCCGCGAGCGCTCGACTCCTCGAACTCGAGCGCGATCCCGTACTTGTCGGCGAGGTACTCGACGGCCTCGGGGAAGTCCATGTTCTCCTTGGCCATGACGAACCCGATGAGGTTGCCCCCGACGCCGCAGCCGAAGCAGTAGTAGAGCTTCTCCGCCGGATTGACGGAGAACGAAGGCGTGCGCTCCTCGTGGAAGGGGCAGCGCCCGCTGAAGTTCGCCCCGGCCTTCTTGAGGTCGGTGTACTGGCCGACGACCTCGACCATGTCGGCCGCGGCCACGACCTGCTCGATGCTGCTCTGGGCGATGCGGGCCACGTCAGCGAGCCCCTCCGCCGCCGTCCGGACCACGGCGCATCGCCTCGGCCCGCTCGCGGTCGCGCCGCCGCTGCGCCTCGCGCAGCTCGCGGCGGCGCATCGCCTGGACCGTCGCCTGCTGCTCGGCGTTCATGGCCTGCATCGTCGCCCGAGCCCGGCGCCGCGTCTTCTTCGGCGGCAGCGGCGAGCGCTCGTAGTACCGCCAGTGGTGGCCGATGCGGTCGAACGACCACACCAGCAGCACCGTGAGCCCCAGCATCCAGGCGAGGTAGAACACGGCGAACAGCGTCCAGGCCTCGAGGGAGGTCGTGTCTTTGGCGGGCGGCGCCCCCCAGGGCTGGATACGGGGCAGCTGCAGCCAGCCCAGGCCGAAGGTGACGACGGCCGGGAGGCAGGCGAGCACGATGAGGCCGGCACTGACCAGCACGATGAGCGCCGTGCGGCGGTGCATCGCGACCGTCACCGGTCTGTGAGGGAACGAGCCATCAGCACCTCGTCATGATACTGGTCGCCCCGGCGGTACTGCTCGCGGCGCAGTCCCTCCCGTACGAACCCGTGACGCTCGTAGAAGGCCATGGCGCGCACGTTCTCGGGGAACACGCCGAGCACCACGCGACGGAAGCCGGCGGCCTGCGCCCACTCCGCCGCCGCCTCGAGGAGCGCGCCGCCGGCGCCGGCGCTGCGGTAGCCGGCGGCGACCGACATGCCGATCCAGGCGACGTGCGCCGAGGCCGGGTTCCCATCGGGCCACAGCCCGAGGTTGCCCACGACGGAGCCGCCGGACTCGGCGACGAGGAAGAGGCCGCTGGGAGAGCGCAGGGTCGTCGCGATGCGCCGGCGCCAGTCGACGACGAGGGCTTCGCCCGGACGAAGGACCAGCGTGGCCGCCGGCTCCGCGGCGACGGCGTCGAGCATCGCCGTGACGCCGCGCGCGTCCCGCTTGCGCGCGTCGCGCACCACGAGCGCTCGCCCGTCGGCGAGCTGAACGTCGATCTCTCGTCCGAGCCTGGCCACAGAGCACCCCCTTCGGACGGC
>DASUMX010000249.1:0-4175 GCA_036277455.1 Thermoleophilia bacterium
CGCAGCGAGAAGTACGTGATGAGGCCGGCCACGACCAGGCCGGCCGCGACGCAGCCCAGGACGGCCACCAGCAGGCGGGTGCGCAGGCTCACGGTGTCGCCTTCAGTCCGTCCGCCGCTGGGTCCCTGCGGGCCGGCGGCCGCTCAATGGTGCTCGCTCTGCTTCGCATCGCTTCGGGCATTAGTCCTTGGGCAGGCGCAGGCTGTAGCCGACGCCGCGCACGGTGTGGAGGAGCGGCGGGCCCTCGGCGTCCACCTTGCGCCGCAGGTAGCTGACGTAGGTCTCGACGATGTTGGCGTTGCCGCCGAAGTCGTAGTTCCACACGTGGTCGAGGATCTGGTCCTTGCTGAGCACGCGGCGCGCGTTGAGGAGCAGGTAGCGGAGCAGCTTGAACTCGGTGGCCGTGAGCTCGATCTCGCGGCCCGCGCGCCAGACCTCGTGCGTGTCCTCGTCGAGCTCGAGGTCGGCGAAGGCGAGCCGGCCCGGCGAGGCGGCGGCCGGCTGCACGCGCCTGAGGATCGCGCGGATGCGCGCGACGAGCTCCTCGACGCTGAACGGCTTGGTCATGTAGTCGTCGCCGCCGAGCGTGAGGCCGCGGACCTTGTCCTCGGTCGCGTCGCGCGCCGTGAGGAAGAGGATCGGGAGCTGCGCGCCCCGGTTGCGCAGGCGGCGCGCCACCTCGAAACCGTCGATGCCCGGCATCATGATGTCGAGCACGGCGAGGTCGGGCGAGAAGCTCTCGACCGCGTCGAGCGCCTCGCGCCCGTTGCCGGCGACGCGCACGTCGAACTGCTCGTAGCGGAGCGCCATCGAGACGAGGTCGGTGATGCTGGGCTCGTCGTCGACGACCAGCACCCTGGTGGCTCCGGCCGGTGTCTCGATCATGCTGACCCTCCGCTCCGCGCGTTCCCTCGGGCTTCTCGCGGAGAGTGTAGCCCCCTTTTCTGAGAATCGCCTGTGAGTTCGCTGAACCCACCATTCACAGGCACCGCTCAGGCGCGGCTCAGCGACCTCCCAAGCCCGCGACGTACAACCGGGCCTGTGCAAGGAAGCCAGGCGGACAAGGAGGCGGCATGTTCTTCACCTACGTGTTCCGGGAGCTGCGCCGGCGGCACCGCCAGGCGCTGCTCACCGCCCTCGGGCTCGCCGTCGGCGTGGCGCTCGTGGTCGCCGTGACCGCGTACGCCGACGGCGTGGGCAGGGCGCAGGACCAGGTGCTGCAGTCGCTCTACGGTGTCGGCACCGACATCACCGTGAGCCAGCAGCGGAAGATGGACGAGGGCGGCGCGCAGCGCTTCGGCATGCAGCCGCCGGACGACTCCCAGGCGGGGGAGAGGTTCAGCCGCTCGCGGGTGATGACCAGCCCGGGCCAGCAGCCCCTCTCGACCGGGAAGCTCGCCCGGATCGCCGCTCTCGACGGCGTCGGCGACGCCACCGGCAGCATCGCGATGACCGTCATGAACGTCTCGGGGGAGTTCGCGCAGGTCATGCAGCAGGGCGGGGGAGAGGGAGTCGCGGCTGCGGCCGGCGCGCAGCCGTCGTCCGGCTCGTCCCAGCAGGACCAGGCGCAGATGGCGCCGATCGACATCGTCTCGTTCTCGGTCACCGGCGTCGACACCGCCGACCTCGAGCTCGGGCCCCTGAGCTCGGCTCAGGTCGCGTCGGGGCGCTCGCTGACGAGCGCCGACGCGGACGCCAGGGTGATGCTCGTGACCAAGGCCTACGCCAGGCAGAACTCACTCAGCGTCGGCGACACCAAGAGGATCGACGGCAGGAAGTTCGCGGTCGTCGGCGTCGTCGCGCTGCCCGCCGGCAGCACCTCGTCCGATCTCTACATCCCCCTGAGCTGGGCGCAGAAGCTCAGCGACAACGAGGGCAAGGTCAACCAGATCTACGTCAGGGCCGACAGCGCCGACGACATCGCCGCCGTCAAGGAGGCGATCGAGCAGGTCCTGCCCAAGGCGACCGTGACGACGTCGGAGGACCTCGCCGGCCAGGTGAGCGGATCCCTCTCCAGCGCCTCGACGCTCGCCGACCGGCTCGGTACCTGGCTCGCGGTCGCGGCGCTGATCGCCGCCTTCGCCGTCGCCAGCCTGCTCACCGTGTCCGCCGTGTCCCGCCGCGTGCGCGAGTTCGGGACGCTCAAGGCGCTCGGATGGAAGGGCCGGCGGATCGTCGGCCAGGTGCTCGGCGAGTCCGTCGCGGTGGGCGTGGTCGGGGCAGTGCTGGGGGTGGCGCTCGGCGTCCTCGGCGCCTGGCTGATCGCCGCCTTCTCCCCGGCGCTCGAGGCGACGATGGGCAACGCCCTGCAGGGCGCCGCGCAAGGTGGGCCGCCCGGCATGCAGCAGGCGGCGGACGCCATCGGCGGCGCCGCCCAGAGCGTCACCGTGAGCCTCACGGCGCCGGTGAGCCCGCAGCTGGTCGGCATCGCCGTGGCCCTGGCCCTGGCCGGCGCCCTGATCGCCGGCGCCTTCGGCGGCTGGCGAGCCTCGAGGCTCCGTCCCGCGGATGCGCTCCGCAGAGTGGATTGATCGCCGTGGGCTCATCAACGACGGGTGTGCCGGAGGCGCACCCGTCACTGAGAGGAGTGACGATGCTCTACGGACTCACCGGAGTGACCAAGCGCTACACCCAGCGCGGCAAGCAGATCGACGCGCTGGCCGGGATCGATCTGGCCATCGACGAGGGCGAGTTCCTCGCCATCCAGGGATCGACCGGATCCGGGAAGACGACCCTGCTGCAGATGCTGGGCGCCATGGACCGGCCTTCGAGCGGCACGCTCGACTTCGACGGCCGCGACCTGGCGGAGATGCGCGAGGGCGACCTCTCGGAGCTCAGGAGCCACGCGTTCGGATTCATCTTCCAGGGGTTCAACCTCATCCCCACGCTGACGGCGCAGGAGAACGTGGAGACCGCTCTGGTCCCGTGGCGCACGCCTGCGGGCGAGCGCCGCCGCCGGGCCGGGGACGCGCTCGCCGGCGTCGGTCTCGCCGACCGGGCGCGGCACATCCCCTCGGAGCTGAGCGGCGGCGAGCAGCAGCGCGTGGCGATCGCGCGGGCGCTCGTCAGGGCGCCCCGCGTGATCCTCGCCGACGAGCCCACCGGCAACCTCGACGAGCGCACGCGCGACGACATCATCGGCCTGCTCGAGCAGCTCTGGCGCGAGCGCGGCCAGACCCTGATCGTCGTGACGCACGACACCTGGGTCGCGAGCCGCGCCTCACGGCGCATCCGGCTCGACCAGGGCAGGGTCGAGGGCGAGGACGCCGGCGCCGGCGCGGACCTCGACTCGGCGTTCCTCGCCGAGCCTGCCGTCGCCGGCCACTGACGCACGCGGATCCTCCGTCCGCGTGCGCCCCTCACTCGCGGGAAGGGCTCCAGTACGCGCTCACCGGCGGTGACGCCAGGCACAGCGCCAGCTGCCGCTGCCCGTCGCCGATCACCGGCGGCCCGTGGGTGACCAGCACGTGGTCGATGGGCCGCTCCGCGAGCGGTGCGAGGGTCGGCGCGAACACCTCGCGGTACCAGTGCTCACCGGTGCCGCTGCTCATGTTCCAGAAGCGCAGCCCGCCGTGCGCTCCCACGACCGCGTCGCCGAACACCACGGCGCGCAGCGACGGCACGTACATGGGGTGCTCGCTGCGCCGCGGCCGGCCGATGGTGTACGCCTCGGCCGCGCCGCCGGCGATGTCGGCCACCGACCCGGAAGCTTCCATCGGGACGACCTCGAGCGGCGTCCCGGCGCGGAGTCGCTTGCGCACGTGGGCGTGCCCCCAGAGGCGGGTCGGACGCTCCGCGGCGAAGCGCTCGTAGAGCGCCTCCGCGCTGCGCGTGTGGTAGGGGATCGTCACGAGCACCTCGACCCGGACCGCGGCCGCGGCCATGCGGTCGAGCTGCGCCAGCAGCGGCGCGCTCCGGTCATCGGCGTCCGCCGGGAGCAGCGGGTCGACGAGCAGGAGCGCTTCGTTCGCCACCAGCGCGTACGACCCGACCTCCTCGGCCCTGGGCCGCCACTCCGGATGCGCGGCCGTCCACCGGTGGATGCCCGTCGCCAGCTCGTCCATCTCGCCTCCTCGCTCGTCTCCCGTAACGCTGTCATGTCCCGGCGGCGGGCGCGACAATCCCGGAGCCGTGGACGAAGCCGGCCTCTCGGGCCGGGGAAGGACGCGGCGGGG
>DASUMX010000250.1:0-2566 GCA_036277455.1 Thermoleophilia bacterium
GAGGTAAGAGCTCACCAGCGGTCCTGGTGACAGGCCGGCTCGGCAAGCCCCGCCCGGTGCAAGACCAAATAGGGGAGCGTTCGAGGGTTGCTCGCCCGAGGCTCCCGGGTTTCGGTCGCATGAGCCGTCCGGCAACGGGCGGCCCGAGATGGATGGTCACCCACGACAGGATCCGGCTTACGGCTTGCTACAGAAAGGCCCCTCGGTCCAGCTGGACGAGGGGCCTTTCCAATGCGCGGGGCGGCCGGGCGGTGTCCGTGGCCGGCGGCCGGCGCGGCAGTCGACGCCGGCACCTGCCCACGGGGATGGGGTAGTGCGTTTCGGACTAGCACGTCTGCACGTACGCCCTGATGTACAACGGTACACCCGCGAGTACCTTGGCACGTGCCAGACTGAAGCGACACTACCTATCCCGCGCGGCGCCGCGGCGGGCGGCGCGGCGGGCGCCGCCACTCCGCCGCCTCAGAACTGCACGTAGACGAATTCGGCGGGCCTGCCCATGGCCAGCACCGCCGCCCCCAGCAGCAGCCCGAACAGGATCCCGTAACGCCAGGTGGGCTTCACCTCGATCTCCCACGTGTTCGGCGCCAGATTGACCCACGCGAGGCCGGCGAACACGAGCAGCGTGAAGGCGTAGCCGATCTGCACTTTGGCCGAGTAGAGGCTGCCGAGGCCGTTCAGGCCGGCCATGGCCTTGAGCACGCTGCCGGCCTGTTCCAGCGTCGCGGCGCGGAAGAACACCCAGGCGACGACCACTGCCACGAAGGTCAGGCCGCGGTTCAGCCACTCGTTCCTCGGGGTGAAGCCCTTCTTGCGCGCCACTACGTGCACTGACTGGTAGACGCCGTGCAGCAGGCCCCAGATGATGAACGTCCACCCGGCGCCGTGCCAGAGCCCGACGAGGACGAACACGATGAGCAGGTTGCGGACCGTGACGACGGTGCCGCGACGCGAGCCGCCCAAGGGGATGAAGAGGTAGTCGCGCATCCAGAACGACAGGGTCATGTGCCAGCGGCGCCAGAACTGGCTCGGGTTGGCGGCCTTGTACGGCGAGTCGAAGTTCTGCGGGAGGTGGAAGCCGAGGAGGTAGGCGACGCCCACGGCCATGTCCGAGTACCCGCTGAAGTCGAAGTAGAGCTGGAGGGTGTAGCCGAGGGCCGCCGCCCACCCGCTGAAGAAGTGGAGGTGGGCGGCGTTCGCGAAGAGCTCGTCCACGTGCGGCAGCAGGACGTCGGCGACGAGCAGCTTCTTGGCCATGCCGCAGGCGAGGAAGAAGAGGCCGAGCGCCGCCAGCCGCGTCGTCAGGCGGCGCGGCAGGCTGCCGAAGTCCCCCTCCACGTCGCGCCAGCGCAGGATCGGCCCGGCGATAGCTCGCGGGAACAACGCGATGAACGCGGCGTAGCGGAGGAAGCTCCGCGTGGCGGTCACGTCGCCGCGGTAGACGTCGATCACGTAGCTCATCGCGCTGAACGTGTAGAACGAGATGCCGAGCGGCAGGAGCACGCGCAGCGCCGGCAGGTCGGCGTCCACACCCACCAAGGAGCCGAGGCCCTCCAGGCTGTCGAGGAAGAAGCCGCGGTACTTGAAGTAGCCGAGGATCGCGAGGTTGGCGGCGAGGGCGACGGCGAGGATCCAGCGGCGGCGGCGCAGCGTCCCGCCGCCTGCCAGGAGCAGGCCGGCCACCCAGTCGATGGTCGTGGCGCCGACCATGATGGGCACGAAGCGCCAGTCGAACCACCCGACGAAGACCCAGGAGGCGAGCACGAGGAAGGCGAGGCGCCAGACCGCGCGCGGCAGCAGCCAGTACACCAGCAGCGTGACCGGCAGGAAGGCGAACAGGAACGTGTAGCTCGTCAGCTGGATGAGGACCCCCTTCGGCGGCAGCATCCTATCAGCGTGTATGCTGCCGGCATGCGACCGACCGCCGCCCAGATGGCCGCCGCGCTCGGGCTCCAGCCGCACGCCGAGGGCGGCTTCTACCTCGAGACGTACCGCGCCGCGCAGACGCTGCGCACGCCGCGCGGCGAGCGCCCGGCCGCCACGGCCATCCTGTTCCTCGTCACCGCGGAGTCCGCGAGCCGCCTCCACCGCCTCACGAGCGACGAGCTCTGGGTGTACCAGGGCGGGCTGCCGCTCGAGCTGGTGACCATCGCGCCGGGCGGGGAGCTGCAGCGGCGCGTGCTCGGCGATTTCGAGGGCGAGGCCCTGCTGCCGCAGGCGCTGGTGCCGGCCGGCAGCTGGCAGGGCGCCCGCCTCGCGGGCGGTCCGCACCTGCCGGCCGAGCTCGCCTGGGCGCTGGTCAGCTGCGTCGTCACGCCGGGCTTCGACTTCGCCGACTTCGAGCTCGGCGACCGCGAGGAGCTCCTCGCCGAGCACCCCGAGCACGCGGCGCTCATCCTCGCGCTGACGTGACGTCGCGCGGCCGACCCGGAGGCGGCCCGGCAGGCCGTGCATCCCGGCCGGGCAGTCCCGTCCGGACCGCGTGATACGCTCGCCGCGACCATGACCGGCGGGGCCGACGCACACCAGGGGCTGCTCGTCAGCGGCCGTTTCCCGGAGCTCGAGG
>DASUMX010000251.1:0-3681 GCA_036277455.1 Thermoleophilia bacterium
GGTGGTCATGGACGCCGCCAACGGCGTCGCCGGCAAGCTGGCGCCGCGGGTGTTCGCGGGCACGGCGATCGACGCCGTCGAGATGTACTTCGAGGTCGACGGCACCTTCCCCAACCACTCGCCCAACCCGCTCCTCGAGGAGAACAGCCGCGAGATCCGCGCGCGCGTGGTGGCCGAGAAGGCCGACCTGGGCATCGCCTGGGACGGCGACGCCGACCGCTGCTTCTTCATCGACGCGGACGGCGAGTTCGTGCCCGGCGACTTCGTCACCGCGCTCCTCGCCGAGGCGCTGCTGCTCAAGCACCCCGGGGCGAAGATCCTCTACGACCTCCGCGCCAGCCGCGCGGTGCCCGACGTGATCACCGCCAACGGCGGCGTACCCCTGCTGAACCGCGTCGGGCACGCCTTCTTCAAGCAGCGCATGCGCCGCGAGGGCGGGCTGTTCGGCGGCGAGGTGTCCGGCCACTACTACTTCGCCGACAACTACAACGCCGACTCCGGCTTCATCCCGGCGCTGCTCATCCTCGAGCTGCTGTCGCAGAAGAGGGCGACGCTGGCGGAGCTGCTCGAGCCGCTGCGCTCGAAGTACTTCATCAGCGGCGAGATCAACTCGACCGTGGACGACGTCCCGGCCGCCTTGCGACGCATCCGCGAGAGGTTCTCCGACGGCGAGCTGGGCGACCTCGACGGGATCTCCGTGGACTACGCGCAGTGGCACTTCAACGTGCGCCCGTCCAACACGGAGCCGCTGGTGCGGCTCAACCTCGGCGCCGACTCACGGGCGCTCATGGAGGAGAAGCGCGATCTCGTGCTCTCCGTGATCCGCGACGGCTGAGGTGGACGTGACCGACCTCGGACCGGCGCGGGCGGCGGAGATCGACGTCTCCGGCATGTTCGCCGAGGTCGCCGGGCTCCCGTGCCAGCTGCGTGAGGGGTACGAGAACGCCCGCGCCCGGCTCGCCGGCGCGTTCTTCGGCACGTTCCCGGCCATCCCGCCGGCGGAGCCGCAGGGCGTCGCGCTGTGCGGGATGGGCGGCTCGGCCATCGGCGCCGACCTCGTCCTGGCCTGTCTCACGGGGCTGTCCGTGCCCGCGACGGTGGTGCGAGGGTATGCGCTGCCGGAGTGGGTCGGCCCGGAGGTGCTGGTGATCGTGGTCAGCTACTCCGGCGAGACCGAGGAGGCGCTCGCCTGCGCAGCGCAGGCGCGCGCGCGCGGCTGCGCCCCGGTGTGCGTCTCGTCCGGCGGCAGCCTCGCCGCCTTCGCCGAGGCGGAGGGTCTGCCGCTCGTCCTCGTGCCCGGCGGCGGCCAGCCGCGCGCCGCCGTGGGGTCCCTGTCGATGCCGCTGCTCGCCACCCTGGAGGCTGCCGGCCTGTGCGCGGAGCACGCCGCCGACGTCACCGGCGCCGCGGCGCAGCTCGACGCCGACGACGCGATCCTCGCCCCCGCCAGCCCCGATGAGCAGAATCCCGCGAAGGCCCTCGCGCGCCGTCTCCACCAGCGGCTGGCGGTCGTCTACGGCGCCGGTCCCACGGCGCCCGTCGCCCGGCGCTGGAAGGGCCAGATCAACGAGAACGCCAAAGCGCCGGCCTTCTTCAACGAGCTGCCGGAGCTGGACCACAACGAGCTCATGGGCTGGACGAGCCTGCCGCACGTGACCTCGTCGACGGTCGCCCTGTTCCTGCACGACGAGTCCGGGGAGGCGCGCCTCGCGCGTCGCGCCGAGCTGACGGCCTGCGACTACGAGGCGCTCGGGGTGTCCACCGAACTGGTCACCGCGCGCGGCGCCTCACGGCTCGCGCGGCTCTTCTCCCTCGTGCAGCTCGGCGACTACGTGAGCTGCTACCTCGCGCTGCTGTACGGCGTCGACCCCACGCCGGTCGACGCCATCCAGGCGCTCAAGGCGAGCCTCGCCGGCGACGGCGCCTGAGCGCCCGTGCCAGACGAGGCCGTCGCGCTCGTCCTGACCGCCGCCGTCCCGGCGTGCCGCTCCGCCGGCGCCGCCCTGTTCCCGGGCGCTCGGCAGCTGGAACTGACGCGGGGACAGCTGCGCCCGCCCGCGCCGTTCGAGGGGCCGCTGTTCGCGCTGCTGGCGGAGCGCCCGCGCGGCGCCGTCGTCGGGCTGGTGGTGCCGGTGCTCGCCGCCGGCGCGGCGGGAGCGGGCCTCCCGCCGGGCGCGCTCGTGCCGGTCGCCGACCACGTCGGCCTCGAGGGGCGCGGCCCGCTCACCGGCCGCTGGCCGGCCGGCGTGCCGCGCGACTTCCCCAGCATGACCGGCATATATCAACCGGCCGACGTTCGTCCGCGTCCCGGGGCTCGGGTATACTCGTCCGGCGTCGTGGCGGCGGGCGTCGCGGACGTCCGGCGCCTCTCGCGCTTCGAGGCGCGGGCGGTCCGCGAAGGGGGCTGGCCCATCGTGTCCGACACCCTGGTCCCCGTCGCCGTCGTCGCCGCGTACTACGGCGTCAAGCTGGCCGCCTGCGGAGTGGTGCAGGCGCCCCGATCCGAAAGAGAGTGAGGCTCTGCGCATGAGCAACGACTACGACATCAAGGACATCGGCCTCGCCCCCGAGGGCGTGCTGCGCATCGAGTGGGCGGACATGCACATGCCCGTGCTCAAGGCCATCCGCGAGCGCTTCGCACAGGAGAAGCCGCTCCAGGGCGTGCGCATCGGCGCCTGCCTCCACGTGACCACCGAGACGGCCAACCTCATGCGCACGCTGGTCGCCGGCGGCGCCGACGTGGTGCTCTGCGCCAGCAACCCTCTGAGCACGCAGGACAGCGTCGCCGCCGCGCTCGTCGAGGAGTACGGCGTGCGCGTCTACGCCATCAACGGCGAGGACGAGAAGACCTACTACGCGCACATCAACGCCTGCGTCGACCACCGGCCCAACATCACCATGGACGACGGCGCCGACGTCATCGGCGTGCTGCACGGCGAGCGTCCCGACATGGCCGCGGACATCATCGGCGGCACCGAGGAGACCACCACCGGCGTCATACGTCTCAAGGCGCTGGAGGCCGAGGGCCGGCTCATGTTCCCGATCGTGGCCGTCAACGAGGCCAACACCAAGCACATGTTCGACAACCGCTACGGCACCGGCCAGAGCACGCTCGACGGCGTGATCAGGGCGACCAACATCCTCATCGCCGGCAGCACCGTCTGCGTCGCGGGCTATGGCTGGTGCGGCCGCGGCCTCGCCATGCGCATGAAGGGCCACGGCGCCGACGTCATCGTGCTCGAGGTCGACCCGCTGCGTGCGCTCGAGGCCGTCATGGACGGCTTCCGCGTCATGCCGGTGGCCGAGGCCGCCAAGGTCGCCAAGCTCTTCGTCACCGCCACCGGCGACATCCACGTGCTGCGCGGCGAGCACTTCGAGGCCATGCAGGACGGCACCATCATCGCCAACACCGGCCACTTCAACGTGGAGATCGACATCCCGGCGCTCGAGAAGCTGGCGGTCGGCAAGCGCACCGTGCGCGACCTCGTCGACGAGTACACCATGGCGGACGGCCGCCGCCTCTACCTGCTGGCCGAAGGCCGGCTGGTCAACCTCTCGGCCGCCGAGGGCCATCCGGCCGCCGTCATGGACATGAGCTTCGCCAATCAGTCACTCAGCGCCGAGTACATGGTGGCGCACCACGCCGACCTCGAGAGCAAGGTCTACGTGGTGCCACAGGAC
>DASUMX010000252.1:0-6943 GCA_036277455.1 Thermoleophilia bacterium
GACGAGGACGCTCCGGATGTGGTGACCGTCGCCATGGGCAGCCTCGAGGGACTCATCGCGCTGCGCCATGGGCTCGGGCAGGTGGCGGGGTGCCACCTGCTGGATCCCGCCACCGGGGACTTCAACCGCTCCTACGCACGCGCGCTCTTCCCGGGACGCCGGCTCACGCTCCTGACCCTCGCGCACCGGCAACAGGGGTTGATGCTTCCTCCCGGGAACCCCCGGGGCTACGGCGCGCTCGAGGAGGCGGTCGCCGCGGGAGCCCGCATCGTCAACCGCAACCGCGGCTCGGGCACGCGGGTCGCGCTGGACCGGCTGCTGGCCGCGGCCGGAGTCGAGGGTGCGACAGTCGACGGCTACGACGACGAGGTCACGACTCATCGACAGGCCGCGCGACTGGTGGCCGACGGGTCCGCGGAAGTAGCCTTGGGCATCTACGCCGCCGCCAAGGCCGAAGGACTCGATTTCGTGCCCCTCCTCGAGGAACGCTACGACCTCGTGACGCCCACGTCCGTCTACGAGAGCGGCATCCTCGACCCGCTGCTGGCGTTGCTGCGCAGCGAGCGCTTGAGGCGCGCAGTCCGCGCCTTGGGCGGCTACGCGACGCGGGAGACCGGCAGGGTCACCACTCTCGTCTAGCCGGCCGGTCGCCCAGGCGGCGCCGGCCGTCACGACACCAGCTTCTCCCTGAGCACCTCATAGGGAGTCTTGCCGCCGAGCGCTGTGTGCGGTCGCTGCAGGTTGTAGAACTCCTCCCAGACGGCGAGCTTGGCGCGCAGGTCGACGTCGCCGGTGTAGTCCAGCAGCTGGTGGAACTCGAGCTGGTCGGTGAGGTGGGAGCGCTCCACCTTGCCGCCTCAGGTCAGGGCTCGCCGGCTTGATGAAGACGTGCTGCATGCCGAGGTCCTCGCAGTGCCAGTGGAACTTGGCCTGCCACTCGTGCCCGTTGCGAGCATGCGCCTGTGCCTGAGGAGTCAGCGCAGGAGAGAGGGCGCAGTTCATGCCCATCCAAATGCTCTTGAGACCGGCCTGCGCGGGACGACTTGGGCATGGAACGGCGTCTCAAGACACCGCCAACCGCACGAGCTGCCGCCATCTTGCTGCCCGTCGTCGAGGGCCACCATCACAAGGGCGGCAACAGCCAGGCCGGTGACGCGTCAGAGCTCAACCATGCGCCTCTACTTTTCGATCATGACCTCGGTGGACTTGATGATCACCCTCACCTCGTCGCCTGCTTTGACGTCGAGGTTCTCGACGGCTTGGCGAGTGATTGCGGACACTACCTCCTGCCCGCCGACGTCCACGACCACCTCGGCCATCACTGTTCCAAGTACCACACTCTTCACTGCTCCAGAGAGCTGATTGCGTGCACTCAATGCCATGCCAATCCCCCAAATACGCCACTTCACTAGACCGTACCCCGACTGAGTACATGACAAGGCGCAGGTGTGTTGAATCGAAGCCGATTTCAACGTCTGGTCATCACGTGCGCCGAGGCGGACGGGGCAGAACGTGCAGGGCGCTGGCCTTGAAGCCCGCGAAGACCGGCGAACCAACCTCGAGCTTCAGCTCTGCGACAGCAGCTTGAGTCACGGTCGCGACCAGCGTCAGGACGCCACAAGCAACCGTCACCTGCCGTACTCTGCCCAGAGTCTCGATTGAAGTGACCGTCCCCTTGCGTATGTTGCGCAGGCTTGTGCTGCCTTCCTCCGGTGGTTGGCGAAACAGGACCACATCCTCTGGATAGAGGCAGCCGACGCTGGGTCCTGGTTCGGCCTCGCCACATACGATGCTCGTGCCATCGGCGAGGACCAGACGGGCCTCGCCGCGGTCGAGGACAACCTCCCCGTCGATGTACAACTCGAGGCCCAGGAAGTGGGCGATCTCGGTCGTCCTCGGTCGCTGAAAGACATCCCCAGCCGGCCCCGTCTGTCGCACCTGCCCGCCGCTGAGGAAGGTGACCGCGTCGGCGACCGCCACGGCCTCGTCGCGGTCGTGGGTGACCCACACGACGGCTATCGACAGATCGGCGATGACGGAGCGCAGATCTGCCAGCAGGGAGCGGCGCGTGGGTGGGTCGAGCGACGCCATCGGCTCGTCCATGAACAGCACCCTGGGCTCGATCGCCAGCGCGCGCGCCACGCTCACTCGCTGCGCCTCCCCGCCGGAGAGCTTGTCCCGGCCGCGCTCCGCCAGGTGCTCGACGCCGACCAGTTCCATGGCGCGCAGCGCGCGGGCGTGCGCCTCCTCGCCACGCACGCCCCGGGCGCGCAGGCCCATCTCGACGTTCGCGCGGACGCTCGTGGCCAGCAGATGCGAACGTTGGAAGACCGCGGCCGTGGCCCTGCGCAGCGCCCGCCGGTCTCGCCCGGAGGCGATCTCGCGTCCGTCGAACCAGATGCGCCCGGTCGCGCGTTCCAGGCCGTTGAGCACCCGCAGGAAGGTGCTCTTGCCGGCGCCGTTAGGACCGAGCAGGACGTGCGTCGTCCGTTCGGGCAGCTCGAAACGGTCGACGGCGACGATGGCCGAGCCAGCGCGGACCACACGGATCTCCGATGCCGCGAGCACCGGCGCCTGACCCGCGCGGCCTGTGGCAGCCGTGTTCCCGGACGTCGTCACGTGCGTCTGCTGCGCTGCTGGATGATCGTCATCCCCCCCAGCACCCCCAGGACCAGCAGCATGAGGATGATGCCGAGCGCGATGGCGGTGGCCTGTTGCCCCGACCGCATGCGCTCCACGATCCCGGTGGTGAGCACCTGCGTCTGACCCCTGATGTTGCCGCCCACGACCTGGACGGCGCCCACCTCCGAGAGGAGCGCCCCATAGGCGACCATGAGCGCCGCCATGAGCGTGATGCGTGCTTCTCGCAGCAGCAGCCAGAAGGTGCGCAGGCGGCCGGCGCCGAGCGCGACGATCTGCATCCGCAGGCCCTCGTCCAGGTGCTGGATGGCGGCCATGGAGAGGCCGACGACGATGGGCAGGGCGATGACCAGCTGGGCGATCACCATCGCCTGGTTGGAATACAGGAGGCGGAGGTCGCCGAAGGGCCCGTTGCGTGCCAGCAGCAGGCCGACGAAGAGGCCGACCACGACCGGCGGCACGCCCATGCCGGTATTGACGAGCGAGACCACTCCGCCCCTGCCCCAGAAGCGGATCTGGGCGAGGGCGGCTCCGAGCGGCACCCCGATCACCGCCGCGATGGTCAGCGCCAGCGTCGAGACCCAGAGCGAGCGCAGGGCGATCTGGTAGACCTCGGCGTCACCGCTGAACAGCAGGCGCAGCGCCTCCTCGAAGCCTTCCCAGATCTGCCCCACGTACCGTCCCCCGCTTGTCGCCGCCTACAACGCTATCAGTAGTCCGGTCCTCCCAGCGCGGCAGCATTCGGAGCGAACAACGGCTGTCCGAACTCAGCCGTGCCGAACTCCCCGATCTGCGCCTGCATGTCGGAGGCAACCAGGATCTGCGCGAACATCTCGGCGCCTGCCGCGTTCGTCTTGGGGTGCACGAGCTGGTTGACCACGATCACGCTGTAGATGTTGCGCAGGTCCTCGCTCTCCTCTGAGAGGACCTCGAGGTCGAGCGAGTCCTGCATGGAGAGGAAGGTGCCCAGGTCGGTCAGCGTGTAGCCCTGGCGCTCGCTCGTCACCTGCAGGGTCTCGCCCATGCCCTGCCCGGTGCTCGTGTACCAGTCGCCTTCCGGCGTCACGCCGGCTGCCTCCCAGACCGACAGCTCCTTCTTGTGCGTCCCGGAGTCGTCGCCGCGGGAGACGAACGGCGTGCCGCTGTCCGGGATGGCGGCGAAGGCCTCCGCCGCGTCGGCCGCGTCGGCCACCCCGGCGGGATCGTCCGCGGGACCGACGATGACGAAGTAGTTCTGGGCCACCGGCAGCCGGATGGTGCCGTTGCCCTCCTCCATGAACGCCGCCTCATCGGCCGGCGAGTGCACGAGGAGCACGTCCGCCTCACCGTCGCGTCCCATCTGCATGGCCTCGCCGGACCCGACCGCGATCGTCTTCACGGTGATGTCCGGGTGAGCCTCGTTGAAGGCCGGGAGGACGAGCTCGTCCAGGAGGCCCGAGTCTTTGAGGCTGGTCGTCGTGGCGAGGATGAGCTGGTCTGCCTCGTAGGCTCCGTCGCCGGCCGGGGACTCCTCTGTGGCGGCGGCGCCGTCATCGCCGCAGGCTGCCGCCATCAGGGCGAAGACAACGACAAGGAACATGAGCAAGAGTTTCAGGCGCTGGCTGGCTGTGATGAACATGAGGACCCTCCTCCTCCGATGGACGTTCTCGGCATTAAGGCCGGACCGTGTTGACCGACGCTTCCCTTGGCTGCAGCCGTCAGGTGGACACGTCCTGGCTCTTCGCCATCGGAGTGGGGAGACCGACGTCCGCAGCTGCAGAAGCTCGACGTGCGTCCGCAGGGAACTGTGGCGCCGGGCCATGAGCCCGGTCCGTCGGACGCCTCTCCTTTCCACACTGGGAGACACGGCGGTTTCCCGCTGTACCCTGCCGGCATCCGGCCCCATAGGCAGTGCCCGTAGGAGACCGGCGCTCGGAGAAGCCGCACCATACTAAGGAATCACTTATAGACTTCGCAAGGGCAAGGAGACGAGCACCGAACCCGGGACCCTCTTTACCTCTCAAAGGTCGGTCCTCGACCCGATTGCTCGCCGCGCTCGCCTCTCCAGGTTCAGCGGGTGGCGATGCAGGTCGTCATCGACCACTCCCAGACGACGGGACGTCGACATCCGAAGGCTGCGCGACACGGCGCCGTCGGTGCTCGCCAGGGTTGTAGTCGGCGTAGTCCGGAGCATTGGCGCAGAGCCCCATCGACGTCACGGTGAGGACGAGCCGGCGGTAGTCGCTTTCGACGCCCTCGATGCGCTTCTCCATGCGCGCCTCGCGCTCGTGCCAGGTCTGCTCGAGCTGGCGCCACTCCCGCTCGCGCGACTCGCCCTGATGGCAGCTGATCCAGATGCCGTCCTCGCTCACGCCGCTCACGCAGTTGTATGAGCCGCAGCGCGCCCAAGGCGCGGACGCGCGGCGTCGACGGGTTGGTCGGGAACAGGTTGATCGTGCCGGCGCCGCTGATGGTGATGCTGGCCTGACCCCGGCCGATATCCGGGCCGCTGATGGTGAGGATGGGCGAGTCGGGGTCGTAGCTGTTGTAGTAGGCGCCCAGCGCGGCCGGGTTGTACTCCGCGCCGGGGTAGCCGCTCGGCATCCTGACGTCCTTGTAGGCCTGCGGCGAGATCTCGACCCGGTGACTGGACCCGGCCGTGCGGATCAGGCCACCCGTGATCGTCTGCCCGCTGATGCTCACGCCGGTGATCGATACCGCGTTGAGCGTCAGGGTGTTGACCTTGGCGGCGGTCACGACGGCGGCCTCCACGTCGGCGACGTTGAGCATCGCGGCCGTGATCGCGGCCTTCAAGGCGTCGGCGGTGCACCCCATCCCGAGGCACGAACGGCGTCCCAGGTCGCCCGGCTGAGCCGCGTCCTCAGGCGATCGCCCGCGCGGCGTGGGTCGCGCCCCAGTCCTGTCCCGGCAGTCGCCGCCCTCTGCTCATGTGACGGACCCGGGCGCGAGCGGTACACTTGCCCTCCCATGGACGGCTCCCAGCACGCACAGGGCAGGGTCGATTACCTGCGTCTCTCCATCACCGACCGGTGCAACCTGCGCTGCACGTACTGCATGCCGCCGGAGGGGATCAAGGCGCGCGGCCACGGCGAGATCCTGAGCTACGAGGAGCTCGCCGTCTTCGCGCGCGTCGCCGCGGACGTCGGCATCACCAAGGTGCGCATCACCGGCGGCGAGCCGCTCGTCCGCACCGGCTGCGCCGACCTCGTCGGCATGCTCAGCCGCACCAGCGGCATCGACGACATCTCGCTGACCACCAACGGCCTGCTGCTGCCCCGTTTCGCGGACGAGCTCGCCGCGGCGGGGCTCAGGCGCGTCAACGTGAGTCTGGACAGCCTCGACCCGGGGCGCTTCACGCGCATCACGCGTGGCGGCCGCCTCGAGGACACGCTGGCCGGCCTCGACGCGGCGTTCGCGGCCGGCTTCTCGCCCATCAAGATCAACACGCTCCTCCTGCCCGGCGTGGAGGAGGAGCTCGCCGCGTTCGTCGACCTCACGCGCGAGTACGACGTGCACGTGCGCTTCATCGAGTTCATGCCGCTGGACAGGCGGGTCGCCGGCGAAGACCTCGGGGGGGAGGGGCGGCTGCTGCCGGCCGGCGACGTGCTGCGCCGGCTCATGCAGCAGTACGTGCTGATCGGCCACGACGGCCCCTACGGCCACGGCCCGGCGCAGTACTGGAAGGTCGCCGGCGCGCGCGGCACCATCGGCTTCATCGCCGGCGTCTCGGAGCACTTCTGCGAGACGTGCAACCGCCTGCGTCTCACCGCCGACGGCCGCCTGCGCACCTGCCTGTTCTCGGGGCGCGAGACCGACATCCGTCCGTTGCTGGGCGATCCCGCCGTCCTGCGCGCGGCGATCGAGACCGCCGTCGCGGGCAAGACCTACGACCGTTGCCGCGAGGCGCTGGCCAACGAGCGGTCGATGTCCCAGATCGGGGGGTGACGTGGAGCTCAGCCACCTTGACGAGCGCGGTCGCGCCGCCATGGTCGACGTCGGCGGCAAGGACGACACCGAGCGCGTGGCTCGCGCCGAAGCGGCCGTGGTCATGGCGCCGGAGACGCTCGCCATCATCATGGACGAGGCCGTGCCCAAGGGCGACGTCATCGCCGTCGCGCGGCTGGCGGGCATCATGGCCGCGAAGCGCACGCACGAGCTCATCCCGCTCTGCCACCAGCTGAACCTGACCAGGGTCGCGGTGGAGATCGAAGCCGACGAGGCGCTGCCCGGCCTGCACATCGTCACCGAGGCGCGGCTGCGCGGCCGCACCGGCGTGGAGATGGAGGCGCTCGTGGCCGCGTCG
>DASUMX010000253.1:0-53334 GCA_036277455.1 Thermoleophilia bacterium
CTCGAGGGCGACGGCATCTCCGTGGAGACGACCACGACGACGTTCGGTGACTTCGCCTTCGAGAAGCTGCCGAAGGGCAAGGCGTTCACGGTCACCGTGGCACTCGACGGGTATGCGCGCCAGGTGTTCGAGGTGAAGACCCACACCGACGTGGACCTCGGCGAGGTCGTCCTCGCGAGGTAGGCGCGGCAAGGTCCGTGATATGGACGTCCTATTCCGTGCAATGGACCGTTCGGTGCGCTACGATGCCGGCACGCCAACGAACGCCTGGGTGGTGACGGGAGCATGGACGCGACGCAGCAGGGAGTCAGGCGACTCACCAATCTGACCACCGGCGGGCCGGTGCACGTGGACGTCGAGGACGGCCGGATCCGGCGCATCGTCCCGCTGCAGCTGGACGAGAGCGATGCGCCGTCCTGGACGATCGCCGCGCGCGGCCGCTCGTTCACGCCGCCGCGCAAGACGACGCTCTCGCCGTGGACCGTCGCCCACCGGTCCACCATCTACGCGCCCAACCGCATCCTCACGCCGCTCAAGCGCGTCGACTTCGACCCGCAGGGCGCGCGCAACATCGACAAGCGTGGCGAGTCGGCCTACGAGCCCATCGGGTGGGACGAGGCGCTCGACATGGTCGCCGCCGAGATGATCCGCCTCAAGCGCGAGTACGGGCCGGCGGCCATGCTGTCCACCGCCGGCTCGCACCACCTCTGGGGCAACGTCGGCTACCGCTTCAGCGCCTACAACCGGTTCATGAACCTCGCGGGCTTCACCTACGCCGAGCACAACCCCGACAGCTGGGAGGGGTGGCAGTGGGGAGGCGCGCACATGTGGGGCTTCGCGCACCGCCTCGGCATCCCTGAGCAGTACGACCTCCTCGGGGACGCACTCGAGCACACCGAGCTGATGGTCTTCTGGTCCGCCGACCCCGAGACCACGGGCGGCGTGTACGGCTCTTTCGAGAGCACCTCACGCCGCTTCTGGCTCAAGGAGCTCGGCGTGAAGATGATCTTCATCGACCCGTACGACAGCCCGACGGCGCAGCTCTTCGGCGACAAGTGGCTGGCGCCGCGGCCGGGGACGGACGTGGCCCTGGGCCTGGCCGTCGCGCACACCTGGCTCGACGAGGGCACCTACGACAAGGAGTACATCGCCGACCGCACGCACGGCTTCGGCGAGTGGCGGGACTACGTGCTCGGCAGGAGCGACAACGTCCCCAAGACGCCGGAGTGGGCGGAGGCCGAGTGCGGCGTCCCGGCCCGGCAGATCCGCGCCCTCGCCCGCGAGTGGGGCCGCAAGAGGACCATGCTGGCGGCCGGCGGCATGGGCGGCTGGGGCGGCGCCTGCCGGGCCTCCAGCGGCAACGAATGGTCGCGGATGATGATCGCCCTGGCCGCCATGCAGGGCATGGGCAAGCCGGGCAGCAACATCTGGTCCACCACGAGTGGCGTGCCGTTCGACCCGGCGTTCTTCTTCCCCGGCTACGCCGAGGGCGGCATCTCCGGCGACACCGCCGGCACGGCCGCCGGCAAGAAGCTCGCCAACCGCATGTGGCCGGACGGGGGCACGTTCAGCAACCCACAGCATTCGCCCGAGGGACAGACGGTCCCGCGCCTGCGCATCCCGGAGGCGATGAACCACGAGCGTCTCGAGTGGCACGGCAAGGGATTCTGCGGCTCGTCCATCGAGTCGCAGTTCCGCGAGTACCACTACCCCGCAGCGGGCTACCCGCACGTGCAGATGTACTACCGCTACGGCGGCTCGTTCATCGGGACGATGACCGAGACCAACCGCTACGTGCGCGCGTACCGCGAGGGCAAGATCCCGTTCGTGGTCAACCAGTCGATCTGGATGGAGGGCGAGGCCCGGTTCGCCGATATCGTCCTGCCGGCGTGCACCAACTTCGAACGC
The DNA here is from genome assembly GCA_036277455.1 of Thermoleophilia bacterium. Classification (GTDB taxonomy): domain Bacteria; phylum Actinomycetota; class Thermoleophilia; order UBA2241; family UBA2241; genus CAIXSE01. The sequence goes on from DASUMX010000253.1 coordinate 1,909, forward strand.
TGGGACATCGGTGACTGGGCTCACGCCTCAGGCTACGGCATGCACAAGTTCGAGCAGGTCAATCACCGGCTCATCGTGCTCGAGCAGAGATGTATCGAGCCGCTCGGCGAGAGCAAGTCCGACTACGAGATCTTCGCGGCGCTCGCGGGCAAGCTCGGCGTGGGCGACATCTACACGGAGGGCGGGCTCACCGAGCTCGACTGGGTCAAGCGCATCTTCCACGCCAGCGACCTGCCCGGGCGCGTCTCGTGGGACGAGTTCGCCGAGAAGGGCTACTACCTGGTGCCGGTCGGAGACGACCACCGGGCCACGCCGGCGCTGCGCTGGTTCGCCGAAGACCGCAAGCGCGACACCCCGGACTGGGGCCCGCCGCCGTGGGACACTGTGGGCGGCAAGGGCCTCGCGACGCAGTCCGGCAAGATCGAGTTCGTCAGTTCCAGCCTCAAGCGCTTCTACGCGTCCGGTGACGTGGTCGACGAGGAGCGCCCGGTCCTGGGCCCGCAGTACATCGAGAGCTGGGAGGGCCACCACACGGAGGAGCTCACCGCGCGCTACCCGCTCCAGCTCATCTCGCCGCACCCGCGCTTCAGCTTCCACACCATGGGCGACGGCAAGGACGCCTGGGCTGCGGACGTCGAGGACCACCGCGAGCTCAAGGATGACGGCTGGTACTACTGGCTCATCCGCCTCAACCCCGACGACGCGGCGGCGCGCGGCATCGCCGACGGCGACCTGGTGCGCGCGTTCAACGACCGCGGCTCCGTCATCCTGTGCGCGCGCGTGACCGGGAAGATCCGGCCGGGGACGACCCACTCCGCGGAGTCCTGCTCCGACTACGCGCCCATCGGCGCACACGGGCATTCGCCCGACCGCGCCGGCTGCGTCAACATCCTCACGTCCAGGCGCTTCATCACCCCCACCTCGCCCGGGCAGGCGTGCAACACCTGCCTCATCGAGGTGGAGCGCTGGAGCGGGTGAGACGGAGCCGCCGTGTGCGCCGCTTCCCGCGGCGCATCTGGCTGGTCACACCTCGTCGTCGGTACCGACTCCGAGGTACTGGGCCTTCACGGTCTCGTTGTCGATCAGGTCCGCGGGCGCGGAGCCGTAGACGATGGAGCCTTTGCTCATGATGTAGGCGTAGTCGGCCACGCTCATGGCCATACCGAAGTCCTGCTCGACGAGGAGGATGGACTGGCCGGCCGCCTTGAGCTTCTCGATGACGCGGTACACCTCCTGGACCACGATCGGCGCCAGCCCCTCCGACGGTTCGTCGAGCATGATGAGGTCGGGGTTGGTCATGAGCGCGCGCGCGATGGTGAGCATCTGCTGCTCGCCGCCGCTGAGGAGGTTGCCCTTGTTCCTGGCGCGCTCTTTCAGCCGCGGGAAGATCTCGTAGATCTTCTCGAGCGTCCACGGGTCGTCCTTGCCGCCGGTGCGAGCGGCCATGGTGAGATTCTCGGTGACGGACAGCGAAGCGAAGATCATCCGGCCCTGCGGCACCAGGCCGATGCCCGTGCGCGCGATCTGGTTGGGCGGCAGCCCGACGAGCTCGGTGCCGTTGAAGGTGATGCTGCCCTTGCGCGGCGGAGTGAGGCCGATGATGGAGCGGATCGTCGTGGTCTTCCCCATGCCGTTGCGGCCGAGGAGCGCTACCACCGTGGCGTCCCTGACCTCCATGTCGACGCCCTGCAGGATGTAGCTGTCGCCGTACCAGGTGTGGATATCGTTGATCGCCAGCATCCCGATCACCCGGCCGCGGTGCTCGCCTTGTGCGAACCCATGTAGATGTCCTTGACGGTCTGGTTGGCGCGGATCTCGTCGCAGGTGCCCTCGCACGAGATCTCTCCGAAGTGCAGAAGGATGATGCGCTCCGCGACACCGAAGACGAGGTCCATGTCGTGGGCGATCATGAGCACGGTGATCTTCTTGCCCAGTGCGCGGATGCGCTCGGTGATGTCCTTGCTCTCGGTCGGCGTGAGGCCGCAGCTGGGCTCGTCGAGCATGAGCAGTTCCGGCCCGCTGGCAAGGCTCAGTCCCATCTCCAGCTTGCGCTGCTCGCCGTAGGCCAGCGAGCTGACCATCTCCTGGCGCTTCTCCCACAGGTCGATGGACTCGAGCAACCCCTGCGCCGCCGCGTACAGCGCCTTGTCCCGCTTGAAGACGCCCCAGACGCGATAGCGTCCGGCGCGCGTCCCCTGCAGAGCGATGAGCGCGTTCGTGAGCACGGATTCGTTGGGGAAGAGGCTGGTGATCTGGAACGACCGCGCGATGCCGAGCTGGGTGCGCGCGTACACCGGCTTGTGGGTGATGTCCTGGCCCTTGAAGACCACCTTGCCGCCGGACGGCTTGAGCTGGCCGGTGAGCAGGTTGAAGAGCGTGGTCTTGCCGGCCCCGTTGGGGCCGATCATGCCGAGGCGCTCGCCCTCCCCGATCGTGAAGGTGACGTTCTTGACGGCGGCGAGGCCGCCGAAGTGCACGGAGAGGCCCTCGACCTCAAGCAGCGCGGCCACGGAACACCTTCCTCCACAGGTCGAGGAGCATCACGCCGATGCCCTGCGGGATCACCATGATGACCACCACGATCAAGGCGGCCATGATGAGCGGCCAGCGCTCGGGCAGGTACACGCTCGCCAGGTACTCGACGCCGACGACCGCGACGGCTCCGATGACGGGGCCGAAGTAGATCGAGGCGCTGCCGAGGATGACGATGAGGAAGACGATGTCGGTCATGGCCATGCCCATGTTGCCTGGGACCATGACGCCGCCGAAGTAGGCGAAGAGCGCGCCGGCGATGCCGCCGAACGCGCCGGCGATGATGTACGACGTGTACTTGTAGAGCCAGGTGTTGTAGCCGAGCGCCTGCATGCGGCGCTCGTTGTCGTGGATGCCGCGGAGCGCGTAGCCGTAGTGCGAGTTCACCAGCCTGTAGACCAGGATGAGGCACACGACGACGACGGCGAGCACGAGGAAGTAGTAGGTGTACGACGAGTTGACGGTGATACCCGGTATCCCGAGGTCCGGCCAGGGAATGCCCGACATGCCGGTGGACCCGCCGGTGAGGGTGCGCGCCGAGATCGCGACGCGGACCAGCAGCTCGCCGAACGCCAGCGTCGCCAACAGGAAGTAGATCGGGTTGTCGGAGGCCCCCACGCCGTAGACGCGGAAGGCGGGGATGCCGAGTCCGGCTCCGAGCAGCGCGGTGAGCACGACCACGAGCACGAGGTTCACGAAGAAGTTGGAGATGCCCCCGTGGACGATGAGGATGCCGCAGGCGTAGCCTCCGAAGCCGAAGAAGGCGGCGTGACCGAACGTCGGGATGCCTCCGTAGCCCCAGAGGATGTTCATGCTCACCCCGAAGAGGGCGAAGATCATCATCTTCGTGACGAGGCTCTGGATGTACGACGGCACGAAGCTGGGCAGCACGAGCATCAGGAGGATGATCGCGATCGCCGGGGCCCAGGTCCTGAGCAGCGCGGCCGCGCTGCGCCCCTCCACCGGCACCGGCGGGGCGGCGACCGCCCTGCGCATCAGACGGCCGAGCAGCAGGTCGGCGGGCCTCGTCGCCATCAGAAGACCTTTCTTCCGATGAGGCCGCTCGGGCGGACCAGCAGCACGACGATGAAGATCACGTACGACGTGAACAGCGCCACCGACGGGACGTACGCCTTTCCGAAGGTGTCGAGCAGCCCGATGATGAGCGCGCCGAGCATGGTGCCCTGGATGTAGCCGGTGCCTCCGACCACGACGACCATGAGCGTGAGCAGGAGCAGCGCGTCACCCATGGACGGGTAGGCGCCGAGGACCGGCGTGCCGATGATCCCGGCGAAGCCGGCGAGCGCGGCGCCGAACAGGAAGACGAGCGTGCTGACGAGGCCGTAGTTGATGCCGAGGCTCCGCGTCATCTCCTTGTTGTCCATGCCCGCGCGGATGATGGCGCCCACGCGGGTCTTGTCCTGCATCCACCAGAGGAAGACCAGCACGGCAAGGCCGATGCCGCAGATGACGAGGCGGTAGATCGGGAAGGCGAGGTCGCCCACGCGCACGACACCGGTGAACGTCTCGGGTGTGAGCCCCATCTTGGCGAAGGGACCCCAGACCCAGAGGACGATGTTGGCGATGGCGTAGCCTAACCCGATGGTGAGCACCGCCTGTTCCGGTACCTTGCCGTAGAGATGGCGCAGGAAGAAGTAGTAGATGCCGAGGCCGACCAGCCCCGTGCCGGCCGCCGCCACGACGACGCCCAGCCAGAACTGGTCGAGCTGGCTGATGATCGCGAGACCGAAGTACGCGCCGAGCACGAAGAGGGCGCCGTGCGCCAGGTTGAGGACTCCCATGACCCCGAAGGTGAGGGAGAACCCGGCGGCCAACAGGAACAGGATGAACGCGTACGAGACGCCGTTCAGCGTCGTGATGATGAATGTACTCACACGCCCCCCTGGCGTCGAGACGAGTACTCCGTCGGCGATCCCGGCTTCACACCGGCTGGCACGGGCACGCTCTGCCTGACCTCAACCCTCCTGCCGCGTTACGGGAATGATATACCGATATCAGTCTTTGACAAGCGACCTGCCGGGATGGCCCTCCCGCCCGCCTCAGGCTGTGTGCTGGCTGCCCGTGTCAGGCACCGTTCGCCGCGCCTTCGGGCCGTCATCTCCCCTGATATCGGGAGTACAGCCACACGGGGGCAAGGGGGAGGGGGCTCACGGTCTTGCGCCGTGAGCCCCCTCCGTGCTCGCGAACGACGAGGCGCCGCGGGCGCCCGCGCCGCCGAGCTACTTCTGATCGTGCAACAGGCCCTCGTAGGTGAAGACCGGCACCCACGCGATGCGGTCGCCCACCTGCTTGGTCTCCATCATGTAGTAGTTGCCGGTGCCCACGAACATGTCCTGGTACGCGCTCATCTTGTAGGGGCCGGCCGGCGTATCGATGGTCACGCTCGACATGGCCTCCTTGAGCTTGTCCGGGGAGGTGTCGCCGCCGTTGGCCTCGACGGCGCCGGCGAACAGGTTCACGGCCAGCCAGGCGCCGAACGACTGCATGGTCGGGTACTCGCCGTCCTCCTGCGCCTTGTAGGCCTCGACGAACTCCTTGTTCACGGGGTTGTCGATCTCCGGGGTGTAGAACTCGCCGCCGATCAGGCCGACTCCCACCTCTCCGAGGTCCCTGAGCTGCGGCTCGGTGAGGTTGCTGGCCATGGCCGTGATGAGCGGGGCCTCGAGGCCGTAGTCGTTGTACTGCTTGACGAAGGGCGCAGCGCCGTTGCCGAAGATCCACCAGTACGTGCAGTCGGCGTCCTTGAGCGTCGTGAGGTAGGAGCTGAAGTCGACCGCGTCGATCGGCACGAACTGCGTGCTCAGGATCTTGCCGCCGGCCTCTTCGAAGCCGTGGTTGAACCCCTCCTGGAGCTGGCGGCCGGCCGTGTCCTCGTAATTGATGCAGTTGGCCGTCTTCCAGCCCATCTCCTCCGCCGCGTACTTGCCGGTCTGGTAGCCGGCGAACGAGAACAGGCCGCTGGGGACGAACGAGAGGCCGTTGGCGGTCTTCATGTTGTCGATCGGCTGCCCGTAGATGGAGATCGACGGGATGCCGCCGCCGCTCTTGGCCAGATAGTCGGTGACCGCCGCGTTCGCCGGTGAGAAGATCGGGCCGATCATGACGTGGATACCGTCGTTCTCGACGAGCTGGCGGGCCTTGTCCACTGCCTGGACGGGGTCGGAACCGTTGTCGGCCTTGATGTACTCGACGGGCCGGCCCGCGATCTGTCCCCCGAGCTGGTCGATGGCGAGCTTGATGCCCTTGTCGGTCATCGTCGCATCGACCGCCATGAACCCGGTGAAGCCCTCATCGAACCCGATCTTGATCGGCTCGCCGGTCGCTGCGGCGGCGGGCTCGGCGGATTCGGTGCTGCGGGAGTCGGTCGTCTCCGACCCACAAGCCGCCAGAACGAGGGCGCCGAAGGCTCCGAGAACGAGTACGAGCGCCAGGACGGCGAACACGACTTTCCTCTGCATTGTCAGTCCCCCTGAGAAGATGATCGGAAAGTAGTCGGTGTGCTGCGCTGCCGAAACGGATGCGACGCGCCGGCGCTCCTGGGGTCCCTCCGCCGTGACCGCCCGTCCGCTGCGACGGGAGACGGCGACCCTGCTGCCGGTCGCGAAGCTGAGGTGCTGCGGGTCCCTGCTCCTTTCGTCGGCCCTCGCCGCTGTGAGGACGAGCCTCCCCTGAAGGCCCATTGTCCAGAACGGCCAGTTCTCTGCGTCCCCGTAGTGCAAAGGGTAAGGGTGCAAGGTACCGCACGCGGCCGCACGCTGCAAGTGCCACGAGGCGAAGCGGACTACTCGTGGGTCGTCACGTTGAGCAGGGTCGCCCGTGCAGAGATCGGCGTCGTGGCCAGAGCTCCGAAGTCGCTGCCCTCGTACCCGAACAGCCTGCCGTTGGAGCGCTTGGCTCTCCAGTCCACCAGGACCACGCCGAGCGTCGGGATGACCTTCTCGCGCCACACGAAGAGGTAGAGTTCCTCGCCGACCTTGCGGTAGTGACAGCGGTCGGTGTCGGCGAGTCCCCGCTCCGCCCCGCGCAGGCACTGCCACGTGTAGAGGTCCCGGCTCAGGTAGATGTGCTCGTACGCCTCGGTCTGGCTGTAGACGTACTGCACGCGCTTGCCCACGAGGTCGTCCGTGGGCACGTGCGGGTGCGCCCCGGGCACGAACGGACCGTCGATGACGGCCGGCACGATGCCGGCGGCGACGAGCGTGAGCTCCGTCCCTCCCGTCGCCAGCGCGAACGCCCCGCGCGCGGCCTGGTCCGCCGTCGGCAGGGTGCCGACGACGGTGGTCGCCGCGCTCCGCGCCAAGTCGAGCACGATGGTCACGGCCGTGGCTCGCCGGGTGCTGGCCACGTAGTCGACGACGGCCACCTCCTCGCGAGGCCGCGTGATGTGGCAGGTCTCCTCGCCCGTCTCACCCGCGCCCGGCCCGGCGGTGACCTCCCAGGAGAGCCGACCGCCCCGCGCGAACGACAGCGCCGTGACCGTCGCGTCCTCGGCGTGAAGGCTCAGTGACCTGCCGGCGAGGGCGTCGTCGGCCGGCAGGGTGCCCTCGCTGATGTCCTTGACGAGCTCACCGACCTGAATGAAGCGAAGGGCCTCGTCCGCCATGAGCGCCTCCCTTGTCAGATCACGCTCTCTCTGCGACGCGCCGAGGTCAGTACCCCTTGAGGATGTCGATCATTATCTCCGTGGCCCTGACCGCGTAGTCGCGCGGCACGGTGAGCGGCGGCATGAAGCGGAACACGTTCGCGTGCCGCCCGCATGGCGTCATGAGGATGCCGCTGTTGAGCAGCTTGAAGGCGATCTCGGCGACCTTCTCGCCGGCCAGCGGCTCCTTGGTGTCGCGGTCCTCGACCACTTCGATGCCGACCATCAGGCCGTTGCCGCGCACGTCGCCGATGACGGGCACGTTCGGCATGGCGTCGACGAACATCCCCTTGATCTCCTCGCCCAGGACGGCGGCGCGACCGATCAGGTCGGTGGCGGGATCGGTGAGGATGTCGATGTTGGTCATCGCGACCTCGCACCCCATCGCGTTGCCGGCGAAGGTGCTCGGCTGCGAGCCCTCACGCAGCGCCCCTTCCATCTCGGAGCGATAGGTGACTCCGGCCATGGGCATGTCGCCGCCCATGCCCTTGCCCCACGTGAGCATGTCGGGGACGACCTTGGAGTGCTGGACGGCCCACATCCTGCCGGTGCGGCCGGCGCCCGACTGCACTTCGTCGGCGATGTACAGGCACCCGTTCTTCTCGCAGGCCGCCTTGATCATCTCCAGGAACTCCGGCGGGGGCGCGATGTAGCCCCCCTCGCCCTGCTGCGACTCGATGACCACGGCGGCGACGTCGTCGGCGCCCGTGTACGGGCCGTTGAGGATGTCGTCCACGTACTTGCCGCACTGGACGTCGCAGCCCGGGTACTCCAGGCCGAACGGGCAGCGGTAGCAGTACGCGTACGGCAGGTGCTGGACGCCGGCGATCAGCGGGCCCCAGCCGTGGCGGTAGTTGTAGGACGTGGTCATGGCCGCGGTGCCGCACCAGACGCCGTGGTAGGCGCCGTGGAAGGCGATGAGCTGAGAGCGGCCGGTGTAGGCGCGGGCGAACTTGATCGCCGTCTCGACGGCGTCGCTGCCTGCCTGATAGACGGCCGTGTGGCACTCGCCGGCAAGACCGTCGGGCATGATGCCCGAGACCTTCCTGGCAAGCTCGATGCGCTTGGGGTTGGTGATGTCCGTGGTGTGCATGATGACGTCGCACTGGCGCCGGATGGCCGCGAGGACCTTGGGGTGGTTGCGTCCCACGGCGTTGACCGCCACGCCCGCGGCCATGTCGATGTACATGTTGCCGTCGGCGTCCTTGACGGTCACGCCCTTGCCCTGCTCGAGGATGACAGGGAAGCCGCCGCCGCCGCGAGTGAACGATTCGTACCTGGCCGACTCCTCCATCAGTGCGAGCACCTTGGGACCCGGCGCCTCGGTCACCATGCTCGGCGCATCCGGCCAGGACAGCTCCATCAGGTGTGCTTCGAGTGCTTCAGCGTTCATGGGCGTCACCTCGTTCACATCGAGTCTGCGACCGATCCGCTCGTCGCGGCAGAGTCGCTACATGATACTGCAATACCACATGACGACAAGGAGACTACGCGTACTGCGGCATGCGTGGCCGCGGTAGTTCGGAGAACGACGCAGCCGCGCAAACGGCGCTGGTGCAGGAGGTCGATGGTCGCGATGATCTGCCCGGTCTGACTGCGCACTCCGGATGTCAGATCGCGGCCAGGGCCTCTGCAACGAGGACGGGTGTCTCGTCTGGACGGCGGGCGACCGGGATGCCCGCCGCCTCGAGTGCAGCGGCCTTGGCGGCCGCCGTGCCCGACGACCCCGAGATGATCGCGCCGGCATGACCCATGCGCTTGCCGGGCGGAGCCGTGAAACCGGCGATGTAGGCGACCAGCGGCTTGGTGAGGTGCTCGGCTGCGAAGCCGGCGGCGCGTTCTTCGTCGTCGCCGCCGATCTCGCCCACCAGCACCACGGCCTCGGTCTGCGTGTCCGCCTCGAAGAGTTCGAGGCACTCCCGGAAGCCAAGCCCATGGATGGGGTCCCCGCCCATGCCCACGCAGGTCGACTGCCCCAGACCTGCGCGCGTGAGGCCCATGGCGATCTCGTACGTCAGGGTCCCGCTGCGGGAGACGATACCTACGCGGCCGGGCCTGAACAGCGACGCCGCCATGATCCCGGCATTGCACCCGTCCGGCGTGACGATGCCCGGGCAGTTGGGACCGATGAGGACGAAGGGCCGCTCGGCGACTCTGCCATCGTCCAGCTTGAGCTCCGCGACGGCCTCGCTCATGTCGCGGACGGGGATGCCCTCCGTGATGAGCACGGCGACACGGACGCCGCCCTCGGCGGCCTGGACGACGGCCGCCTTCGCGAAGCGGGCCGGTACGAAGATGACGCTCACGTCCGCACCGGTGGCCTGGACGGCCTCGCCCACGGTGTCGAAGACCGGCAGTCCGCAGGCGGACTGGCCGCCCTTGCCCGGGGTGACGCCGGCGACCACAGAAGTGCCGGCGGCGAGCATACGCTCGGTGTGGAAGGTGCCTTCTCGGCCAGTCATGCCTTGCACAAGGACCCGGCTGGACTTGTCGACGAGGATGCTCATGCCCGGCTCCCGGTCTTCGCCGCTGCGACGACGGACTCGACGGCCTCCTGGGCGCTCAGCGTGACGCTCAGGCCGTCGATCCCCGCCGCGGCGATCAGCTGCAGTCCCTCCGCGGCGTTGTTGCCGTCGAGGCGCACGACGAGCGGGAGATCGACGCCGGTCGTCTCGAGCCAGGCGAGCACGCCGCGGGCGACCTCGTCCCCGCGCGTGATACCGCCGAAGATGTTGACGAGCAGCGCCCGGACGCGGTCGTCGGACGTGATGATGTCGAGAGCGGCGGCGATGCGCTCTGCGCGCGCGCCGCCGCCGACATCGCAGAAGTCCGCCGCGGCGCCACCGGCGGCGCCGATCATGTCGAGCGTGCTCATGACGAGACCGGCGCCGTTGCCCAGCACGCCCACGTCGCCGTCGAGCGTGAGATAGGTGACGCCGGCCTCCCGAGCGGCGCGCTCCCGGGCGTCCTCGTCCGGCCGCTGCGCGGCGAGGTCGGGCTGACGGTACAGCGCGTTGTCGTCGATGGTCACCTTGGCGTCGAGAGCGACGAGTCGGGCGGGATCGCGAACGACCGCCAGCGGGTTGACCTCGACCAGCGATGCGTCGCGCTCGCGGTAGAGCGTCCACAGACGGTCCACGAGGTCGCCGAGCTGCTCGTCCAACTGCGTATCGCCGAGCGCCGCGGCGGCGACGACCGCGTCGCGCGGCCCGCCGCAGTCCGGCGACACAGCATCGAGCGGCAGCCGCAGCAACGCGGCGGGATCCTGCTTCGCCACCAGCTCGATGTCGACGCCGCCGCGCGCCGAGAAGATGAGCAGCGGCGCCTTGGCGTGGCGGTCAAGGGTGACGGCCAGATACAGCTCGCGCATCACCGAAGCGCCCTGCTCCAGCAGCACGCTGTGGACCGGCTTGTCCTTGATGATCAGCCGGAGGATCGCCGAGACGGCCTCGCCGAGCTCCTGCGGCCGCGTGACCACGCGCACGCCGCCGGCCTTGCCCCGGCCGCCCGTGAGCACCTGAGCCTTCACGGCGAGCGGGTAGCCGAGCTCTGCCGCCGCGCGCTCGGCTTCCTCCTCGGTGAAGACGACCCGCGACGGAAGCACGGGGATGCCCGCGGCCGCGAAGAGCTCCTTACCCTGGTGTTCGAACAGGTCCACTGGTCTACCTCATCGCCTGGCGGCCTCGGCCCTTACTGCCCGGTGCCGAAGCGGAAGGTCTGATCCGGGTCGATCACGGCCAGCACCCGCACCATGCAGCCGTCGCCGCCCGGCCAGCGCCACGGCAGCGCGAGAAACGTGCAGCGCTTGCCGGTGACCTCGTCCAGGTCGCCGCCGACGTTCTCGATGCCCGGGATGCCGCCCTCGCACATGAGGATCTTGTGCGCCGGCTCCCAGCTGGGGAAGTCCGCCTTGGCGTCGCGGCCGGTGAACTCCTTGTACTCGTCGATGAGGTGTGGCTGTGTCGGGCCGAGACCGTGGTCGACGAGCTTGGTGGCGATGGGGTGATCGTTGGCCTGGTGGCCGTAGCCCACCAGCTTGACCTTTCTGTCGACCAGCCACCGGGCGCCCTCGGCGCCCATGCCGCAGCCGTAGGCGAAGTACTCGTCGGTGTCTCCCCACAGACGGTGGAAGCCCGTGTTGATCATGACGATGTCGCCCTCTTCGATCTTCGGCGTCGCGTTCTCCAGGTCCTCGGGCGTGATGACGCCCCACTTGCCCTTGGGGATGTCGACGCAGACGCCCGTACCGACGAGCCGCCAGAGCGGATAGTCGGCGATGCTCGGCGTGTTCTCGGTGACGTGGAGCGGGGCGTCCATGTGGGTGCAGCGGTGCATGATGCCCTCCCACTCCACCTCGTAGACGCCGTCCTTGGCATGGAACTTGCTCACCTTGACGTTGACGCTCGGCGTGGACGGCCACTCCGGGATGAACTGGGTGAACGTGTGGCTCAGGTTGTAGACCTTCAGACTCATGTCCGGTTCCCTTCTCGTCCGCGGATCGTCAGTCGCCGGCGTCGATACGCAGGTCGCCGGACGGGTCGAGCATGGCGATCATCCGCACCGGGCAAGCGTCTCCGTGCTCGAACTTCCAGGGAGTCGCCGCGACGGTGGCGCGCTTGCCCTTGACGAGGTCGACGTCGCCGCCCACCTGCTCGACCGTCGGGATGCCGGCGGCGGCCAGGGTCTTGTGGGCGGGGAACCAGTCCGGAAAGTCCTCTTTGGCGTCCCGGCCGGTCGCCGCCGAGTACTCGACGGCGAGGCGCTTCATCTGCGGCCCGCCGCGGTGCGGCCCCATGGAGGTGGCGAGCGGCATATCGATGAACGGCGTGTCCACGGCCACGAGCTTCGGGTCCTTCTTGATGAGCCATTCGGCCGCGTCCCGGGTGAGGCCGGGAGCCTCGCCGAAGTACTCGAGACCGTCCGAGTAGTTGTGATGCCAGCCGGTGACGATGACGACGATGTCGCCGTCCTGCACCGCCGGCGTGGCCGCCTCGAGGTCGGCGGCCGTGACGGCCTCCCAGCTCTTCCTGGGGATATCGAGCACGGCGGCATTGCCGAACAGGCGGTCCGGGGAGACGGCCGCCAGGTCGTCGCCGCGCTGGACCATGTGGATGGGCGCGTTCATGTGCGTGCCCGTGTGCAGGCTGGTGGTGACGCGCCAGGCGAGCACGCCGTGCTGGGCGTGCTTGACGGCGCGCACCATGCGCACGTCCAGCTGTCCCGGCTCGGACGGGACGCCGTGGCCCCACACGTGGCTCAGCTCGATGAGCTGCAATCCCGAGTAGGGATCGGTGACCACATCTGTCATCTCTCTCTCCTTCATGGTGGTCAGCCCGGCGGACCTGCCGGCTACCCGACGGCCTCGACGATCGTGGCCATGCCCTGGCCGCCCGCGATGCAGATGCCGGCGAGCCCGTACCGCGTGCCACGCCGGCGCATCTCGTAAAGCAGCGTCGTCAGGATACGGGCGCCCGAGCAGCCCAACGGGTGGCCGAGCGCGATGGCGCCGCCGTTGACATTGACGATCTCCTGGCCGAGCTCCAGCTCCTTGACCACGGCGAGGCTCTGCGCCGCGAAGGCCTCGTTGACCTCGATCAGGCCGACGTCCGACAGCGCGATCCCGGCGCGCTGGAGGGCCTTGCGCGCAGCGGGCGCCGGGCCGATGCCCATGATGCGCGGGTCCACAGCCGCGGTGGCCTGCGCACGGATGGTCGCCATGGGCCTGATGCGGCGGGCCTTGGCCGTCTCCGCATCCATGAGCACGAGACACGCGCCACCGTCGTTGCGTCCCGAGGAGTTGCCCGCGGTGACGCTGCCGCCCTGCTTGAAGACAGGCTTGAGCTTCGCCAGCTGCTCGAGGCTCGTCTTGCGTGGGTGCTCGTCGGTGTCGAACACGACGGACTCGCCCTTGCGCTGCGGTACCACGACAGGGACGATCTCATCCTTGAAGCGGCCGCTCGCGATGGCGTCGGCAGCGCGCTCCTGACTCTGCAGCGCGAACGCGTCCTGCTCCTCGCGCGAGATGTCGTACTTCTCGGCGAGGTTCTCCGCCGTGAGGCCCATGGTGAGGTCGCCGTAGACCTCGTAGGGCTGGGAGCGCGGCTGGCTCTCCGTGTTGGAGTCGACCACGACGGTGTTGCCGGAGGTGAAGCCGAAGCGGGCGCCGCGCAAGTAGTACGGCGCCAGGCTCATGCTCTCGACGCCGCCGGCAACGACGATGTCGGCTTCTTCGGCGCGGATGACCTGGACTGCGTTGTGGATGGCCTGCAGCCCGGAGCCGCACTGGCGCATGACCGTGTAGGCCGGCACCTCCACCGGGAAGCCGGCCTTGAGCGCCGCCACCCGCGCGAGGTTGGCGGCGTCGGCGCTCTGCTTGGTCTGGCCGATGATGACCTCGTCGACCGACGGCGGCTCCACCCCGGCACGCTCGACGGCGGCGAGGATCACGATCTTCGCGAGCTCCTCGGGCTGGACGCTCTTGATGGCGCCTCCGACGCGCCCGAGGGCGGTGCGGGCGGCAGAGACGATGACGACGTCACGCATGGGCGACCACCATCCTCAGACGAAGGACATCGTGCCGCCGTCCACGTACAGGACGGTGCCGGTGATGAAGTCGGAGGCCGCGGAGGCGAGGAAGACCGAGGGGCCCACGAGGTCGTCAACGTGGGCCATTCGCCCCATGGGCACGTTGAGCAGCATGCGCTCGTAGCGCGCCGCCTCGTTGCTGATGCGCTCGGCCGTCATCGGCGTCACCGTGATGATGGGGCCGAGCGCGTTGACGAAGACCTTGTGCTGCGCAAGCTCGCAGGCGAGCTGCTTGGTGATCATGTCGACGGCGCCCTTGCTCGCGCAGTAGGCGCTGTTGCCGCCGAGCGCGCCGCGCTGGCCGCGCACCGACGAGAGGTTGATGATCTTGCCCCCGCCCTGCTTGACCATCTGGGCGCCGAAGTGCTTGCAGGACATCATGACGCCCTTGACGTTGACGCTGAAGAGCTTGTCCCACTCGTCCATCGGGAACTCGGTGGCCGCGCCCTTGACGTTGTACCCGAGCGCGTTCACGAGCACGTCCACGCGGCCACCCATGTCGGCCACCGTGCTGTCGACCACACCCTTGACGCTGGCCTCGTCCGTACAGTCGATGACGTAGCTGCGCACCGGCTTGCCGGTCGCTTCCACGAGGGCCGCGGCGACCTGCTCGAGCGCCTCCGGGTTGACGTCCGCCAGCGCGACGTCCGCGCCGTAGCGGATGAGTCCCGCGGCGATGGCCCGGCCCATGCCGCCCGCGCCGCCCACGACGACGGCGGACTTGCCCTCGAGTGAAAAGAGATCCTCCATTGCCCGGTCCCCTTCCCTCAGTACTTCTTGACGACGCCGAGGATCTCGCGAGCCTCGTCGGGCGTGGCAGGCTCGAGATTGAGCTCCCTGGCGATGCGGACGGTCCGTTCGACAAGCTGCGCGTTGCCCTCGGCAAGCACGCCCTTCTTGTAGTAGATGTTGTCCTCAAGCCCGACGCGCGCGCAGCCGCCCATGATCATGCCCATGGTGGTGATGGGAAGCTCGGCGGCGCCGGTGGCCGTCGTGTTGAAATAGGCGTCCTGCGGCATGAACTGGTACATCGAGTACAGGGTGTCGGGGTTCGCCTCGATCGCGCCCTGATGCATCATGCCGAGCACGAAGTTGATGTAGTACGGCGGCTCGATCAGGTCCTTCTTGATGAGATTGTGCACGTCCCGGTACATGCTCTGCGAGTAGCACTCCATCTCGGGCTTGATGTGCATCTCTTTCATCTTGGCCGCCCACGCCTCGATGTCTTTGGTCATGTTCGAGAAGGGCTCTCCGGCGTTCGGACCCGTCTGACGCATCAGCGTTCCCATGTTGAGCGAGGCCATCTCCGGGTCGGCGTCCAGACACGAGACGCGCTCCTCGATGGAGAGGTTGGTCCCGCCGCCGGTCGAGAACTGGACGATGACTTCCCTGCACTCGGCCTTGACGGCAGCCTGGATCTCGGCGAACTTCTCCTTCGTGCCGGCGGGCTTGCCCTGCTCGTCACGGGCGTGGATGTGGACGATCGCAGCGCCGGCGTCGTAGCACTCACGGGAGGCGCGCGCGATCTCGTCCGGCTGCTCCGGCACGTTGGGGTTCATGGCCTTGTTGACGAACGCGCCGTTGAGCGACGCGGTGATGATGACTTTGCCTCGCGGGAGCTTCATGGTCCATCCCTCCACTTCTTGCCGGGTGAGCCGGCCGGTCTCCGTGACTTCGCACGGCGCGCAGGCCGGTCTCAGACGCGCTTGTAGATCAGGTCCTTCGACTGGTTGAAGACCTCGATGAGGGCATCGTCGCGGGTCCTGAGGACCTCACGCAGGTCTCTGTCGCTGTAGTCGAAGAAACCCTTACCGCTCTTGACGCCCAGCTCGCCCTTCTCGACGTGCCCGACGAGGCTGCTCGGCGCATTGTCGATCGGCGGCTCGAGGAAGTCCGAGTTCTGCAGGTTGTTCAGACTCAGGTCGAGACCCGTGAAGTCATACCGCTGCACGAATCCCAGCACCATCGCCCGCGGGATGATGCTCGCCTTCACCGCAAGGTCGAGTTGTTCGGCAGTCATGTAGCCGTTGTCGAGGAGGAAGAAGACCTCGCGGCCGATTATGCGCAGGAACCGGTTGATGCAGAAACCCGGGACGAACTTCTCCATGACCACGGGCACGCGGTCGACCTTCTTGAGCAGTGCGACGACGAGCTCGACCGTCTCGTCCGAGGTCGACTCACCCTTGACGACCTCAACGAGCGGGATGATCTGCGGCGGCGCGAACCAGTGAGCGATGACGGTGTCGGGCAGACGCCGCTCGGGGACCACCTGGTAGATGTCGAGGTACGACGTGTTGCTCGTGAAGATGGCGCCGTCCGGACACGCCCGGTCCAGGTCGGCGAACACCGCGCGCTTCGCCTCCAGGTTCTCGGCGATGCTCTCGATGACGAGGTCGGCGCCGGCGCCGGCCTCTTCGACCGACTGCGTCGTGGTGATACGAGCCAGCGCTGCCGACACGTCGTCGCGGCTGAGGAGGCCGTGCCCCGCGAACGTCTGCATGTTGGCGGCGGTGACGGACATCGCCTTTTCGAGCGTCGCCGCGGAGCGTGAGTACAGTGAGACCGGGTGTCCCGCACAGGCGAACACCTGGGCAAGACCTGGTCCCATGGTGCCGGCCCCGACGACTGCTACCTTCTTGACGTCCATGACATCCACTGCTGCGGCTCCTCACGTTCGACGCCGACCGTCCACTGGCGCGGTGAGGAGTCTCCCCCGCGTTGGAGGAAGTCCGCGGTCAAGAGGCGACCCGCCACGCTACCGCACAATGGTATCGCCATATCACAATATCAGCGAGCGCGGACTGTAGCAACATACGCGGGTCATCACGCGGACCTCCTGCATGCGAGGTCCTTTGCGCGGGTCGCGTGGATCCGGCGGCCGCGCGTGACGAGCCGGTGTCAGACTCGCGCGTCGGCCCCGGCGTAGCCCAGGAACCCCGAGAGCGCCGCGGCGGACGCCTTCACCGCGCTCACGCAGGTCTCGCGCTGCTCTGTGCCGAAGCGGCCGGTCGGCACGATGACGCCGATGCTGCCGATGACGTGACCCATCTGGTCCCGGACGGGCGCGGCCACGGCGCACGTGCCCAGGTTGCGCTCTTCGATGTCGAAGGCGACGCCCTCCTCGCGCACCCGTCGCAGCTCCGCGGCGAGCTCCTCCGGATCGGTGATGGTCCGGGGCGTGAGCCGCTCGTGCGGCAGCGAGAGCAGGCGCTCGCGTTCGCCGTCCGGCATCGACGCCGCGTACATCTTGCCGTGTGCATTGGCGGTGTCGCCGATGACGCGGCCGACGGCGACCTCACGCTTGTGCGGCCGCGGGGAGTCGAGCATGTCGACGCACACGGCCACGCCGTCGACGTCCACGGCGAGCGTCGCGGACTCGCCCGTCTCCTCGACGAGCGCCTGCAGGTACGGGCGAGCGATGGCCACCAGCTCGGCGTAGCCCTCCGAGAGGTACGTCGCGGCGAGAAGGGCCGGGCCGAGACGGTAGCGCCCGCTCTGCGTGTCCGTGACGAGATAGCCGGCGCTCTGCAGGGTCCGGGCCATGCGGTAGCCGGTCATGCGCGGGAGCTGGAGCTCCGAGACCATCTCGTCGAGGGTCCACTCGCGATGCTCGGCGTCGAAGAGACCGAGCATCGCCAGCCCTTTCGCCAAGGCGCGGACGACGAACGCCTCTGCGCCCGCCTCCAGCGGTCCGTTGGCGGCCGGCTGCCGCTTCTTCTTCCCAGCCTTGCGCGTCTCTTTGGCCATGGCCCCTGTCTTCTTTCTCTCGTGGATCAGCTCGTGAACATCGCGTCCAGGTCGGCCTCGGCGACGTCGTACCGGGTACCGGACGGCAGGACCGCCTCCTCCGTGATGAACGCCGGAGGGCGGTCGTCCTTGGCCGTGAAGCCGGCGCGGCGGTTGAAGTCGCGCTCCCCGCGTACGATCTGGTCGCCCATCCTGATGAGGTAGTCCTCGGGGAGCGCCTCGCCGGTGATGGCCGCCGCAGCCTTGACGAACTCCCCCTGCAGCTCCGGCATGTCGAGCGCGGGGAGTGTCGCGAAGAGGCACATGCCCAGCGAGTCGATCGCGGCGAAGTAGCACTGCAGGAACTCGGAGATCTGTGCCTGCCCCTCGGCGGAAGCGGGATCGTAGGTCGGATTGGCCGGACTGGGCAGGGCGTTGCCCGCGGTGTGGTCGGCGCCCTGCGGGCTGGTGATGTAGGTGGTGCCGGTGCCCTTGAGCACGCGCGGGTCGTAGGCCGCGAAGCTCTGGCCTTTGACCGCGGGAACGCGGGCGACGCCGAGGCGCTGCCCGGTCGTGACGCAGCCGTCGGCGAGCATGCGCGCGTCGGCGTCGCCGTCCCTGAGCTTGCTGAGCAGCGCGAACGCCCCT
The DNA here is from genome assembly GCA_036277455.1 of Thermoleophilia bacterium. Classification (GTDB taxonomy): domain Bacteria; phylum Actinomycetota; class Thermoleophilia; order UBA2241; family UBA2241; genus CAIXSE01. The sequence continues at coordinate 20,063 of DASUMX010000253.1, forward strand.
TCGCCGTCGCCCCAGTCGAGCAGGCCGCCCTCCATGGCGACGCCCATGGCGGCGCCGACTTCCATCGTGTCGAGCCCGAGGTCGTCGCAGAGGCGATCGAGCCGTGCGATCTGGTCGAGGTCCTTGATGTGGCAGTTCGAGCCCATCAGCCCGAGCGTCTCGAACTCGACGCCGGAGGTGATGACCTCGCCGGCGTCGTCCGTGTACACCTGCGAGCAGTTGATGATGCAGCCCTTCATGCAGCTGTGCTTGGTGGCCCCATTGGGACGCGCGGAGATGATCTCGACCATGTGCTCGCCGCTGATGTCCGGCGCGTTCTCCCAGGTCCCGGCGGAGAAGTTCCTGGTGGCCAGGCAGCCCATGGACTGCGTGACGGTGACGAGGAACGCCGAGCCGAGCGCCTCGAGGGCGGCCATGGCCGGATGCGAGTGGATGCCGGTGGCGAGAGCCTTGGAGGCCTCCTTGAGGGCGTCCTTGTCGGCGACGACGACGCCCGGCCCCCCTGCGGCGTCGACGACGATCGCCTTGAGGTTCTTGGAGCCCATCACGGCGCCCAGACCGCCGCGTGCAGCCGCGCGCATGTGATGGTCGGGCGTGGTGACGAGGACCGCGGCGGCCTTGGCGCCCATCTCCCCCGCCGGGCCGGTGCAGATGAGCGAGACCTTGTCGCCGTACTGCTCCCAGAGGCGCTCCGCGGTGGCGAACGAACCGAGGCCGGCGAGCTCCGGCGCCGGGACGAGCGTGCCGCCGCCCGCCGTGACCACCAGGACCGACGTCTCGTCGGCCTGCCCCGTCACCTTGAGGGCGCGCAGGCCGAGCTCGGCCAGCGCACGCGCGGCCGAGCCGCCGGAATTTGCCTCCTTGATGCCTCCGGTCAGCGGGCTCTTGCCCCCCACGGAGAGACGCCCGCCGTTGGGGACGACGGTGCCCGCGAAGAGTCCGGCGGCATACACCAGGACGTTGCCGGGTCCGAGGGGATCGGCCTCGGGATGGACTTCACCGCAGACGATGGCCGAGGTCAGGCCATGGCCACCCAGCGGCTCGAGGTCCGCACCCAGCGGCTCCCTCGCCACCGCGCCACTCGTCAGGTCGACGTTGAGGAGGTCGGTCACGGTCGCTCACATCCTTTCCCGGGCACGGAGCGTCTCGCTCGCTCGTCCTCCCGCGCCCCGGTGCTGACCACGAAGTGATATGTATATATCACTCCAACGACCTGAGCATTATGCGGCCAGACGCTCGCGCATGCAATAGAGCCGCGCGCGTGGACGCCTCACCCCATCGGCTCGAAGCGCGCCTGGAAGAAGCGCAGATCGCTGGGCTCGTAGACCATCGTCAGGCCCTTGACCGCGCCGCGCTGGTCCCAGACCTCCGCCACGGACTCCGCCACGACGTCCATGTGCGCCTGCGTGTACACGCGCCGTGGGACGGTGAGGCGCACGAGCTCGAGGGCAGGACGCCGGTTCTGACCCGTCTGCGGGTCCCTGCCGGCGCTGACGTTGCCGCGCTCCATGGCGCGCACGCCGCTGTCCAGGTAGAGCTCGGCGGCCAGTGCCTGCGCCGGATACAGGTCCTGGTCGAGGTGCGGCAGGATCGCCCTGGCGTCCAGGAACACGCCGTGACTGCCGATGGGCACGACGATCGGCACGCCGTAGTCCTGCAGCTTCTCGCCGAGGTACTTGACCTGGCCGACGCGCGCCTTGATGTGGTCGAAGTCGACGCTCTCGCGCAGACCGATGGCGACCGCCTCCATGTCGCGGCCGGCCATGCCGCCGTACGTGTGCAGGCCCTCGTAGACGACGACCAGGTTGCGGCACGCCTCGAAGACCTCCCACTCGTTGAGCGCCAGGAAGCCGCCGATGTTGACCAGGGCGTCCTTCTTGGCGCTCATCGTGCAGCCGTCGGTGAGCCCGCAGATCTCCCTGACGATCTCCGCGACCGTCCTGTCCGCGTAGCCCGGCTCGCGTTCCTTGATGAAGTAGGCGTTCTCGGCGACGCGCGTGGCGTCGTGGATGATGCGGATGCCGTGGTCGCTGCAGAGCGCGCGTACCTGGCGCAGGTTGGCGAGGCTGATCGGCTGGCCGCCCGCCATGTTCACGGCGGTGGCGATGCACACGTAAGGGATGCGCTCGGCGCCCACCTCGTCGATGACCCTCTGCAGCTTGGCGAGGTCGACGTCGCCTTTGAAGGGGTGCTCGCTGGTGGGGTCGTGCGCTTCGTCGATGATGACGTCGACGAAGCGCCCGCCTGCCAGCTCTTGGTGGAGGCGGGTCGTCGTGAAGTACATGTTGCCGGGGATCACGTCGCCCTGCTTGATGAGCGTCTGGCTGAGCAGGTGCTCGGCGCCGCGGCCCTGGTGCGTCGGCACCAGGTACTTGTAGCCGTAGACGTCCTGGACTGACGATTCGAGGTGGTAGAAGTTGCGGCTGCCGGCATAGGCCTCGTCGCCGAGCATCATGCCGGCCCACTGGCGATCGCTCATCGCGGACGTGCCGGAGTCGGTGAGCAGGTCGATGTACACGTCCTCGCTGCGCAGAAGGAACGTGTTGTAGCCGGCCTCACGGATGGCGGCCTCGCGCTCCTCGCGCGTCGTCATCTTGAGGGGCTCCACCATCTTGATCTTGAAGGGCTCCGCCCAGCTGCGGCGGCGTGGCTCGGTCATCAGGTCCTCCATCACTGTCGTCCACGGCCGGCGGAGGCCGGCCGGAAGGTCACGTGGCCTGGCCCACCAGGCGGTCGAGCTCGCGCAGCGCGTCGTCGCCGGGCGTGTAGGCGCGCTCGGCGTCGCGCAGCTCGCGGGTACGCTCGGCCGCTCGCTCGAGGAAGGAAGCGGCGCCTGCGGCCCGCCAGGACTCGAGAGAGTCCTGGGAGATCAGGCGCGGCCGGAAGAAGTCCCGGACGTGCCGTGAGTACTTGCGGCCGAGGTGCGTGCCGCCTGGTCCGGCCGCAGCGATCTCGGCCGCGGCCAGGGACTCCTCATCGATGGTCACGCCGGCGACATAGGCCTTGACCCAGCCCGCCAGTTCGTCCGCGACGACGATGGACTCATACGACGAGGCCGTGCCCGAGGCGACGTACCCGAGGTCGTGCAGGAGCGTGACGCCCGAAGACGCCGCGGTGAGCAGCGTCATGCCGGCCTCGAGCGCCCACTGCTCGTCCAGCAGGAGGGAGTCCGAGCAGCCGCCGGTCCCGAACGAGGGCAGCCCGTAGTGGGCGGCGAGGTCGGCCGAGGCCTGCTGTACCGCCATCTCCTCCGCTCCGCAGTACACGATGTGACCGGTGCGCGGTTCCATCCATCCCTGTGAGGTGCCGTAGACGAAGGGCGCTCCCGGGCTCACGAGCTCGCTGATGACGAGGCCGCTGAGCACCTCCGCATTGGCGAGCAGCACACAGGCCGCGGCAGACGCCGGCGCCGTGGCGCCGGGCAGATACGCGCCGGCGTAGACCATGGGGATGCCGAGCCGTGCGCATCCGGCGAGCCTGTCCACCGACTCTCTGCCGTGCGTCAGCGGCGGAGTCGGCATCGCGTAGATGCCCCAACTGCCCGCTCCCCCGCACGTGGCCGCCATCTCGTTGAACAGCGCGAGGTGCCGGGCATCCTCGGGGACCATGATCAGCGGCTTGGACGTGCCGCGAAGCATCGCCGCGAACTGCGCGACCGGTGCGACGGAAGCGGGCAACTCGTGAGGGTGGACCATCGAGAGCACGAAGTCGATGTTGGGCAGCTTCTCCTGGAGGGCCGCCATCTCCTCCACGTCGGCCAGGGTACCGTCACGGCGGTCGCGTGGCCCCGGCCCGAGCACGAAGATGCAGTCGGAGCCGGTGCCGTAGTAGACGGGTCCGGACGTGAGGTCGAGCCCGGACGTCACGCCGCGCGACGCGAGGGTGATGCTGCGCGGCGCGGCGGCCAGCGCGTCGTCGACGAGGCCGGCGGGCATGCACACGCGTGATCCCTCGACGTTGGCCCCGGCGGCCTTCAGGAGCGACAGCGCGTCCTCGTGCTGTACCTCGACGCCGGTCTTCTCGAGCACCTCGAGCGTCGCCCCGTGGACCGCGTGGCAGCCCTCGGCGTCCAGGGCCTTGGTGTGGAGCCGGAACTGTGGCATCTATGTCCTCCCCGTCGCGCATCACGGCCGCTGCGGGACCCCGCGGCACAGGCCACACTTTCCATCAGGAGTGGACGGAAGTCAAGTAATAGAGGATACTGCTGCACAGGTCGGGTCTTTGACGCCCGCCACGGCGCTCCGCTACAGTCGAGGCCCATGTCCCAGCCGCCCGCCAGAGACGATCGCTCCCGCGCCGATGAACGGTGGCCGGCCAGGATGGTGGGCGGGCGGCTGCGCGAGGCCCGCCGGAGCCGCGGCATGACGCTCGACGACGTCGCCCGCGAGGCGGGCCTCACGAAGTCGTTCGTGAGCGCGGTAGAACGTGGGGACACGTCGCCCTCGATCGGCTCGCTCTACCGCATCTGCGAGGTGCTCGGCATCCCCGTCGCATCGCTGTTCGAGACCGCGCCGGCGCCGGAGAGCAACGTCGTCCGGCACACCGACGTGCGCGGCGTCTCGTTCGGCGGCGAGGGCGTGGAGAACTACGTCCTCTCGCCTCGTGCGGAGCGCCGCGCCCAGGTGATCGAGACCCACGTCGCGCCGGGCGGGTCGCCCGGCCCCGAGCCCTGGTCCCACTCGGGCGACCTGATCATCGCGACGGTCCTCGAGGGCACGCTCGAGTTCCGCTTCGAGGACCACACGACGGCGCTCCACGCAGGCGACACGATCTCGTACTCGCCGGCCGAGCCGCACTCGTGGGGCAACCCGAGCGACGACGCGCCGGCCGTCGCGCTGTTCTTCGGCATGCCGGCGGAGTACTGAGGCTCCGCGGCCCAGCGTCGACAGAGGCGCACCTGCCGCGCGTGCCCGAGCGGCCTGAGGGTAAGCTCCCCCACAGATGAAGACGTTCTGGCGCATCCTCAAGCTCCTCGGCGACTACAAGTGGCTCACCATCCTGGGCTTCGCCTTGGCCTTCACCCAGATGGGCCTCGGATTGGTCGTGCCGCGCATCATCCAGCTCACGATCAACAACGCGCTGATCGGGGGCGAGACCGGCCTTCTGGTCACCTACGGTCTCGCCCTCTTCGGCATCGCCGTCGTCCGCCTCTTCGTCGGCGTCGGTCGCAGGCTCGCCAGCGGCAAGGCCAGCCTCGGCATCGAGTACGACCTGCGCAACCGCATGTGGACGCACATCCTGCGCCAGTCGTTCAGTTACTTCGACCGTTGGCCCACCGGCCAGCTCATGAGCCGGGCGATGAGCGACGTCCAGAACGTGCGCATGTTCCTGGGCTACGGTCTCATCTTCTTCGTCACCAACATCGTGATGATGGTGGCCATCGCCGCGATCCTCCTCGTCATGGAGTGGAAGCTGGCGCTCATGTCGCTGGCGTTCCTGCCGCTGCTGCTGCTGGTGACGGTCCGCTTCAGTCTCCGTCTCAAGCCGATCCTCGTCGACGTGCAGCAGAAGATCGCCGACGTCACGGCTGCGGCGGAGGAGAACGTGGTCGGCAGCCGCATCGTGCGCATCTTCGCGCGCGAGGACGACGAGCTCGTGAAGTTCAGCGACCGCAGCTACAAGGTGTTCGAGGCGAGCGTGGCCGCCGCCAGGACGCGAGCCGTCTACATCCCGCTCATCGCCTTCATCCCCAACCTCGCCGTGGCCTTCCTGCTCTACTACGGCGGGCGTCAGGTGATCGAGGGCGACCTGAGTCTCGGCTCGCTGGTCGCCTTCTACAGCTACCTGATGATGCTCGTGTATCCGGCGCAGGTGATCGGCTGGCTCACCGGCCTCGCGCAGCGGGCGATCGCGAGCGGCGAGCGGGTCTACGAAGTGCTGGACTCGCCCCTCGAGATGACGGAGAAGCCGGATGCGCAGCCGCTGCGGGACGCGTTCGGGCTGACCGCCGCGCAGGCGACCGGGGATGGCGCGGCGGGCGGCGACGGGACGGCCCTCGCCGGCGCGGCCGCCCCGGTCGGCGGCGCCGGCCCCTCCGGCGCCGTCACCTTCGACGACGTCTGGTTCAGCTACGTGGACCGGCCGGTGCTGCGAGGCGTGAGCCTCGAGGTCCCGGCCGGCCACACCATCGCGCTCGTCGGCCACACCGGCTGCGGCAAGACGACGCTCACCAACCTCGTGCCGCGCTTCTACGACACCGGCGGAGGGCGCGTGCTCATCGACGGCCAGGACGTACGCGACCTGCAGCTCGCCGACCTGCGCCGGCACATCGGCATCGTCAACCAGGACCCCTTCCTCTTCAGCGCCTCCATCGCCGAGAACATCCGCTTCGGGAGGCCGGAGGCGACAGACGACGAGGTCCGCGCGGCCGCCCGTACGGCGCAGACCGACGACTTCATCGAGGACCTCCCCGAAAGCTACGAGACCGTCATCGGGGAGCGCGGCTTCACGCTCAGCGGCGGCCAGCGCCAGCGCATCGCCATCGCGCGGGCGCTCGTCATGGACCCGCGCATCCTCATCCTCGACGACGCGACCAGCAGTGTCGACGTGGAGACGGAGTTCAGGATCCGGGCCGCGCTGCAGGAGGTCATGCGCGGCCGCACCACCTTCATCATCGCCCATCGCCCGAGCACCATCTCGCTCGCCGAGGAGGTCGTGGTCCTCGACCAGGGCCAGATCGTGGAGCGAGGCAGACACGTGGAGCTCATGGCCGCCGGCGGCGTCTACGCGCACATGTTCGGCGACGCCGAGCGCGAGGGCTGCTGCCTGGACGACGCCGGCGAGGAGAAGACCGGCCCGGCGGCCTCGGGGGGTGCGGCCTGATGGCCACCACCTCGCGACACAGCGCACAGCACGGCACCGGCGCCAGCCTCGAAGAGCTGAAGGGCTGGCGCGCGTTCCTGCACCTGGCGAGCGAGCTCAAGCTCTCGCGGCTCGCCCGCCTCGCCTCCCCGTACCGACGGCGCGCCGCCCTGAGCATCGTCGCGATGGTCATCGTCACGCTCTCGAGCCTCGCCGTGCCCTACCTGCTCAAGGTCGCCATCGACGGCGGCATCACCGCCGGGAACGTGACCGTCCTCACCTGGGTCATCGTCGCCTTCGTCGCCGTCAGCCTCGTCAACCTCGGCGCCAGCTACCTGCAGACGTACCTCACCAGCTGGGTCGGGTCGCACATCATCTACGACCTGCGGCGGCAGCTCTTCGCCCACCTTCAGAAGCTCAGCCTCGACTTCTTCAGCCGGCAGAAGACCGGCTGGATCGTGAGCCGGCTGACGAACGACATCGACGCCCTGGACCAGCTCGTGACGGAGGGCGTCACGTCGCTGGTCACCAACTCGCTGACGTTCATCGGCTCCATCGTGTTCCTCTTCATCCTCGACTGGCGCCTGGCCCTCGCCACGCTCACGGTGATGCCGTTTCTCATCGTCGCCACGCTCATCTTCCGCGCCAGGTCGGCGCGCGCCTACGCCCAGGTGCGCAACAAGATCGGCGACGTGAGCGCCCACCTGCAAGAGTCGATCTCGGGGGTGCGCGTCCTCAAGGCCTTCCGCCGCGAGGAGAGCGACTACGAGCGGCTCAAGGTGGCCAACGCCGCCTACCGCGAGGTCAACATGCGCACCGTCGTGCAGAGCGGCGTGTACTTCCCGTTCGTGGAGTTCGTCTCGACGTCCGCCGTCGTCATCGTCCTCTGGTACGGCGGCTCCCTCATCGGGGGCGGCAGCCTCGAGATCGGCGTGCTGGTCGCCTTCATCGGCTACCTGAACAGCTTCTTCGACCCCCTGCAGCAGCTCAGCCAGCTCTACAACACCTTCCAGGCCTCGATGGCCGCCGTCCAGAAGATCTACAAGGTGCTCGACACCGACCCCGACATGCTGGACGCGCCGGGCGCCGTGGACCTGCCCGACGCGCACGGCGCCGTGGAGCTCCGCGACGTGACGTTCGGCTACGACCCCGCCAAGCCGGTGCTGCACGAGGTGGACCTCCGGATCCCGGCGGGGAAGACCGTCGCGCTCGTCGGCGCCACCGGCGCCGGCAAGTCGACGGTCATCAAGCTGCTCGCCCGCTTCTACGATCCTCAGCAGGGCGAGGTGCTCATCGACGGTCACGACCTGCGCGAGGTCACACAGCGCTCCCTGCGCGAGCAGCTGGCCGTCGTGCCGCAGGAGGCGTTCCTCTTCAGCGGCTCCGTGCTCGACAACATCCGCTTCGCGCGCCCGCGCGCCAGTGACGACGAGGTCAAGCGCGTCGCCCGCATCGTCGGTGTGCACGACTTCGTCGAGGGCCTCCCGGACGGCTACGAGACGGAGGTGCAGGAGGGAGGGTCGGCCCTGAGCACCGGGCAGCGACAGCTGATCAGCTTCGCCCGGGCGCTGCTCGCCGACCCCAGGATCCTGATCCTGGACGAAGCGACCAGCAGCGTCGACGCGGAGAGCGAGCGCCGCATCGAGCGCGCCATGGAGGTGCTCTTCAGCGGGCGCACCAGCATCATCGTCGCCCACCGCCTGAGCACGGTGCGGTACGCCGACGAGATCGTCGTGGTCGACGGCGGCCGCATCCTGGAGCGCGGTACGCACGACAGCCTCGTCGCCTCCGGCGGGCGCTACGCCGGGCTGTACCGCGACTGGGAAGCGACCGGCCTGGCGCTTTGAGCGTTCGGCCGTGCGCGCCGGATGGGCGGTCAGGCCACCTGTGCGAGCAGGTCCTTCATGCTCGTGAACCCGCCGTGCACCCAGCGTGATGACGGCAGCTCAGCGCGCCATCCAGAGAATCCTCGTCGAGCGACCCTGAGAGCTCCACCTCCCCGTGTCCGCTTCGGGACGGCCATGGTCGATGGGACTTGAACGCCCTGCGAGCGACGGCAGTTCCGCACGGCGCCGCGCCGTCTCTCAACCGTCGAGGGACTTGGCCGCGTGAGCACCGGCTGGCTCGAGCGGTCCCATGTCCTTAGGGGCGCGCACGTCCCTCCAGGAGACCTGGAAGGCGCTGACGAGAAGAGCCACGGTCGCGCTCCCCCAGAGCACGGTGTCGATGCCGAAGGCGTCCGCGAGCGGCCCGGCCAGCGCAAGCCCCGCCGGGTAGAAGGCCAGCGAGCCGAAGTAGTCGTAGCTGGAGACGCGGGAGATCATGCCGGGGGCCACGACGCGCTGCATGCACGTGGTCCAGAACGGGTCGTACAAGCCCCACTCGACCCCCATGACGGCGAGCGAGACGTACAGCGTCCAGACCGGCGCCTCCATGGCGAGGAGTGCGACCGGCACCGCGGCGAGGCTCATCCCGGCGGCGATCACCAGCATCGGGCGCCGCGGCCGCCAGCGGAGGCTGAGCAGGCCGCCGGCGATCTGCCCGACGCCCATCGCCGCCGAGGTGAAGCCCCAGGTCCGGGCGCCGTCGTAGACGTCGCGGGCGACGATCGGGCCGAGCACCTGGATGGGACCCTCGATGGCGAACAGGAACAGAGAGACCCCGGCGACCATCACCCACAGCCACGTGTGACTCGTGAATTCGCGCCAGCCGGCAGTCAGATCACGGAGAAAGCCGCGGCTGCCCGGTCCGGCGGCTGCGATCTCCCCTCCGGTCGCGCCCTCTTCACCGGACAGGGCGCGACCAGGCGCGGCGGCCGGGGCGGCCGCCTCCCGGCGACCGCGGAATGCCGCCGGCCGCAGGCGCAAGAGGAACCAGGCGCTCGCGAGATACGTGAGTCCATCGATGCCGATGCCCCAGCCGGGCCCGACGGCGGCGACGAGCAGGCCGGCGAACACGGCGCCGAGCGTGATCGACATGCTCATCACGAGTCCGCTGAGCGCGTTGGCCTGCTGCAGCCGTGCGGCACTGACCACCTGCGGCACGAGGCCGACGGCCGCCGGCCTGAAGAAGGCCTCAGAGATGCCCATGCCGACCTGGAGCAGCGCGAGATGCCACACCTCCGCCACCCCTGCGACCAGCAACGCCGCGGTCGTGCACTGGAGACCGAAGCGCAGGAAGTCCGCGACCAGCATGACCTTCTGCCGAGGGAGCCGGTCGGCCCACACGCCGCCGATGAGGAGGAACACCGCCAGCGGTACGAGATTGGCTGCTTCGACGATGCCGATGTCGGTCGCCGAGCCGCCGATCTCGAGCACGGCGAAGGGGAGGGCCACGATCGTGAACATGACGCCGACCACGGAGGTGGCCTGCCCGAGGAACAGCTTGCGGAACTCGGGCTCACGCAGGGCGGCGGCGTTGTCGGCGAGCCTGGTCACCTGGGAATCCTACTCGCCGGGCCGGCCGGCGGCCCGTGCGGAGAGGCGGGCCGTGGGTGCGCCGGCGCGCCGCCGGCTACTCGATCCGCGGCAGCCAGGCCAGCCAGCTCGGCAGCCACCAGTTCCAGCGGCCGAGCAGGCGCATGGCCGCCGGCACCATCAGCACGCGGATGACGGTGGCGTCCAGCGCGACGGCGACGGCGAGGCCGACACCGATCGCCTTGGTCACGACGATCGACGTGAACGCGAACGACAGGCCCACCACCACGATGATGAGCGCCGCGCTGGTGACGATGCGGCCGGTCCGCGCGAGCCCGAAGCTCACCGCGCGGACGTTGTCGTGGGTCGCGTCCCACTCCTCGCGCATGCGCGAGAGCAGGAAGACCTCGTAGTCCATGGAGACGCCGAAGACCGTGCAGAACAGCACCACCGGCAGTTCGGCGTCGATCGCCCCCGTCGCCGTGAACTGGAAGAGTCCCTCCAGATTGCCCTCCTGGAAGATCCAGACCATGGCCCCGTACCCCGCGAGCAGGGAGCAGACGTTCATGACGACGGCCTTCACAGGGAGGACGACGCTGCGCAGCATCAGGAAGAGGACGAGCCCTGTCACCCCGACGACGAAGGCGATGATCCAGGGAAACCGGCTGTAGATGGCGTCCACGAAGTCGTGGACCGTCAGCGAGGCGCCGGCGACGTACGTGGTCGTGCCCGGCGGGCCGCCGGCGTCGGAGATGTCCACGGCCAGCGCCTGGGCCTCCTCGGAGGTCGGCGGCGCCTCGGGCACGACGCGGAGCAGAGCCGTGCCCGGCGCCGTGGTCGCCGCGGCGAGTTTCCGGGCGCCCTTGACCTGCTCGGCGCCCAGCATGCCCTGGACGAGGCCCGGCAGGCCGGACGCCTCAGTCTGCAGCGCCCCGTCCTCGCGCGGCGAAGCGGCCGCGGCCGCTTCGACCCCCTGCCAGAACGCGGCGGCGCCGGCAGCTGACTCCATGCCCGGCAGCGTCACGATGCTGGTGACGCGATCGACACCGGGGAGTGCCTCCAGTTCCCGTCCAAAGGCGTGCAGACGCGCGAGGTTCGCGGGCGCGAAGGGGTCGTCTTCGCCCTCCCAGGTGACCAGCACCTCGATGGGCGAGAGCGCGGCCGCGTCGAAGCGCCGCAGCAGCAGGTCATAGCCCTTCCGCGCCTCGGAGTCGCGCGGCAGGGCCGTCGCCCCCGGGATGTCGGACTCGATGCGCAACACCGGCCAGGCGAAGACGACCACCAGCGCGATGGTCCCGATCAGCACGGGCACGGGATGCCGCATGACCCAGTCGCTCCAGCGGGTCCAGAACACCCCGCCGCCATTCTTGCGCCGGATCACGCGCAGCGCGTCCACCCGCGGCCCGAGCAGGCCGAGCAGTGCGGGCAGCAACGTCAGGGCGGCGAGGACGCTGACGAGCACGACGAGCGCGCCGCCCAGCCCCATCGAACGCAGCGACATGTACGGGATGATCATGAGGCCGAGCAGGCCGACGACGACGGTGAGGCCGCTGAAGAAGATGGAACGGCCTGCGGTGGCCACCGTGGTCTCCACCGCCTCGGCGACAGCGACGCCGGCGGCGAGCTCTTCCCGGAACCGGCCGACCATGAAGAGCGCGTAGTCGATGCCCACGGCGAGGCCGAGCAGCGTCGCGACGTTCAGAGCGAAGACGGAGATATCGAGGACCTGGGCGATGAGCCAGAAGAGGCCCAGGGTGACGGTCACGGCCATGCCGCCGCCGATGACCGGCAGGGCGGCGGCCACCAGCGTCCCGAAGATGAGCACGAGCACGAGGACCGCCACCGGGATCGTGTAGGTCTCGGCCTTGCGCAAGTCATCGGCGGACCGCTGCTCGAGTTCCGCGTAGACGGCCGGGTCGCCGGTCAGGAGGGTCGTCAGCTCCGTGGGCTCGAGCGCCAGGCGCAGCGCCGGGATCTGCGCCTGCACCTCCTCGCTGGTGCCGTCGAACTCCAGCACGGCGAACGTGGCCGTGCCGTCCCCGGAGAAGAAGCTCGCGTCGCCGGAGCTCCACGCCGTCCGGATGCCGGTCAAGCCGTCCAGCCCTGCCTCCTCGACGCCCGAGAGGCTCTCCTCCACCTGCGCCCGGAACGCCGGGCCGCGAGCGGACAGCGTGTCGCTGGCGAACACGATGGTGAGGCTCGCGGGTCCGAATCCGAGGCGCTCCTGCATCTGGCGCTGGCCCTGCTGGGAGGGTGACGAGGGGTCGGTGAAGCCGCCGCCCTTGAGCTGGGAGGCCACGCTGACGCTGGCGGTGAGGCCGGCGGCGAACGCCAGCGACCACAGCACGACGATCAACTTGCGGCGACGGTACACAGACCGCCCAAGCGCGGCGAACACCTCCGACCCCTCCCCGAGATGAGCCGTTCGAACGATATACTACGTGGAAGCAAGGGGTCCGCCCCGATGGCGGGCCGATCAGCATGCCTGGACCTGTCGAACGCACATCCGCCGGTGGCGTCGTCGTCCGCACGGACGACGGGGTCGAGGTGTGCCTCATCCGGCCTGTGGGACGCTCCGTCTGGGGACTCCCCAAAGGCGGCGTGGAAGAGGGCGAGACCCTCGCCGAGACCGCGCTGCGCGAGGTCGCGGAGGAGACGGGGCTGGCGGGCGTGGTCGAGCAGGAACTGGGCAGCATCGACTACTCCTTCTACTCGCGAGAGCAGGGCGGGCGCATCCACAAGACCGTGCACTACTTCCTGGTGCGCGCCACCGGCGGGGACACGTCGCAGCACGACCACGAGGTGAGCGACGCCAAGTGGGTGCGGCTGCGGCAGGCGCTGCGGCTCATGACCTATCCCAACGAGCGGGAGATGGTGCGGCGGGCGGCCGAGGCTTTGGGCCGCCCGGTCACCGACTGACGCCGGCCGCTACGCCCAGACGATCGGCTGACGCGCCTCCCTCGCCTGCTCCACGCTGCGGCCGAGCACGGTGAGCATCTCCTGCGCGTTCACGTCCACGAAGTCGTAGTGGGCGAGCGCGAAGGTGAGCTCCGGCGTCGCACCGTGACGACCGCCGCAGGCGTCGAGCTCGCGGCGCAGACGCTCCGCCGCCCCCGCGAGCCCGCGGCGGCTGATGTCCGGCAGCACGAGCACCAGGTCACCGCCGTCCGTGAGACCGACGCTGTCGTAGCCACGCAGGTTCTCGCGCACGCAGGCGCCGAGGCGGCCGACCTCGGCGCGCGATGAGCTGCCGGTGGCGCGCCACTCTCCGTCGTCTCCCTCGACGGCGAGCTCGACCAGGCCCAGCGGCAGGTCCATCCGCTGGCAGCGCTCGACCTCGAGCGAGAGCCGCTCGCCGAACTCGGCGGGCTTCATCGCGCCGCTGTCCGCGTCGAGCGGCGACGCCTCCACGGCGTCGCGCCGGAGCCGGTCGATCGTGTCGGTGAGGCCCGCGGCATAGCCTGCCGCGACACGGGTGAGCGCCGCGTGCTCGAGTGCGAGCAGCCGCCGAACGGCGGCCTCGGCGCCGTCTCCGCCGCGCCGCAGCAGCCCCGCACGCACGACCTCGCCGCCACGGCTGTAGGCGTCGAGCAACTCTGCCATGGGCACCTTCTGGGTGATGCCGGCGCCACGGCCGGCGGATTCGAGTGCGTCGAGGAAGGCGCTCTCGCTGCCGGCGATGGCCTCGGCCAGATGCGAGAAGGCAGGTTCCCAGAGATCCGCCGCCTCCTCGTCGAAGGGGAGGTCGGCCGCTGAGATATCGCGCGTGAGATCCACTCCGGCTCCGATGGCCGCTTCAGGAGCGTGACTCGCTGCGTCGCCTTCCAGGAGATTGTACCGTCGGCCAGAAAAGTACACACTCGTTGGCAGGCCAACGAGGACGAAGGTGAGGACACATGGACGTCACTCTGCTCGGCACGTTGGGCTGGATGCCGCGCGGCGCGCGGGAGACCACCTGCTTCGCGGTCCGCGAGGGACCGGCGCTTCTCGTGTTCGACGCCGGGACCGGCCTCCGCCGCCTCCTCGACCCCGAGCACGCCGGTCTGCTCGAGGACGCCCGCGAGGTGCACCTCTTCCTCAGCCACTACCACCTCGACCACGTCTGCGGACTGGCCTACCTCTCCGGGGTGTTCGCCGGGCGGGACGTCGTTCTCCATCCGCCCGGCCGGGAGCTGACGGGCGTCGACCCGCTGGCCGCCGTGGCGGAGCTCGTGCGCCGGCCGTACAACCCCGTGGACCTGGCCGACATGAAAAGGGTCCGCGTGGAGCCCACCGCGCCCGGCGAGAACGACGTCGCCGATCACGTGGTGAGCGTGCGCGCCCAGCAGCACTCGGACACGAGCGTGTCGTTCCGCCTGGACGACGCCCTCGTCATCGCGACCGACACGCAGGTCGACCCGGCCGCCGTCCCGTTCGCCGAGGGCGCCGGCCTCTGGTTGCACGAGGCCTGGTACTGGTCCGGCGACCCGGGCCTCGCCGGCGTGCCCGGGGAGTTGCGCCCCGGATACTCGGCGCACAGCGAGGCGACGGCCGTCGCGGGCCTCGCGGCGCAGGCCGCCGTCGCCCGCCTGATCCTCGTGCACCTCAACCCGCTCGCGGGCGAGGCCTCCTACCTGCCCATGAGGGACGCCGCCCGAGCGGTGTTCCCACGCACCGACGTCGTCGCCGACGGCACGGTCGCGACGACTGCGGCGTCCGTTTGACACGCCGGGCCGCGCGCCGCGAGGATTCCTCCGTGGCCCCGGGATGATCCGCTTCCGCGACAAGCGCTTTCTCGCCGTGGCGATCGTCGTCGCCGCGCTCCTCGTGTTCGCGCTGCCCGCGTTCCTCGCCTTCCGCTACTCGGCGCCGGAGCAGCGTGGGCAGTTCCTCTCGCGTCCGTGGCGCGGCTGGAGCTTCGCCTACGCGGCCCTCGCCGTTCCCGGGGGGGCCGAGCTCAAGACGTCCGGCATGGCGCTGCGCAAGGCCGACTGGATCTACAAGGGCACGGCCGTCGATCCGCGTGAGGTGCAACTCCTGTTCGTCAGCAGCAAGCGTCCCTATACCTTCGCGCACTCCATCGACGGGCGGACCGTCACGAGCACCGTCGTCCCCAGCTACCGCTTCATCTGGCAGGTCCAGGGGACGGTGGGCACCATCTCGGACAAGGCCGACACCGTCGTCGCGCTGCTGGACTACGACTCCGGGCGGCTGCTCTACGACGTCAGGGACGACCTGACGCCGGACGAGCTCGCGCCGCGACCGGCTGACGGCGCGTCTCCCAGTCCGGCGCCGTGAGGCGCGAGACCACCGGCGGAGGGGACCGTTGATCATCGCCACCGCGTTCTACGAGACGAACTGGTTCAAGGCAGTCGTCTACGTCGTCATCGCGATCGTCGTGGCGCGCGTGGTCGACTTCGTCCTCGCGCGCCGCGACAGGGCCATGCTCAGGCTCCTCGGCAAGCAGCCTGACCACGCCGACCGCACCCGGTACATCATGATCCGGCGGCTGGTCTTCATCGGCATCCTGTTCATCGGGGTGGGCATCGCGCTCATCCAGATCCCGGCGGTCAGCACGCTCGCACGGGCCATGCTGGCCTCGGCGGCGATCATCGCCGGCGTGATCGGGATCGCCGCCCGGGCCCCCATCGCCAACCTCGTCAGCGGCATCATGATCGCCTTCTCCCAACCGGTGCGGCTGAACGATTACATCAGCGTCGACGGTGAGTTCGGCACGGTGGAGCAGATCTCGCTCATCTACACCTACATCCGCGCCGGCGACGGCCGCCGCGTCGTGATCCCCAATGAAGCCTTCGCGATGAAGGCGGTGCACAACTACTCCATGGGCTCACCCGGCGGCATGGTCCACGTCGACCTCTCGCTGCCGCTCGACGCCGACGTGGAACGGATCGCCCAGGCGATGCTCGAGGTCGGCGAATCGCTGGCTCCCGCCCCCGTGGGAAAACAGGTCAGCGTCGAGGTCGCCGACATCTCGGGCGGCGGCGTCACGCTGCGGCTGCACGCGTGGGCCTCCGATCCGCTGCGGCGGCGCGAGATCGCCAGTGACCTGCGCGCCGCGCTGCTCCGCCGGCTCACCGGCGACGGCCTCCTCGGCGGGGAGGAGGCCGGTGGAGGCGACTGACGTGCAGGGGGGCTCCGAAGACGCGGCCGGCGGCGGGGAGGCCGCAGCCCCCACGGTCGAGGCCGTAGCGGCCGACGACGACGGATCAGCCGCGGGCGCCGAGCCCGACGCGTCCTTGCCCAGAGGCGGGCGTCCTCTCACCTGGGCGCTCGCCACCGCAATCGGCAGCCGCGTCCTGATCTTCGCCGTCGCCTTCGCCGCGGCCGCCCTCATCGGTATCGGCGGCCTGCCCGTCGGCTGGCGCTTCCCGCTCCGCGCCGAGGTCTTCTCCGGCTGGCTCGGCTCGCTCTTCAACCCCTGGGCCCACTGGGACGGCGTCTGGTACATCAAGATCGCCACGAGCGGCTACGCCGAGGCCGACGGCAGCACGGCGTTCTTCCCGCTCTTCCCGATGCTGCTGCGCTACGTCGGTGTCCTGCTCGACGGCAACCTGCTGATCACGGGCATCGTCATCTCGCTGCTGTGCTACGCCGGGTGCGTGTGGCTCCTCTACCGCCTTGTGCGACGGGACTTCGACGAGAAGATCGCCGCCCGCGCCGTGATCTACCTCGCCATCGGGCCGCTGTCGTTCTTTCTGCAGGCCGTCTACACGGAGTCCCTGTTCCTGCTCCTCTCGCTCGCCTGCTTCGTGTTCGCCCGCGAAGGCCGCTGGCGGCTCGCGGGCGTCATGGGCCTGCTCGCGACGCTCACCCGCAGCACCGGCGTGCTTCTCCTCATCCCGATGGCCTTCTACTACTACAAGCGGCGCGGCTGGGACTTCAGGAAGACCGACTCCCACGTGGCCAACCTGCTCATGGTCGTCGAGGGTCTCCTCGTCTGGATGACGTATCTCGCCCTCGCCTTCGGCAAGCCGCTCGCCTTCTCGTCCGCGCAGGCGCAATGGGAGCGCGGCCTCGGCGCTCCCAACTACACGGTGACACGGGCGGTGGTGGCCACGGTGTGGGGGTTGCGCAAAGTCGTCTCGGCCGAGTACTACCGCTGGCTCTGGGAGGCTCCGCGGCCCGGATCCGAGTACAGCAATCTGGCCACCAATGTCCTCAACCTGCTGTTCCTCGCCGCCGCCGCGCTGCTGCTGTGGTACGGGGCGCGGCGGCTGCCCGGTGCCTACTCCTGGTACGCGCTGGCGGCGCTGGCGTACCCGCTCTTCTTCCCCAGCAAGTACGTGCCGCTGATGTCGTATCCGCGCTTCACGCTCACCGTCTTCCCGCTGTACGTCGCCCTCGCGCTGTACACCAGCGACCGGCCGCGGGCGCACAAGGTGGTGGTGTCGCTGGGGGTCGTCCTCCTCATCGCGTTCACGGCGAAGTTCGCCCTCTTCAGCTGGGTGGCCTGAAGGACGGGCCAGACCCTCAGGGAGCGGCCGGGGAAGCCGTCTCCCCCGGCGTCGGCGTCGCGGCGGGGGTCTGGCCGCCGGGGACGGAACCCCCACCGGCGCCGATCCGCTCGAACACGAGCACGCCGTCCTTGGCGAACACCGAGCGGAAGTTCGGGTCGAGCACCAGCCGGCCGAGGGCGAGCGAGTGCATCTCCTCGTCCTCCCTGTCGTAGAAGAACGGGTGCCGCTGGTCGACGATGACCCAATCCGCCTTCGCGAAGTACGGGAAGATGTACGCGACTCGCCGCGCCGCGAGCTGTGCGCCGGCGTTGTTGTTGGCCGAGACCCTGGCATCCTCGGGGATCAGCGCGATCGCCTCGTCGAGCACGGCGTCGTGCGCCGTCCTGGCGTAGTCGGCGCCGCCGTAGGCCGCTCCCGGCAGGGAGAAGGGGAGCGGCCCCAGCACGAAGTTGCCCGCCAGGGCACAGAGAAGGACGAGGAGGGCGAGCGTGGAGCGCTGGATACGCTCGCCCCTCATCAGCTCCTCACTCCTGCGGAGGCCACCGCCCAGCCAGCGCCACAGCCGCGAGACGCCGAGCACGGCGGCGGCGAACAGGAAGGGGATCTCGAGCGCCGTGTAGTGGAATTCGATGCGGCGCTGGAACACCGTGGCCGACAACGCGTTCAGCGCGTACTCGGGAAGCGCGATGAGCGCCGTCAGCGGGCTCAACACCGAGGTGAAGCCCAAGGGCCACAGCAGCGACAGCAGGTAGCGCAGGTTGGACTCCGCGAACACGTCTTCAGCGGTCTGTCCGGGGTGCAGCAGCGCGTTCTTCGCGACCTCTCCCGCGCCGCTGCCGTAGTCCCCATAGCGGGAGATGAAGGCGCTCTGGTCGCCGTTGTAGTGCGGGATGACGACCCACACCGCGACGGCGAACCACGCGACGGCGAGCAGGGTCACGACGAGCGGCCACGGCGAGCGCTTGCGCACCGCGAAGTAGGCGCCCATGAAGGCGATCACGAGCGGGACGGTCTCTTTGCACGCCGCCGCGAGGACGAGGAACACGGCGGCACGTACCCAACGGTCCTCCTCCATGTACAGGAACGCCCAGAGCAGCAGCGGCGTCGCCAGGGCGACGGGGTGGAACTCGTTGAGGACGAGGAAGCCGAGCGCCGGATACAGCAGGTACGCGCCCGCGAAGAACGCCCCTGCCGTCGGGTCGCGCATGACGCGCGTGCCCAGCCTGAAGGCCGGCCACGCGCCGGTGGCCGCGATCGCGGCCTGGCCGACGAGCAGCATCACCGGGCTCGGCCAGACCAGCCACGGCAGTGCGAACAGCGCGAGGATGGGGTCCACGTGCGAGCCGAGCCGCGACATCTGCCGCGGCTCGAGGTCTCCGGTGGTGATCTCGAGGAAGTGGCCGTGCGCCGTGTTGTACACGGCCTGCACCATGTTGCCGAGGTCATAACGAGCGTCCATGTACGCCCGGTACTTGAGCCACGAAAGCAGGGCGTAGACCACCGTGAAGAGGATCGCGCCGCCGATCACGTAGAGGGCGCGGCGGCGCAGCAGGATCTTCATGCGCTCATCGTCGAGCTCCTCGATGGGAGCGGGCGCGAAGAAGCCGCCGGCCGGCCCCGTCATGCGCGTCGGGGCCTTCGCCGTCCGCCTGCGCCGGCTCACGCCGCGCCCCTCCGGCGCACGAGCAGCTCGACGCCGACGACGACACCGACGAACACCAGTTCCATCGCCGTCACCCACAGGCGCAGCAGCAGCGCCCAGGTGAGGGCGACGCCGCCGGGCAGCTCCCTGGACAGCGACGCGGTGAGCACCGCTTCACGCACGCCGATGCCGCTCGGGATGATGAACGCGACCATCCCGGCCACGTAGGCGAGCGCGTAGGCGACGATCACGAGCGGAAGCGCGTCCACACCGAGGCCGGTGACGGCCCGCGCCAGCAGCCACGCGCCCGTTCCCGCGACGAGCCAGTCGAGCGTGAACAGGATCAGCATCACGAGCACGGAACCGAACCCGACGGTGACCTCGAGCGGCGGTCGGTGCAGCAGCCGCAGCGCCCATCCCGCCAGCGGCCCGAACACGCGAGGGTGCATGAGGGCCACGAGCACGGGGATGACGATCAGGCTGAGCGCGGTGACGCCGGGGCGGTACTCCCAGAAGGGGAACAGGACGGCCACGGCCAGCAACGCCCCACACACACCGAGCGCCTGCTCGTAGACCATCGCCGCGGTCACCCGCTCGATGACCAGGCCACGGGAGTGACTCATCCAGGCGCGACCGACGAACATGAAGACGTTGCCGGGCACGTAGCGCGCCAGGATCGACTTGCCCCACACCGACGCGGCCGGCCAGAACGGGCTCGGCGCGCCGCAGCCGCGCAGGAGCAACCACCAGAACCCGGCCTGGGCGAAGTAGTAGACGAGGAAGGCGGCGCCGGAAGCCGCGAGCCAGCCGGCGTCGAACGTCCAGTCGAACTCCTGGATGCTGCCCCACGAGCGGGCCAGATAGGCGGCGAGGAAGTACACCGTCGCCGCCACGATCGCCGCCTGGGCCAGACGGACGAAGAGGCGCCGGCGCGAAGAGGGGCGGCGGACCGCCCCGTCGGGCTCCCGCGGAGCCTCCTCGGGACGCCGGCCGGCGGTCTCCCCGGCGCTCACGCGCGCTCCAGGGCGGCGAGCAGCGCGCCGGCGACCGCGGTCGGCGTGAACGCGCGCCGGTACAGCACGAGGGCGGCCGCACCGAGGCGGGCCCGCTCGCGCTCGTCGAGCAGCCGGCGCAAGGCGGCCGCAAGGGCGGCCGCGTCGCCGGCCGGCGTGAGCAGCGCGGTCTCGCCGTCTCGCAGCCACTCGCGCGCGCCGTCGCTGTCCGCGCTGATGACCGGCCGGCCGCAGGCGAGCGCGTCGAAGACCTTGTTGGGCACGACGCGCCCGGCCTTCTCGGAGCCGCCGAAGACGCCCAGGCAGACGTCGGCGGCGAGCGTGTGGCGGCGCAGCTCGCCGGCGGGCAGCTGACCGAGCCACTCCACGTTCGTCAGGCTGCGCGCGGCGATCGCCGCGCGCAGGTCGGCTGAGAGCTGCCCTTCGCCGATGAGCACGAAGCGGAACGGCTCGGCTCGGAGCAGTTCCGCCGCACCGAGCACGACCTCGGCGCCGTGCAGCGGGCTCCACTTGCCGTACTGCAGCACCGTGAGCGGCTCGCCGGGGCCGAGCTCCCGGGCAGCGCCGTCCGCCCTCGGCTCTGGCAGCGCACCGACGGGGACGACCGCCACGCGGCGCCGCGCCAGCCCGAACAGTCCCTGATAGTAGGCGGCGTGCGCCCAGGTGTCGGCGAGCACCAGGTCCGGGAGGCGGAAGGCGACCTCGTCCACGGCACGGATCGCGGCGGCCCTGGCGCCGTCCGCGCGCACGAGGGCGCGGTCGCCGGCGAACGTGTCCAGCAGGGACACCAGTGGGTCGAACACCAGGCGCGCGTGGCGAAAGGCGGCGAGCACACGCCCGAACGGCACCAGGAAGTGGCCGGGATAGCCCACGACGACCGCGTCGACCTCGAGGACGACGCGGTGCTGCGCGAACAGGCGCGCGTGCGCCGCGAGGACGCCGGCGGCCAGGCGCGCCGCGCCACTCGCGCCGGCCATCTCGGCCGCGCTGAGGCGCGGCAACGCGGCGTGGAACTCGTGGACCTCGACGCCGTGTTCGCGGAGGCCCGCGATGAGCACCGCGTTGCGCGGGTAGTCCGGCTCGTAGGTCCCGAAGTACGCGACGGCCCGCGTCACGGCTGTGCGGCGGCTCCGGCGGCGCCCCGCGACGCAACGTCTCCGCCGCCTTCGGCGGGCGGCTCGGGCGCCGCGGCCGACGTCTCCGGCCCGAGCAGCGCGGCGATCTGCGCCGGGTCCGGACCGCGTCGTGCGCGGGAATTGGCGATGAGCTCGCCGATCAGCCCGAGGCTGAGCAGCTGCACGCCGACGATGATGAGCAGCGCCCCGAGGAGGAGCAGCGGGCGCTGCCCGATGGGATTGCCGAACACGAGCTTGTCGATGGTCAGGTAGACCTCGATCAGCACGCCGACGAGGATGAGCAGCGTTCCGAACCCGCCGAAGAGATGCTGGGGGCGATGCTGGTACCGCCCGAGGAACAGCACCGTGAGCAGGTCGAGGTAGCCGCGCATGTAACGCTGCCAGCCGTACTTGGAACGACCCGCGGTGCGCCGGCGGTGACTGACCTTGGCCTCCGTGACGCGGAATCCGGCCTGCGCGGCGACGACCGGGATGTAGCGGTGCAGCTCACCGTAGACGGAGATCGTGTCGACGACCTCGCGCCGGTACGCCTTGAGGCCGCAGTTGAAGTCGTGCAGCGGGATGCCCGAGGAGCGGCGCACCGTCCAGTTGAAGAACCGGGACGGCAGGGTCTTGTTCAGCGGGTCCTGGCGCCGCTGCTTCCATCCCGAGACCAGGTCGAAGCCTTGAGAGAGCGGAGCCGTGAGGTTGGGGATCTCCGCCGGGTCGTCCTGGCGGTCGCCGTCCATCGTGACGATGGTGTCGCCGCGGGCGGCGGCGAAGCCGTGGGAGAGCGCCGCCGCCTTGCCGAAGTTGCGCCTCAGCTTGACGACGCGCACGTCGTCGCGAGCTTCGGCGAGCCCCTGCATGACCTCGAAGGAGCCGTCGCTGGATCCGTCGTCCACGAAGACGATCTCGTAGGGGCTGCCGTACGCGGCCAGCGCCTCGTCGATCTCGGCGACGAGCGGCACGAGGCTGTCCGCCTCGTTGTAGACGGGGATCACGAGTGAGAGCAGGGGGCCCATACGGCTCTCTAGGATACATCCTCGGTGCACGCTGGCGGGGGGCAGAAGCGCTTGGTAGCATGGAGCGACGATGCTGATGAGCAGGAAGACCTGGCTCGTGCTCGCAGTCGCCGCTCTCATCGCGGTGTCCTTCGCCGCGAGCGGGATCGCCGCGAAGAAGTCGTCCGAGGACCGGCCAAGGTACGTGACGCGCGGGCTTGACTACCTGCACGCGCGGCAGCTGGACAACGGAGGATTCTCGACCGCGGCGAACACAGCCTGGGCCGTCCTGGGCGCGGTGGCCAGCGGAGAGCGCATGGGCTCCAGCGCGTGGACCAAGAAGGGCAAGAACCCGTTCGAGTACCTGCAGAGCGTCAACCACGAGGCGGCGGCCACCAGCGCCACCGTGGACAATGCGCCCGTCTACTACGCCCGCATGATCATGGCCTACGTAGCCGTGGACCGGCGAGACCGGGTCTTCGTCGCCGGCACCCCGCACGTCGACCTCCTCGCCAAGCTGTACACCTACCAGGACATGGCCGACGGCTCGTCCACCAAAGGCAGCTTCTCGCCGTCCAGCTCCACGCGGAACTTCGACGCCGTGAACACCACTTCGTGGGCCGCCCTCTCCATGTACAACTTCGGCCTGTCCACCGAGGAGCGCTTCCTGCTCGCCGAGACGTGGCTGGCGGGCATGCAGAGCGGGTCGGACGGCGGGTTCCCCGCGGAGGCCGGCAAGAGCTCGGACTGCCGCACCACGGCGCTCGCCATCCAGGCGCTCAGCGTCGGGCCCGGCAGCCTGTCGTGGGACGCGGCGGCGGCGCGGCAGTTCCTCAAGGACAACCAGAACGCCGACGGCGGGTTCCCGGTGTCGCCCGGCGGCCGCACCGACGCCGAAGCCACGTCGGCCGCCATCCAGGCCATCCTCGCCCTCGGCGAGCATCCGGACGACGCCTTCTGGATGGCCGGCATCAACACCCCGACGTACGCCCTCGGCGTCCTCCAGCAGACCAACGGCGCGTACCGGCTGACCTCCCGCGAGCGCCTGCGCCCACTCGCCGTGACCAGCTGGGCGCTGACGGCGATGCGGCGCAAGAGCTTCGCCTCGTTCCCCAGGAACATCGGCGTGGCGGAGACGGCGTTCAAGTTCCGCCCCGTGTTCCGCACCGTCTCGCCCAAGAACGGCGCCAAGTTCAAGTCGCATGTAGTCCTGATCAGGGCGACCTACACGGATTTCTATCCCAAGGGGACCGGCATCAGGCCCTCGGCCTGCCGGCTCTACGTGAACAACGAGAACAAGAGCCGCCCGGCGGACATCGAGAAGTACGGGCTCCGCCTGCTGCTCAAGAACGTCCCCAACGGCGCGCACACCTACAAGATCGAGTTGCGCGACCAGGCCGGTAACGTCAAGGTGATCGAGCGCCGGTTCACCGTCGCGGTCCCGAGCCCGTCTCCCACGTACACGCCGGCCCCCCGGCCTACCTACAATCCCGGCCCTGTCTACCCGACGGTACTTCCCACCAGCGTCCCGACGCCCAGGCCGTACACCACGCCCACCCCCACGCCCACACCGACGCCGTACTCCACGGTGACGCCGTACCCGTACTACAGCCCGTCGCCCGCGGCGAGCCCCGTGGTCACAGGGTCGCCGCTCCCCTCGCCCAGCGCGTCGGCGAGCCCAGCGGGAGCAGGTGACGGCGAAGAAGGTAGTGCCGCAGGCTTCGTGGGTGGTACCCTGCTCGCCATGCTTCCCATCGGCGCCGTCATCTCCTATCTGCTCCTGCAGCGCCGCGAGGAGAGCCTCGCTGCGGCCAGCCAGGGTACGGTGCTGGACGGCGGAGGCAGCGCCTGGGATCGGTTCAAGCAGACCCTCGCCCGGTCCAAGGACCTGACGCGACCTTCGTCGCGGGAATGAGCCGTCAGTGAACGACCTTCAGCAGCTCATCTACGACATCGCCAGGATCCTTCTCTGGCCCGTCCTCATCGCCGCCGTCATCTGCCTCGTCTGGGTGCTCATCGAGCTCGGCGTGCTGCTGTACGAGCTGTGGCTGCGGTTCCGTTACCGCGACCTTGACGCGCTCGAGGTCCGCGCCCTGCGCGCGCGCAAGGCGTTCCGCGACGGCAAGCCGCGCACGGCCTACAGGTACCTGCAGGAGAACACCTACTCCCTGGTCGTCGTCCGCTTCCTCTACGATCTCATCCGCAACTACCAGACGGAGCGCCTGGCGGCCAAACCGCTGAAGCTCCTGCAGGAGTACGAGTTCTACACCATCAAGCGACTCGAGCGGACCCGGATCCTCGTGCGCATCGGCCCCATGCTGGGCCTCATGGGCACGCTGATACCGCTGGCGCCCGCCCTGGTGGGTCTGGCCAGCGGCGATGTCCAGGAGCTCTCCGACAACCTGGTCACCGCGTTCTCTGTGACCGTGATCGGCCTGCTCATCGGCGGCCTCGCGTTCCTGGTCAGCATCGTGCGCGACCGCCTCTACTCCCAGGACATCTCGGACATGGAGTATCTGCTGGAGCTGCTCGAAGGCTCCGATGTGAGACTGCGCTCCGGCCGTCGCCTCTCCAAGACCGGCGTCTGGGACACCGAGGCGCCGGTCGAGTACGAGGTCGCCGACGAGGACGCGGAGCGCACCGCGATCATCACGCTGCCGGCGACGCCGGACGAGCCGCTGCTCCCCGTGGCCACCACGCCCGGCCGCAACGGCGGCTCCGGACAGGCCGCCGCGCAGCGCTCGCCGGCGGTCCCCGCAGGGCCGGCGCCGGCGGCTCGGCC
Source organism: Thermoleophilia bacterium (assembly GCA_036277455.1). Classification (GTDB taxonomy): domain Bacteria; phylum Actinomycetota; class Thermoleophilia; order UBA2241; family UBA2241; genus CAIXSE01. Next base: position 45,293 of record DASUMX010000253.1, read on the forward strand.
GGACGACGGCGTCGGCCTCACGTTCGACGACCCCAGCATGGACTGGACCCGGGACGACGACCCGTTCGCCGGCCTCGGCCTCATCGACCCGGAGGGCACGGACGATCCCAAGCCCCGCGGGTCCGGTGGGCCCTTGCGCCGTCGCTGAGCGATGCCGGCGAACGACGACCACTCCAGGCTGCAGAACCTCGGCACCGTGATGGGCGCGCCCGAGAGCGGCTTACGCTACATGCGGCGGCGCAGGGTCGGCACGGCCGACCGCAACGGCGACCCGCTCTACGGTCTCGCCAATCTGTTCGTGGTGGCCATCGCGCTCGCCGTGGGCCTTCTCGTCGCGGCCCTCGCGGCGGCCGGTGTCAGTGGCTTGCTCACCAGCGAGAACATGACGATCGTCACCAACCCGGGCACGCCCGAGATGCAGGTGATCGTCAAGGAGGGTGACCAGATCACCAAGCTCGACATGCAGTCGGGGGCTGAGGTGGCGGGCGTGGGAACGCTCATCGGCTCGTTCTACAGGCTCGCCGACGGCACCGTCGTGTACGTCCCGGCGGGGACGACGGCGCCGACCGGCTCCACGCCGGTACCCGGGACGACCCCTGCGCCCGTCGTGACGCCCACGCCGGGGATCACGCCGACGCCGGGAGCGACGCCGACGCCGGGAGCGACCATCCCTCCCACGGCGCCCCCGACACCCGGCACGACGGCCTTCCCCACGCCGACGCCGGCGGTGACGCTCACCCCCGCTTCGCTCTGACGCGCGTCAGCCGAGCGAGCGCAGGAGGTCGACGAGCCGCTGCAACTCGGCCGCGTCTTTGAAGCCGATCTGGATGGACCCGCCGCGTTTGCCGCTGCGGATCTTCACCGGAGCGTCGAACACCCCGTAGAGTTCGTCCGCCAGCTCGGTGAAGTCCCGGCCGGCGGCAGGGCGAGGCGCGGGTGCAGCCATGTCCGTCCCCTTCTCGCCCAGCCCGCGCACAAGCGCCTCGACCTGACGCACCGTGAGACCGTCGGCCACCGCGAGGCGCGCGACGCGGCGTCGCTCACCGTGGTCGGGCAGCGCCAGGAGGGCGCGCCCATGCCCCTCCATGAGGTCGCCGCGCTCGATCATCGCCTGTACCTCATCCGGCAGGTCGAGCAGGCGCAGCAGGTTCGTGACGGCGACCCGGCTGCGCCCGACGAGCTGGGCGATCCGCTCGTGGGTGAGATCGAACTCGTCCACCAGAGCGGCGTAGGCCAGCGCCTCCTCGATCGCGTTGAGATCCTCGCGCGCCACGTTCTCGGCAAGCGCGATCTCCAGCGAGGAGATCTCGTCCGCCGGACGCACCAGCGCAGGGATGTAGTCGAGACCGGCGAGCTTCGCGGCGCGAAGACGCCGCTCGCCGGCGATGAGCTCGAAGCGGATGCCGGTGGGGGCAGGCACGCCCGCGGCCGCCTGCCCCTCCGGGTGCAGCGGCCGCACCACCACAGGCTGGACCACGCCGAGCGCCTCTATGGAGGCGGCCAGCTCCCGCAATTCGTCGTCGGCGAACGTCCGCCGCGGTTGCCGCCGGTTGACGCTGATGTCTGCCAGCGGAAGCTCGCGGAGGCGGCCTTCGCCCAGGGTGGGGACCGCGCCGGAGCGCCCCAGCGCCGCGCGGCTCTCGCCGATCAACGCCCCGAGGCCCTTGCCCAGAGCCTTCTTTCCGACGCCGCCGGACCGTCCCGCGGACTGGCTCTCAGTGTCGGGATCGCGTGCGTCACTCACGGGAGACGACCTCCTTGGCGAGATCGAAGTAGGCGTCGCTGCCGGCGCAGGTGGCATCATAGCGCGAGATCGGCAGGCCGTGGCTGGGCGCCTCGCTCAGCCTGACGTTGCGCGGGATGATGGTCTGGAAGACGTGCTCGCCCAGGTGCTCGCGGACCTCTCCGGCGACCTCACGCCCGAGTCGCGTGCGCCCGTCGTACATCGTCACCAGCACGCCCAGGATGGTGAGGCCGGGGTTCAGGTGTTCCTGCACCAGCCCGATCGTCTCGAGCAGCGCCGCCAGCCCCTCCAGCGCGTAGTACTCGGCCTGCACGGGGACCAGGACCTCTTGCGCCGCGACCAGCGAGTTGACCGTCAGCACCCCCAGCGAGGGCGGGCAGTCGATGAAGACGAAATCATACGTCTCGACGTGACCCGCCAGCGCATACTCGAGAACGAACTCGTTCCCGTCGGCATTGGCGAGTTCGACCACGGCCCCCGCCAGGTCCGGGCACGCCGGAACGATCGAGAGGTGCCGGAGCACGGTCGTCACCGTGGCCTCGGCGATGCCGGCGGCGCCACCGAGCACACCGTAGCTGGTGAGCCGGGGGTCCCCGGGGCGCACGCCGAGGCCGGATGACGCGTTGGCCTGCGGGTCCATGTCGAGCAGGAGCACGTCGAACTCAGCCTCAGCCAGGCAGGCGGCGAGGTTGACGGCGGTGGTGGTCTTGCCGACGCCGCCCTTCTGGTTGGTCACGGCGATGACGCGGGTCACCGGGCTCCTTTCGCGGGGCACCGATACTAGCAGAGATGACCCGTGGTCCTGGCGGGCGCGGAGGCGGCTCTGGTGAAAGGGCGCGACCCGATGGGAGCGTCGCGAGCGCGACGCGGTCAGACGCCCAGCGGTCGTTTGCCGGCCACGCCCTCGCGTCGGGGGAGCCAGTCGGCGGTCGGCTCTCTCTTCCGGAAGACGACGCAGACGGCCTCGTCCAGTGGCGACGCGGACAGCACCACGGGCGGCTCGGGCGCGAGGCCGCACCGGCCTGCGGCCACGGCCGCGGCCTCACCCTCCTCCTCGAGCGCGCGCCGTGTCTTGCTGGCCAGCAGCACGCCGCCCTCCGCGAGGAGAGGGGCGGCGAGCTCGACGAGCACCGGCAGCTCCGAGACGGCGCGCGCGAGGACCACGGTGTAGGCATCTCGTCCGGGCGCGCCCGCGGACGCGTGGTGCTCGCTGCGGGCGCACACCACGTGCGCGCGGCCGGTGAGCCCGGCTGCGGTGACGGCGGCCTCGAGGAACGCGCACTTCTTGGCGACCGCATCGAGCAGCGTGACGGTCGCGTCCGGCACCGCCACCGCCAGCGGGATGCCGGGGATGCCGGCGCCGGCGCCGAGATCGAGCCAGGCGCCGGCCTCGCGTTGCCGCAGCTGCGGCACCGAGAGCAGGGCCAGAGAGTCGCCGATCAGCGTGTCGACCACGGCGACAGGGTCGGTGAGTCCGGTCACGTTCGCACGCCGCCAGCCGAGCAGCAGCTCCACGAAGGCGGAGAGTGCATCGGTCTGCTCGACCTCCAGGCTGTGCGTGGCTGCCACGCGCTCCAGCGCGGCCCGCGTCCTGAAGTCTGTGCTCATGGTTCCCGTCACCGCCCTCAGCCGGACACGGCCTCCCGCAACGCGCCGGCAAGAGCGTCGACGTCCCCCGCGCTGGTCTGCCAGGAGCACATCCAGCGCACGACCCCCGCATCCTCGTCCCACACGTAGAAGTGGTACCGCTCGTGCAGCCGCTCGATGACGGCCGCCGGCAGCGCCGCGAAGACCGCGTTGGCCTGCACCGGATACGCGAGCGTGACACCCGGTGTGGTGGCGACCGCATCGCCGAGCCGCCGGGCCATGGCGTTGGCGTGCCCCGCGGTCTCCCTCCAGAGGTCGCCTTCGAACAGGCGGAGCAGCTGCGCCGAGATGTAGCGCATCTTCGAGGCCAGCTGCGTCCCCTGCTTGCGCGCATACAGGTAGCCGGCAGCGAGCTCCGGCCGGAAGAAGACGGCGGCCTCGGCGCCGAGCAGGCCGCTCTTGGTCCCCCCCAGCGTCAACACGTCGACGCCACAGTCCGTGGTCAGCTCCCGCAGCCCAAGTCCCAGCGCCTGCGCCGCGTTGACGAGCCGGGCCCCGTCCATGTGGAGGAGCAGCCCGGCCTCGTGTGCCGTCTCCGCCAGCGCGGCGATCTCCTGCGGAGCGTAGACCGTGCCCAGCTCGGTCGACTGGGAGATCGAGACGACCCGCGCCTGCACGTGATGCTGGTCGCCGAAGCCGACGAGCCGGGGGCGCAGCAGCTCCGGCGTCAGCTTGCCGTCCGGCGTGGGCACGTCGACGAGCTTGGCGCCGGCGATGCGCTCCGGAGCGCCGCACTCGTCCACGTTGATGTGCGCCGTCTCCGGGCAGATCACCGCCTCGTAGGGGCGAAGCAGTGCGGCGAGGACGGTCACGTTGCCGCCCGTGCCGTTGAAGACGGGGAAGGCCTCGACGTCGCCGAGCACCTCGCGAAGGCGCTCGCGCAGGCGCCCGGTCCAGGGGTCGTCCCCATAGGCGGGCGCCCATCCCTCGTTGGCGGACGCCACGGCCTCGAGAACGGCGGGATGCGCTCCCGCGTAGTTGTCGCTGGCGAAGAGCGTGAGCGGGGCACTCACGTCGCGACCTTCTTCTTCAGCGACTCGTAGAACATGTTGAGAGGGAACTCGTCGTCCAGCACCCTGTCGATCCAGGCGCGCGGCTCGGCCTCGTCGGAGTAGACGCGCGCCTCCTTGCGCCACTGGGAGCCGACGTTGGGGGTCACGTACGGGGAGATGAGGTCGTGCGCGGCGATCCAGTACGTCACCTTGCTGGTCTCGATCCCGTGCCGATACAGCTGCTCGACCTGCCCGCGCAGCTCGGCGACGGCGGAGTCGATCCGCTCCCAGTCGATGAGCAGCCGGTTGTCGGTCCACCGCACGACGCCGTGCGCGTGCAGAAAGCCGAAGAGCAGCTGGCCGCCCAGACCGTCGTAGTTGCGCACGCGGTTGCCGGTGATGGGGAAGCGCAGGAGACGGTCGAAGAGGATCGCGTACTTGACGTAGCGCGCGAAGGGGAAACTCGCCGCCAGCTCATCGGCCGTGCCGTAGGTGGCGAGGTCGACGCGCAGCTCCTCGAGCGAGTACATCCAGTACGGCAGCCGCTGGCGGATCATGAACGGGTCGAAGGGCAGGTCGCCGTGGCTGTGCCAGCGATCGTGGATCATGTCCCAGAGGATGTACGTCTCGAGCGCCAGGTCCGGCGACGACGCCAGCGCGCGGGCGTCCGGCGGCAGGTCGATGTCGAGGACCTCCGCGCCCCAGAGCGTGGTGCGCCGATAGCGCGCCGACTCGCGGTCACAGAAGATCGCGCCGAAGTGGTTGGTAGGCCGCTCGGCCACGCTCACCGTCTCGGGGAAGAGCACCGCGCACTCGCTGTCGTAGCCCGCGGTGTTGTCCACCAGCTGCACCGGGACGAACTTGGGGTTGTCGTAGAGCTCGCGTTCGATCTGCGAGACGAACTCCGGCCAGGGAGTCCGTGTGATCAGCGCCTCGAAGCGCGTGTCGGGCGAGCCGTTGGGCGTGTACATCGGAAAGACGACGAGGTGCTCCACGCCGTCGCGCCGCTCGAGGTCGGGGCGGAAGAGGGCGAGCGAGTCCTTGAAGTCCGGCTTGCCGCAGCCGCTCTCCACCCAGGCGTCCAGGTCCGCGACGACCTGGGCCAGGTACTCCTTCTGGTGCGGGAACCGGGGCGCGAGGTCCGCGATGGCCTCGGCCATCGCCACCACGAGCGCCCGCACCTCTCCGGCATCGTGCCGGCTGAGGTCGACCTCGCCCTTGGGCTCCTGCAGAAGACGCAGCGCGCCGGTCGCCTCCTTGAGGTGCAGCCACGCCGGATCCTGCGCCGCCTCCGAGACGATGGGCGTCGCGTCGGCGCGGAATGCGGCCAGGGACACCCAATACAGGAGGTTCATCCAGAGCCGGCGGTTGTCGCGCCGCGACAGGTAGTCGTCGCCGAAGAGGTCCGAGTCGGCGACGACCACGACGCGGCCCTCCTTGTACTGCGTCGCCGCGGCGAGCGCAGCGCCGGGCGGGTCCGCCGTCGCGCGCGTGCGCAGTACGACGGCGCCGGGGTCGTCTGTGGACAGAGCCCCGGCGCGGTAGAACCCGACCTCTCCGACGCCGTGCAGGATGCCGGGGTCGGCGGGTTTCGGCGCCGACTCACCCACCACCCACGAGGGGACCCCGTCCCCCGGGTCGTACTCGAACACGATCGTGTTCTCGAACCGGACCCCGAAGGGGGCGAGGAGGTCGTTGAGGTTCCCGCCGTACTTGTCCTCCTCCTCTTCTCCCAGCACGACGAGGCCGCCGCCGCGGGCGACGAAGTCCTGCACGGCGGCGATCTCCGCCGGCGAGAACACAGGGGAGTCTGCGCCCACCGTGCGCTCCCATTTGGGATCGCTCGGATGGGCGATGACGAGGACGTCCACGTCCGCCAGCGCCACTTCATCCAGAGGCCGGCCGGCCGTGGTGACGGCGTCGAAGTCTCGGGCCGTGAGCTCCGCGGCGGCTGTCGCGTAGGAGGCGGCCGCCGGATGGGACGGCCGCATCCTGGCCGCCGCCTCCGGCCGGATCGACCAAGCCTCTCCGTGATGTTCGTCGAACAGCACCTTGGCCACGGTGCGCTGGCGCAGGGCATCGAGCATTGGGGGCCTCCTGCCCTTCGAGGTCGTGACGCGACTTGGGCGCGCGACGTGTCGCGTCCTGGTGAAGGAGTTCTTCCTGCCCCGGCGGCGGCCCCAAACCTGCCGACGCCGACGGCGGCGCGGCCGGCGCCGGGACGGCCTGCTAGAGGTCGCGGCGCTTGGTGAGGACGAGGACCGTGCCGCCCTCGTCCGGCTTGCGCAGGTCGAAGTCGTCGACCACCGCGCGGATGATGGAGATGCCCATACCGCCTTCGGCCAGCTGATCGGTGAGCGTGCGGCACTCCGGACAGTCGTCGTCGTCCTCGTGGAAGCCCCCGCCCTGGTCCTTGATGAGCACCGTGACGCAGTCGCTGTGCACGGTGAACTCGAGGTGGACCTGACCCTGGTCGTGGTCGTACGCATGCCGGACGGAGTTGGAGCAAGCCTCCGTGAGCGCCAGCTTGAGGTCGGCGACCGCGTCGTCCGAGTATCCGCCGCGTGAGCGGAGAAGGCCGGACAAAGCGAGCCGACCGAGCGACACGAACTCGGCCTTCGCGGGGATATCGAGCTTCACGTAGTCTTCCACGACCGCTGAATCCTATCGAGTTGTGGGCGTTCGGGCCAAGAGCTCAGCCATTACGTCTACCGTGACGGTCATTTCTTGAGGGAGGTCCGGACGTTCACGTTCTGTCCGCACATCGCACAGAATGTTCCCCGGAGCGCGACATCCTCAACCGCCGACCCGGTACGGCGGACCAGGAGCCGTTTACAGTTCGGGCAGACCGTGTTCTCCCCTTCATGACCGGGCACGTTGCCGAGGTACACGAACTCCAGGCCGGCGTCGTGACCGGTCTTGACCGCCGCCTCGAGCGTGGCGATCGGCGTCGGCGGGAGATGCGCGAACTCGAGGTGGGGCATGAAGCGCGTCACGTGCCAGGGCGTCTCCGCGCCGAGCCGCTCCACGATCCACCCGGCGATGCCGCGCAGCGTCGCGGCGTCGTCGTTGAAGGTGGGGATGACGTTGGTGACGATCTCGACGTGGCAGCCGTGCTCCGTCTTGGCACGCTCGGCCGACTCCAGCACCGGCGTGAGATCGGGGATCTTGCACAGATCCTTGTACTGCTGATCCGTGAAGCCCTTCACGTCGACGCGGTAGGCGTCGATGTGCGGCCCGAGGATCGAGAGGGCGTCATCGGTGATGTAGCCGTTGGTGACCATCACCGTGTACAGCCCATGCTCGTGCGCCGCCTGGGCGCCGTCCAGGATGTACTCAAGCCAGATCGTGGGCTCGTTGTACGTCCAGGCCACACCTTGGCACTCGTTGTTCGCGGCCAGCACGGAGAGGTTGCGGATGGGCAGGTCGCGCAGGTCGCGCGTGGCCTCCGCCGGGTCCGCGTGCGCGATCTGCCAATTCTGGCAGTGGCGGCAGGCGAAGTTGCAGCCCAGGCTGCCGAGCGAGAGCACCGTGGTGCCGGGGAAGAAGTGGTAGAGCGGCTTCTTCTCGATGGGGTCGGCGGCGACGCTGCACACCTTGGCGTAGGTGATGGCGTAGAGGACGCCGTCGCGGTTGACCCGCGCCCGGCACACGCCGCT
>DASUMX010000254.1:0-4009 GCA_036277455.1 Thermoleophilia bacterium
CGCGGAGTTCGCGGCGCTCGAGTTCGGCAAGGCCATGAACCTGCAGGAGTGCGAGGTCATCAACAAGCAGGTCATGCACCCGGCCGAGGGAACGCTCATCGAGATGAAGGGCCGGCTGGACGTGGTCGTCGACCCGGCCCGCCTCGTCATCCCGCCCGAGCCCGTCGTCATGAAGGACGAGGAGATCAAGGCCTTCGTCAGCGAGAAGGGCATCAAGTGCGTGGCCGCCACCGTGGGCGAGGACGAGCACTCGGTGGGCATGCGCGAGATCATCGACATCAAGCACGGCGGCCTCGAGAAGTGGGGCTTCTCGTGCGAGTACCTGGGCACCTCGGTGCCGGTCGAGAAGGTGCTGGACGCGGCCATCGAGCACGCGGCGCAGGTCGTCCTCATCAGCACGATCATCACGCACGGCGACATGCACCGGGACAACATGGAGAAGCTCGCCGACCTGGCCGTGGAGAAGGGCGTGCGCGACCGGCTGTTGCTCATCTCCGGCGGCACGCAGGTCACCGACGAGCTCGCCCGCAGCTGGGGCATGGACGCCGGCTTCGGGCGCGGGGCCAAGGGCATCGGCGTCGCGTCGTTCGTCGTCACGGCGATGCGCGAACGCGGGATGTGACGTGACGGACCCGCGGCCCGTGGACGCGCTCGTCGCCGAGATCGGCTCGACGACCACCGTCGTCTCGGCGTTCGCCGGCCTGACGGACTACCCGCAGGCGACGCCCTGTCTCGTGGCACAGGGCGTCGCCGCCACCTCGGTCGCCGACGGCGACGTCACCAGCGGCGTGGACGCCGCCCGGGCGCAGCTGGAGGCGGCCGTCGGCTTCTCGGTCAGGCCGGAGCTGACGCTGGCGACCAGCTCGGCGGCCGGCGGCCTGCGCATGACCGTCCACGGCCTCACGCAGCGCATGACGGCGATGGCCGCCCGGGAGGCGGCTCTGGGGGCCGGCGCGGTCGTCAAGTACCAGACCGCCGGCCGCCTGCGCGCGCACGACCTGCGCGAGATCGACGCCGTGCGGCCCAACCTCGTCCTGCTCGCCGGCGGGGTGGAGGGCGGCGACTGCGACACCGTGCTCTTCAACGCCGGGGAGCTCGCCAGGCTCGAGGCGCGGCCCATCGTCGTGTACGCCGGCAACAGTGTCGTGTGCAGCGACGCCCAGGAACTGCTGGAGCGCGCCGGTTTCAAGGTCAAGCTCACCAACAACGTCTATCCGGCCGTGGACGAGCTCGACATCGTCCCTGCCCGGCACGTCATCCACGACGCCTTCGAGGAGCACATCACGCACGCCCCGGGCATGGAGCGCATCGGCGAGGTCGTGAACGGCAGGATCCTGCCGACGCCGGGCGCCGTGCTGATCGCCGCCGAGCGGCTCGCCGAGGACGTCGGCGACCTGGTCGTCGTCGACGTCGGCGGCGCGACGACCGACGTGCACTCGATCACCGACGGCAGCCCGGAGATCGCGGCCTTGACCATCGAGCCGCAGCCGCACAGCAAGCGCACCGTGGAGGGCGACTTGGGCACCTACGTGAGCGCGCGGCACGTGGTCGAGCTGCTGGCGGCGCAGGAGCGGCCGGTGCGCCTGCCGCCGGCGCTGCCGGAGACGCAGGAGGAGATCGCGGCGGCGCTGACGCTGACGCACTACGCCGCCGTCACCGGGGTGCAGCGCCACGCGGGGCAGCTCGCGCACCTCTACACGCCGACCGGGCGGCAGACGGTCGCGCGAGGGCGCGACCTCACCGCCTGCCGGCTCGTGATCGGCACCGGCGGCGCGCTCACGCGTCTGCCCGGCGGAGAGGCCGTGCTCGCGGACACGCGCGCCAGGAGCGGCGGCGGGGAGCGCCTGCTGCCGCCGCCGGACGCGCGCGTCGCCCTCGACCGCGACTACATCTTCGCCTGCTGCGGCGCGCTGCTGCAGCACTTCGCGCCGGAGGCCGTGACGGCGCTCCTGCGCGCCAGCGCCGGCGTGTGACGCGCCGCGGCGCGCACGCAGCATCGGCAGATCCGTCCGGCGCACCCCGAGGGAGGCTCGCACGTCTCCCTCGTGTGACGGCTCGCAAGCGGCGGGCCGCGGAGAGCGGGAACCTCACTCGCGAAGGCAGGTGCAGTCATGACCGGCCGGGTCATCGCCCTCGTCACTGTGGCAGCGCTGCTCATCCTGGCAGGCTGTGGCGGCGCGGGAGTCCCGGCGCCCTCCTCGCCGCCGGCTTCACCGGAGAGCGTCGTCACGGGATTCGTCTTCGCCTACGGCCCGCACCAGCCGAAGAACGTGCTGGATACGCCGCGCGGCACGTTCACCAAGGACATGATCCTGGCCTCGTCGATCACGGTCCCCTTCAGTCTCAGCGACGACGAGCTGGCGCGCATCTTCCGGAGGATCGTCGCGATCGACTTCTGGTCGTATCCCTCACGCTATGTGTCGCGCGGGGACGGCCGATGGTTCGAACCTCCGGCGGGCATGCAGTACGAGACCCGTCTCACGGTGGTCACAGAACAGGGGAGCAAGACGGTCCGCTGGAGCGGCGGCTTCCACGCGGATGACCGCCGGGCACAGGACCTCCGTGACGTGGCCGCGCTCATCCGGCGCATCATCGAGTCCATCGCCGAGTACAAGCGGCTCCCTCCGGCGGAGGGCGGCTATCTGTGAGGCGGTGGTGCGTGCCGGCGGCCGGAGCCGCCGGCACGTCAGGGACCGTCAGGCGGAGTCATGGGGAGCGATGGCGCCGAGGCGGTCGCGCCGTTCACGCATCCTTGTGGTACTTGAACGAGACCTTCACCTTCGCACGGTAGGCGGCGACCTTGTTGTCGACCATGTGCATGTCGAGTTGCACGACCTCGGCGACGCGCAGGTCCTCGAGGTGGCTCGCCGCCTCCTCGACCGCGGTCTTCGCCGCCTCCTCCCACGACGTGTCGCTGGTGCCGATGATCTCGATGACCTTGTAGACGCTTCCTGCCATGGCTCCTCCCTCCGGGGACGTGACGGTGCCCCATCATCCTCTCGCTGCAGGCCCCGCGTGACGAGCGTTTGCCCGTCCGTCCCGGCGGCGTGTGATGCTTGCCCCGCCCGCGGGCATCCACAGTGCACATGACGACGCCGGCCGTACATCCCGCCCTCGCCCCCTTCACCGCGCAGGTCCGTGAGTGGTTCGCGCGGGCGTTCGCGGAGCCCACGCCCGCGCAGGTGCAGGCCTGGCCGGCCATCTCCGCCGGCGCGCACACGCTCGTCTCCGCGCCCACCGGGTCCGGCAAGACGCTCGCCGCCTTCCTGTGGGCGCTCGACCGCTGCGTCGCCGAGCCGCCGCCGGCCGACCCGCGGGAGCGGACACTTCGGCTCGTCTACATCTCGCCGCTCAAGGCCCTGGGGTACGACGTGGAGCGCAACCTGAAGGCGCCGCTGCGCGGCATCGGGGCCGACGTCCGGGTCGGCGTGCGCACGGGCGACACGCCGCAGCGGGAACGGGCGGCGATGCTGCGCAAGCCGCCCGACGTGCTCATCACCACGCCCGAGTCGCTGTACCTCATGCTCACCTCGCAGGCGCGGGAGCTCTTCACGGGCACGCAGTGGGTGATCGTCGACGAGATCCACGCGGTGGCGCAGACCAAGCGCGGCGCCCACCTCGCGGTGACGCTGGAGCGGCTGGCCGAGCAGGCGGGCCGCGACGTGCAGCGCATCGGCCTCTCGGCGACGCAGAAGCCGCTCGACGAGGTCGCCCGGTTCCTGGTGGGGCCGGGCAGGGAGTGCACGATCGTCGACGCCGGCGTGCGCAAGCCGCTCGACCTGCGGATCCACGTGCCTGTGGAGTCCATGGTAGAACCGGATGCGCCGCTCGAGCTCGACGCGATCCCCGGCGGCGAGGCCACCCGGCGCAGCATCTGGCCGGCGATCTACCCTGAGCTGCTGCGCCTGGTCCGCGACCACCGCTCGACCCTCGTCTTCGTGAACAACCGCCGCGCGGCGGAGCGCATCGCTCTGCGGCTGAACGACCTCGCGAGGCAGGAGGCCGAGGA
>DASUMX010000255.1:0-8024 GCA_036277455.1 Thermoleophilia bacterium
GTCGTCGAGGAGGTCATCGAGGAGCAGGCCAAGCCGCTCGGCCTGTGGGCCGACACGTGGCGGCGGCTCCGGCGCAACCACCTCGCCCTCGTCGGCCTCGGCATCATCATCGTCTTCATCAGCATCGGCACGGTCGAGGCCGTCTTCTACCAGATGCACTGGCACGTCCGCGCCAGCGATGAGGCCACGGCCTCCGACGCGCCGGGGTACCTCGCCCCGTACGACCCGAACATGGTCAACTACGACCTTTCACCCTCCGGGCTCGGCTCACCACCGTCCTGGTCGCATCCGTTCGGCACCGACTACCTCGGCCGCGACGTGCTCTCGCGCACGCTGGTCGCGACCCGCGTCGCCATGCTCGTCGGCATCATCGCCGTCGCCATCGCGCTCACGCTGGGGCTGATCCTCGGGCCGGTCTCGGGGTACTACGGCGGCGTCGTCGATTCGATCATCATGCGCGCCGCCGACATCTTCTTCGCGTTCCCGTACATCCTGTTCGTGCTGCTCATCATGAGCGTGCTCGGTCAGGGGTTCCAGAACGTCTTCATCGCCATCGGCGTGCTCGGCTGGGCGACCTTCGCGCGTGTGGTGCGCGGCCAGATCCTGAGCGTCAAGTCCATGGAGTTCGTCGAGGCCGCGCGCGCGCAGGGCGCCGGCGACCTGCGCATCATCTTCCGCCACGTGCTGCCCAACAGCATGGCCCCGGTCTACGTCTCCGTCGCCATGGCCATCGGCGGCGCCATCGCCACCGAGGCCGCGCTGAGCTACCTCGGTATCGGCATCCAGCCGCCCAACTCGTCGTGGGGCCTCATGATCTCCGACGCGGTCAACTACCTGGCCGGCGGCAACTGGTGGTGGCTGCTGTTCCCCAGCATCGCGCTCGTGACCACCGTGTTCGGTTTCATCTCGTTCGGCAACGGCCTGCGCGACGCAACCGACCCGAAACTCAAGGAATAGGCATGGCGGAACGCCTTCTCACGGTCAAGGACCTCTCCACGCATTTCTTCACGCACGCCGGCGTCGTGAAGGCGGTCAACGGCGTGAGTTTCACGCTGGACCGCGGCGAGACCATCGGCATCGTCGGCGAGTCCGGCTCCGGCAAGACCGTGGCGGCCATGTCCCTGATGCGCCTCATCCCCGACCCGCCCGGCAAGGTGGTCGAGGGGTCGCTCATGCTCGGCGACAAGGACCTGCGCACCCTGAACGACGCGGACATGCGGGCGGTGCGCGGCAACGACATCGCGATGATCTTCCAGGACCCGATGACCAGCCTGAACCCCGTCATGAAGGTCGGCAAGCAGATCGCCGAGGCGGTCATGCTCCACCAGGACAAAGGGAAGAGCGAGGCGCTGCGGATGGCGGCCGCCCTGCTGGCCCGCGTGGGCATCCCCGACGCGGACAAGCGCATCGACCAGTACCCGTTCGAGTTCTCCGGCGGCATGCGCCAGCGCGCGATGATCGCCATGGCGATCAGCTGCAATCCGGACGTCCTGATCGCCGACGAGCCCACCACGGCGCTCGACGTGACCATCCAGGCGCAGATCATCGACGTCATGCGCGAGATGCAGGCGCAGTACGAATCCGGCGTCATCCTCATCACCCACGACCTCGGCGTCATCGCCGAGATCTCGGACAAGGTCATGGTCATGTACGGGGGACGCACGGTCGAGTACGGGCCCGTGGACGAGATCTTCTACAACGCCCACCACCCGTACACGTGGGGCCTGCTGGCGTCGCTGCCGCGGCTCGACGAGTCGGAGAAGACGCGGCTCACGCCGATCAAGGGCCAGCCGCCGAACCTCATCACGCTGCCCGCCGGCTGCCCGTTCACGCCGCGCTGCCCGTACCGCCGCGAGCAGTGCCGCGACAACTGGCCCGAGCACGAGTCCGTCGGTCTGGAGCACGGCGTGCACTGCTGGATCCCGGTCGAGGAACGCCTCGCCATCCGCGGCGACCTTCCCCAGTTCAAGGAGCCGGCGGCATGAGCGGTCCACCTCCGGCGGCCCGCTCGTGTACGCGGGAAGGCGAGGCGTCATGAGCCTGCTCGAGGTCCGCGACCTCAAGAAGCACTTCCCCATCCGCACGGGCGTGTTCAAGCGCACCACCGGGTACGTGTACGCGGTCGACGGAGTCAGCTTCGCCGTGGAGAAGGGCGAGACGATGGGGCTGGTGGGGGAGAGCGGCGGCGGCAAGTCCACGGTGGGGCGCACGTTGCTGCGTCTCACCGAGGCGACCGGCGGTGACGTGACCTTCGAGGGCATCGACGTGATGAAGGCGTCGCGCGGCGACATGAACACGCTGCGCAAGGACATGCAGATCGTCTTCCAGGACCCGTACGCCTCGCTCAACCCGCGGATGCGCATCCGCGACATCGTCGGCGAAGGGCTCAAGATCCACGACGTCGGCACGGAGGCGGAGCGCAAGAAGCGCGTCGCGGAGCTCATGGACACCGTGGGCCTCAACTCCGAGCACGCCGAGCGCTACCCGCACGAGTTCTCGGGTGGGCAGCGCCAGCGCATCGGCATCGCCCGCGCCCTGGCGCTCAACCCCAAGCTCATCGTGCTCGACGAGCCGGTGAGCGCGCTCGACGTCTCCATCCGCGCCCAGGTCCTCAACCTCCTCGAGGACCTGCAGGACGAGTTCGGGCTCACGTACCTCTTCGTCTCCCACGACCTCTCGGTCGTCAAGCACATCTCCGACCGCGTCGCGGTCATGTACCTGGGCAAGATCGTCGAGATCAGCGACAGCGCCGTGCTCTACGACATGCCGCAGCACCCGTACACCGAGGCACTGCTCTCGGCGGTGCCCATCCCGGACCCGCACACGGAGCGGTCGCGGCGACGCATCGTCCTCGAGGGTGACGTGCCCAGCCCCGCCAACCCGCCCAAGGGCTGCGTGTTCCATCCGCGGTGCCCGCGTGCACAGGAGATCTGCACCACGGCCATGCCGCGGCTGGCGATCACCGGCGAGGCCGGGCCGAGGCACGAGGTCGCCTGCTACTTCCCGGCGCGCTTCCCCGGCGGACAGCGGACGATCTCCGACGAGCCGTACCGCGAGGTCATCCCCGAGCCACAGGCCTGAACGCACTCCGAAGCGCGCGCGTCTCCGTGACGACATGAGCCTCTTCCGCACCTCCATCCTCGCCGCGCTGAGCGTGATCGTCGCGCTGACGGGCGCCGGTGCGCTCGCCGCCTGCGGCGACGGCGGCGACGCGGCTTCTCCCTCGGCGTCACCCGACCCCGTGGTGCTGCGCGTCGACGGGCGGCCCATCCGCCAGAGCGCCATCGACGCCCTGCGCGCGGAGTTCCGCCTCGGCGGCACCGAAGACACGGAGGCCCGGGCGCTGGAGGAGGCCGTGCGCCGCGAGGTCGTCCGCCGCGAGGCGGAGCGTCTCGAGGTCGGCGCCGACGCCGGCGAGGTGACGGCGCGGCGCGCGCGACTGGTGAGCCAGCTGGGCGGGGAAGAGGCACTGACCGCCGCACTCGCGAAGGTCCCCATCACCGACGCGCAGTTGCGCAGCGGGCTGCGCGACGGCGTGCTGCGTGAGGCCGTCCAGGACGCCAAGTACGGGTCGCTCGTCGCGACCGACGCCCAGGCGCGTGCCTACTACGACGAGAACCGCGCGTCGTTCCGCCGCGAGGCGTCGGCGCACCTGGAGATGATCCAGGTGCGCGCCGAGCGCATCGGCGAGAGCGCGTTGCGCCGGCTCGGCGAGGGCCGGCCCTTCGACGAGGTCGCGCGGCAGTTCTCCACCGACCCGGAGTCCAAGGCCGCCGGCGGGGACATGGGCACGGTCACTCTGGCGTCCTTGCCGGCCGTCCTCCGCAGGGCGGTCTTCGCGGCCCGCCCCGGCGAGGTGACCGGGCCCGTCGAGGGTCCCGGCGGCTGGTACCTCATCCGGGTGTCGGAGCTGCAGCGGGCGGGCGTCGCTCCGTTCGCCGACGTCCGGCCGGACATCCTCGAGGAACTCACGCGGAGCCGGCGGTACGAGGCTCTCGAGGCCTGGCTCGACGCCGCGCGCGAGAAGGCGAGCGTCGAGAGGTTCTGAGGCCCCGCCCTGTGCCGGCCGCGGCGCGTTGCTATACTCGGCCCGACAGAGACTACCGGAGGTCCCCCGTGCGCAACGCGCTCATCCTGCTCGCCGTCGTCGCCCTGCTCATCCTCGCCATGGGCGCGCTCAACAACGGGACGGCCTTCGACGTCGACTACGTCGCCGGCACCGTGAGCGCCGTGTCGCTGTTCTGGGTCTCGGCGGTCATCGCCGCGCTCGTGTTCGTCGTGGGGCTGGCGGCGGCGTGGTTCGCCAAGTCCGCCGTCGCGGGCTCGCGACGCAAGCTCGAGGCGGAGCTGCAGTCCACGTACGAGCGACTGCGCGAGGCCGAAGCCCTGGTCGCCAGGCCTGCGCCGGCGCCCGAACCCGCGCCGGTGGCGGCGGTCGTCCCCGCGGAGGTGGCCGAGGCAGAGACCGTGGTCGCGGCGGAGGAGGCCACCGTGGTGGCCGGCGCGGACGAGACGGCGCCGGCGCGCGAGGATGTGACGCTGATCGCCGGCGAGGAGGCGACCGTGGTGGCGGGCGAGGAGGCGACCGTGGTGGCCGACGAGCGCGGGACCGACGTCGCCTCCGACGCACCGGGAGAGCCGGGCGAGCAGACCGCGGTGACCATGGCCGGGGCGACGCCCGCTGGCGAAGCGGGCGCGCCGGACGGAGACGCCGGTGCGGACGGGGCGGACGAGACTCGCGCAGCGGAGAGTCCAGCCGAAGACGCCGCGGCGGGCGAGGGCGAGGCCGGCCGGACCGGCTCCTGACGGCTTCGACGGTCGGCCTTCCGCGGTCGGGGGGCGCCGGGTGCGGCACGCATCCGTCGTGCCGGGGCGGTACACTCGCCGGGTGATGCACTCGTGACCGACCCAGGCTCCTGGCGCATCGCGCCGGCCCCGTTCGCCGACGTCAGGCGACTCGCCGAGGAGCTCGGCGTGAGCGACGTCCTCGCCCAGGTGCTCGTTCGCCGCGGGCTCGGCGATCCCGCCGCGGCGCGCGCCTTCCTCCACCCGGACTTCCGCGTCCACGACCCGTATCTCATGACGGGCATGAGCGACGCGCGCCGCCGCATCGACCAGGCGCTGCGCCGGGGAGAGGCCATCGCCATCCACGGCGACTACGACGCCGACGGCATCACCGCGACCTTCCTGCTGGTGAGCGTGCTCGCCGATCTCGGCGCGGACGTCCGCTGGCGACTGCCCAACCGGTTCAGCGAGGGCTACGGGGTCTCGTCGGTGGCGGTCGACGAGCTCGCCGGGGCCGGGGTCAAGCTGCTCATCACCGTCGACTGCGGCATCAACGCCCGGGCGGAGGTGGCTCAGGCCCAGGCGCTCGGCATGGACGTCATCGTGACCGACCACCACGAGCTCGAGGGGGACCCTCCCGCCTGCACGGTCGTCACGCCCAAGCTGGGCGCCTATCCGTGCCGCCACCTCGCGGGAGTCGGGGTCGCGTTCAAGCTGGCCCACGCGCTGCTCGAGGAGCCCGGGGACGAGCTGGCAGACCTGCCGCTCGCGCTCCGCCCGTACACCGACCTCGTGGCCGTCGGGACCATCGCCGACGTGGTGCCGCTCATCGAGGAGAACCGCGTGCTCACCGCCATCGGGCTGGGGCGGCTGCGCAGCGCGCCGCGCCCCGGTCTGGCGACCCTGCTGGAGGTGGCCGGCGGGCGTCCGGGCGCGGTCGACGCGGGAGCCGTGGGTTTCCGTCTGGGCCCCCGGCTCAACGCCGCCGGCCGGCTCGAGGACGCCTCGATCGCTCTGGAGCTGCTGGGCGCCGCCGACCGCGACGCCGCGCTGCCGCTCGCGCTCAGGCTCAACGAGCTCAACCGCGAGCGGCAGGCCATCGAGGCGGCGATGCTGGAGGCGGCGGTCGCCATGGTGCCGGACCCGCCGCCGCCCGCGCTCGTGCTCTCGTCACCAGACTGGCACGAGGGCGTCGTGGGCATCGTCGCGTCGCGCGTCGCCGAGCGCTTCCACCGCCCGGCGATCCTGCTCAGCGAGGGCGACGAGGAGGCCAAGGGCTCGGGACGGAGCATCCCGGCGTTCGACCTGCTCGGCGCCGTGGAGCGCACGGCGAGCCACCTGCTCACGTTCGGCGGGCATCGCGCCGCCTGCGGCCTGCGCCTGCGGCGCGACGCCATCCCCGCGTTCCGCGAGGCCTTCGTCGCCGAGGCCGCGTCCGCGCTCGGCCCCGACGAGCTGCGGCGGGTGCGCGACGTCGACGCCATCGTCGGCGGCGACGAGCTCACGCTCGGTCTGGCCGACGAGCTCGAGCTGCTCGCGCCTCACGGCTTCGGCAACCGGCAGGTGACGCTGCTGCTGCACGCTGCGGAGGTGGTGGCGCCGCGCCTCACGCGGGACAAGCGGCACGCCCAGTACCGCGTGCGCTGCGACGGCAACTCCTGCCAGGCCATCCACTTCAACTTCGACGACCTCGCCGGGCTCGCGGAGCCGGGACGCCACGACGTCGCGCTCTCGCTCGGCAAGAACGACTACAACGGCTCGGTGAGCGCCCAGGTGCAGGTGCGCAGCCTGCACCGTCTGCATGCTCCGCAAACGGACCTGTGCCCCACCGGATGCGACCTCAGCTGCCGCGACCGGGCGCGCGGCGACCACCTCTGGCGGCTGGTGCTCGGCGCCGGGGGCGGCGCCCGCATGGCGGCGGACGACGGCGCCGCCGGCGAGGCGGCCGCCACCGCGGCGCTGCACGCCGCCCGTGCCGCCGGCCGCATCCACGACCGGCGCGGCCGCGCGCCCGTCTCGCGGCTCGCCGCGCTGGTCGCGGGCGGGGAGCGCGTCCTCCTCCTCGTCGCCGACGTGGCGCGCCGCCGCCCGCTGCTCACGCGGGACGTGCTCGCGCCCGGGCTGCCCTGTGGGGGCGCCTACGTGCAGGCCGCCTGCGCGCAGCGGCTCACGGCCGCCACGGTCGCCGGCGTGGTCATGACCACGCCGGACCTCGCCCTGGCCGATCCGGCGTTCGCCTCCTCGTTCGCGCAGGTCGTCCTGCTCGATCCGCCCCTCACCATCACCACGTGGGCGGGTCTCGCCGCCGCGGCGCCGGACGCCGGCCTGCACGCGCTCTGGGGCGCCGCCGAGGCCGCATTCGCGGGCCGCGTGCGCGAGACCCAGCTGGACCTGGACGCGGAGATGCGGCGGGTCTGGAGGGCCCTCGCCGCCGGCTCGGGCCGGTTTGACGATGCGCTCGAGCAGGAACTCCTTGGGGGAGGAGCCGTGCTCGCGCCGGTCGCCACCGCCGCGGCCGCCGTCGAGGCTCTGCGCGAGGCCGGCCTGCTCGTCGTGGATCAGGACGGCGGCTACCATCTCCAACGGCCGCAGAGTAAGGTCGACGTCACCCGAACGGAAGCGCACAGACGATGGCGCAACAGGTATCAGACACCAGACTTCCTGCAGACCTGCCTGACGACGCAGCTCTGACACAGGTCCCCGACCAGTACGGGCCGCTGCTGGACGACCTGTTCGCGGCCATCGAGCGTTACGACGCCGACCCCGACCGCGAGCTCATCACCCGCGCCTTCGTCGCCGCCTGCATCCTGCACGGCCGGCAGAGCCGCAAGAGCGGTGAGGCCTACATCCACCACCCGGTGGGCACGGCGCTCAACGCCGCGGAGCTCAAGCTCGACTCCGTGACCATCGCCGCCGCTCTCCTCCACGACGTCGTCGAGGACACCGGTACGCCGCTCAGCTGGATCGCGTCCGAGTTCGGCGACGAGATCGCGATGCTCGTCGACGGCGTCACCAAGCTCACCAAGATGCACTTCACCTCGCAGGAGGAGGAGCAGGCCGAGAACTACCGCAAGATGATCATCGCGATGGCCACCGATATCCGGGTCATCCTGATCAAGCTCTGCGACCGCCTGCACAACATGCACACGCTCTGCTATCTGAGCAAGCAGAAGCAGATCCAGAAGGCCAAGGAGACGCTCGAGGTCTACGCGCCGCTGGCGCACCGTCTCGGCATCCAC
>DASUMX010000256.1:0-8842 GCA_036277455.1 Thermoleophilia bacterium
GGACAGGGCCTGACGCGGTCGCCTCGGAGCGGCGGCGGCCGGAAGCGCCGGATCAGCCGCCCGAGGCCCGGTCGAGCAGCCCGAGGGCGAAGGCGAGGTTGGCGCCGGCGACGATCGCCAGAAAGACGGCGCCGGCGCGGCGGCCGGTGACCCAGGCGGCGACGGAGAGCAGCGTGAACATCACGCCGCCGCCGAGCATGAACAGTACGACCAGATCGCCGCCGTACCGCACGCGCGCCTCCTCTCTCACCGCGGCCCGTACGGCCGCCCGGGCCCAGTCTGAAGCCGCCGCGCGGCCGCGACAAGCCGCGCGGTTGCGGCGCGCCCGGCAGGGCCGCACACTCGGGGCCGACCGCCGGCCCCGAGGAGGACGATGACGACGCTGCCCGACTGGACGAGCGTGCTGGAGACGCTGGCTGCCGCCGGCTGGACGGCGCGCGTGGTCGCGGCGGAGCGCATCGGGGAGCTCAGGGACCGGGTGGCCGGGGTCCTCGCCTCCGGCGAGCTGCCCGGCCCCACCGCCCGGCACATCGCCGGCGAGCTCGCGTTCGCCTGGCCGGACGGCGTCCCCGAGGCGCGCGCGGTCGTCGTCGCCGCCACTCCCCGCCCGCTGACGCGCGCCACGCTCACGGTGGGCGGCGAGCCCCGTGAGGTGGTGGTGCCGCCGCACTACGCCGGCTACCGCACCGTCCCGGACGGCCTCGCCGCGGCGCTCGGCGAGGCGCTCGCCTCCTCCGGCCACGCGGCGGCGCGCTTCGAGCCGCCGCTCAAGGCCCTCGCCGCCTGCGCCGGCCTGGCCCGCTACGGGCGCAACAACGTCGCCTACGTCCCCGGCCTCGGCAGCTACCTGATGCTGGCGGCGTGCGCCACGGACGCGCCGCCGCCGGCGGACGCCGCCTGGGACGAGCCGCTGTCGCTGGACCGGTGCGAGCGCTGCAGCGCCTGCCTGCGCGCCTGCCCCAGCGACGCCATCCGCGCCGACCGGTTCCTCCTGCAGACCGACCGTTGCCTCACCATGGCGAACGAGGACGAGGCCCCGTTCCCCGACTGGGTCGACCCGGCGTGGCATCACTGCGCCGTGGGCTGCCTGCGCTGCCAGCAGGCCTGCCCCGAGAACGCCGCCGTGGAGCTCCGCATCGCCTCGCCCGAGACGTTCGACGAGCGCGAGACGGCGGCCGTCCTGGCGGCTACACCGGGCGACGGGCTGCCGGCGACCACCCGCGAGAAGCTGGAGCGCTGCGGCCTCGACTACTCTCCGACGCTGATCGCCCGCAACCTGCTCGCCCTCCTCGGCTCCTGAGGCGGCGCGCGGCCCGCGCGCCTAGCACAAGCCGGCGGCGGGAATCATCGTGGTGTGGAGCCCCGCCTCCGGCGTGAGGCCGGAGGGCGAATGGGGCCTCGGGGAAGGGGATCCGCCATGACACATCCCATCGTCCTCGGCTACGACGGCTCGGCCTGCTCGGCCGCCGCGCTCGACGAGACCATCGAGCTCGCCCGCGACACCAGCGGCGCCCAGGTCGTCCTCGTCTACTGCCACGAGCCGCCGCCCGGGCTGAGCTGCGCGCTCGACCCGGGGTGCGCCGCCGCCAAGGAGCTGCGCGACTACGAGCGGCGCGTCGCGGCCGAGGTGGAGCCGATGCTCCGCCACGCCGCGGACCGCGTCCGCGCGGCGGGCATCCAGACCGAGGTGCTCCTGATGTGGGACGACCCCGCGCGCGCGCTCGAGGCCGTGGCGCACGAGCGCGGCTCGCACGTCATCGTCGTGGGCTCGCACGGCGAGGGGCGGTTCGCCGGGGCGATCGGCCGGCACACGCCGTTCGAGCTCCTCCACCACACCGACGTGCCGGTGCTCGTGGTGCCGCACCGGCACTGACCGGGCTGCGCTACTGGGTCTCGCGCGCGAACCCCCGGACGGCGTCCACCGCCGCCCGCCAGCGCCGCTGCAGGTCTCTTGCGCCGGTCTCGGCTGCCGGCGCGAACGTCGCGCCCGCGCGCCACAGCGCGGCCACCTCCTCCTCGTCGGCCCACACGCCGGTCGCGAGTCCGGCGAGCCAGGCGGCGCCGAACGCCGTCGCCTCTGGCTGCCCGGCCCGGGTGACCGGCACACCGAGCAGGTCCGCCTGGAACTGCAGGAGCAGGTCGCTCGCCGCGGCCCCCCCGTCGGCGCGCACCTCCGCCGGCGCCACCGCGGCGCCGTCGGCCTCCGCCTGATAGAGGTCCGCGACCTGGAAGGCGATGCCCTCCAGCGTGGCTCGCGCGACGTGCGCCGCGGTGGTCCCGCGCGTGAGGCCGAAGATGCCGCCGCGCGCGTACGGGTCCCAGTGCGGCGCGCCGAGGCCGGCGAGCGCCGGTACGAAGACCACGCCGTCGCTCGACGACACGCTCTGCGCCAGAGATGTGGCCTCGGCGCCACTGCCGACGATGCCGAGGCCGTCGCGCAGCCACTGCACGGCGGCGCCGCCGATGAACACGCTCCCCTCGAGCGCGTACGTGCGTCTGCCGTCACGCTGGAGGGCCACGGTGCTGATCAGGCCCGGGGGCGCGGCCGCAGGCTCGTCGCCGGTGTGCAGCAGCAGGAAGCAGCCCGTGCCGTAGGTGACCTTGATCATGCCGCGGCGCGTGCAGGCCTGCCCGAAGAGCGCCGCCTGCTGGTCGCCGGCCATCCCGGCGATGGGCACGGCGGCGCCCAGCAGCGCCGGGTCCGACTCGCCGACGACGCCGCTGCTGTCCACGACGTCGGGCAGCAGCGCCCGCGGGACGCCGAAGAGCGCCAGGAGCTCGTCGTCCCAGGCGCCGGCGCGGATGTCGTAGAGCAGCGTCCGCGACGCGTTGCTCGCGTCGGTCACGTGGCAGCGGCCGCCGCTGAGCCGCCAGGCCATCCAGCTGTCCACGGTGCCGAACGCAAGCTCACCGGCCTGCGCGCGCTCGCGCACGCCGGGGACGTTGTCCAGGAGCCAGCGGATCTTGGTGCCCGAGAAGTACGGATCGAGGAGGAGCCCTGTCTTGCGCCTGACCAGCGCCTCGGCGCCGGCGAGGCGCAGCTCCTCGCAGAAGCCGGCGGTCCGCCGGTCCTGCCAGACGATCGCCGGCGCGACCGGCGCGGAGGTCGCCCGGTCCCACAGGATGGTGGTCTCACGCTGGTTCGCGATGCCGATGCCGGCGACCGCGGAGGCGGCCACTCCGGCCTTCTCGAGCGCGGCCCGCGCGGTGGCCAGCTGGGCCAGCCAGAGCTCCTCCGCGTCCTGCTCCACCCAGCCGGCGTGCGGCGTGCCGAGCGCGACCTCCTGCTGGGCGCTCGCGAGGACGACGCCGGAGGCGTCGATGACGAGCGCCCGGCCGCTCGTCGTGCCGGTGTCGAGCGCCAGGACCAGCTTGCCGGTGGTCGCCTCTCCCATGCCGCCTCCGTCCGTCGTCTCCGCCCGCGCGCCTGCGGCCGCGGGCGTCGTCTCTGGCCCGACATGATACCCGCTCCCGGACGCAGCGCCCGTGCCCGGAGCCGGGTCACGCCCACCCCCGCTCGTCGGGTGAAGACCCCATATTGGAGTCCCACTACGCACTTCATGGCCCCGGCGCGGGTACAGTGATTGTGAAAGGAGTCGCATGGTGCGTGCGACCCGCAAGCTCGTGGAAGGAGGAGCCATGGGCTGGAGGAAGATCCTGGAGGCCGAGCACCGCCTGGTGCTGGAGGTCGCCGACGCGGCCGAAGCCGAATGTCGTCACATCGAGGAGACGGGTGCCGTCCGTGCCGATCTGGTGGGCGACATGATCGGCTTCTTCCGCTACTTCAACGACGGCCTCCACGACCCCAAGGAGGAGGGCCTGCTGTTCGCCCGCTGCCATCGCCGCGGGATGACGGAGGACGACGAACCGCTCGAGCAGATGATCGGCGAGCACGAGTGGTGCCGCGGCAAGCTCGACGGGCTCGAGAGGACGCTGGAGCGGATGGACCCGGGTGACCGGGCGGCCGCTCTCAGCTTCTCCGCAAGCCTGCGCGAGTTCATCCAGGTGGTGCGTTGCCACATCGAGGTCGAGGAAGAGGTCTTCTTCGACACCGCCCAGCACTACCTCACCGCGAACGACCGGCGAGAGCTCACCGAGGAGTTCGAGGCGGTGCACTGGGACGAGGTCGAGGAGGGCGTCGCCTCCTACTGGGAGGACCTGGCTCACCGGCTCTACATGGCGGAGGTCCGATCCGTCTGAACGGGCGCAGGAGCTCCTCCAGGCGGGGTCACGGCGGCTGAGCGCCCCGGGGCCGTGACCTCGTCATCCGGAGGCCGCGGCGTGGACCTCGGTCCAGGCCGCGGCCCCGTCGCTCAGGAACTCGTGCATGTCGTCGGCCGCCTTGCGCGCCGCGCCCATCGCGAGGATCACCGTCGCCGCGCCCGTCACGATGTCGCCGCCGGCCCACACCTTCGGCACGCTGGTCCGGCCGGACTCCGTGAGCGTCCTGATGTAGCCGCGCTCGTTGCGCTCCAGGCCGCGGGCGTCCTCGAAGAGGGCCCGGTTAGGGCCGGCGCCCACGGCGACGACCACCATGTCGACGTCGATGAGGAAGTCTGACTTGAGGACGAGGACCGGCCGGCGGCGCCCCGACTCGTCCGGCTCGCCCAGCTTCATGCGCACGCAGCGCATCTCGCGCACCCATCCCTGCTCGTCGCCCTCATAGGCGATGGGGCTGGTGAGGTACTCGAAGCGGATCCCCTCCTGCTCGGCGTGCTGGATCTCCTCCTCCCGCGCCGGCATCTCGGCCCGGGTGCGCCGGTAGACGATGGTGACCTCGCGCGCGCCCATGCGCAGCGCCGTGCGCGCGCAGTCCATGGCCACGTTGCCGCCGCCGACGACCGCGACCCTCGTGCCCAGCGGCGCCGGCGTGTCGTACTCCGGGAACAGGTACGCCTTCATGAGGTTGACGCGGGTGAGGTACTCGTTGGCGGAGACCACGTTGCAGAGGTTCTCTCCGGGCAGGCCCATGAACCCGGGGAGGCCCGCCCCCGTGGCCACGTACACGGCGTCGAACCCGATATCGAACAGCTCCGTGAGCCCGTAGAGCTTGCCGACGATGCTGTTGAGCTCGAACCTGACCCCGAGGTGGCGCAGGTTGCCGGTCTCCGCCTCCACGATCGCCTTGGGCAGGCGGAACTCGGGGATGCCGTAGACGAGCACCCCGCCGGGACTGTGCAGCGCCTCGAAGATGGTGACGCTGTGGCCCTTGACGGCCATGTCGGCGGCCATGATGAGACCCGCCGGGCCGCTGCCGACCACGGCGATGCGGCAGCCCGTCTTCGGCGCCCGCGCCGGCAGCGCGACCTGGTCGGTCTGGCGCTCGAAGTCGGCGGCGAACCGCTCGAGCGCGCCGATGGCGAGCGGCTCGCCCTTCTTGCCAAGCAGGCACACCTTCTCGCACTGGTCGTCTTGCGGGCAGACCCGCCCGCACACGGCCGGCAGCGCGTTCTTCTCGCGGATGAGGCGGGCCGCGCCGGCGAAGTCGCTCGCGGCCACCAGCTTCACGAACCCGGGGATGTCGACGCCGACCGGACAGCCGTCGACGCAGGCCGGCTTCTTGCACTGCAGGCAGCGGCTCGCCTCCGCCACGGCCAGGTCGCTGTCGTAGCCGTAGCTGACCTCCTGGAAGTTGCGCACGCGCAGCCTGGGGTCCTGCTCCGGCTTCTTCTGCCGCGGCGCCTCGGCGAGGATCTTGGCGCGCGTCCTCTTGGGCACCCCGTGCCAGTGGCAGTCCGCGCGCGTGCAGCACGAGAGCGGCGCGACGCGCGTGTGCAACGACACATCGATGGTGAAGACGCGCGACTCGCACTTGCCGCACAACCCCTCGGCCTCGATCAGCGAGGCGCGGCAGTGCGGGCAGCGGACGTCGTTCGCGATCGCCTCGCCGGTCCAGCAGGGCGAGCAGACGCGCTCGAACTCCTCGAGCCTCGGGTTCACGAGCAGGTCGCAGCAGACGTCGTCCACCTCCACGTCGAGGCTGACCCAGACGCGCCTGGTCTTTTCGTCGTAGACGTTCAGCGCCGTGTGGCAGTGCGGGCAGAAGCTCGCGAGATCGCCCTGCTGGGCGAGCGTCTCGAGCTCGTGGTCGATGCCGGTCATCACGGCCTCCTACCGCGCCTTGATGGACGTGAGCAGCGAGATGCGCTCGTCGCGCCCGTACATGCTGTTGCGCTGGATCAGCTCATCGAAGTCGACCTTGAACGCGTCGAAGTGAGGGCCGTCCACACAGGCGAACTTCGTCTCCCCGCCGACGCTGCAGCGGCAGCCGCCACACATGCCGGTCCCGTCGACCATGATCGGGTTGAGGCTGACCTCGGTGGGCAGGCCGTAGATGCGCGTCATCTCAGTGATGGCGCGCATCATGATGAGCGGCCCGACGGCGAGGACCTTGTCGATGTGCTGGTGCCGCTCGACCAGGCTCGCGAGCGCGTCGGTCACCTTGCCGTGCACGCCGTAGCTGCCGTCGTCGGTGGTCACGACCAGCTCGTCGCAGAGGGCGCGCATCTCGTCCTCGAGGATCAGGAGATCCTTCTGGCGCGCCCCGACCACCCCGATGATGTGGTTGCCGGCCTCGCGGTGCCCGGTGAGCAGGTGGTGCAGCACCGCGATGCCGGATCCGCCGCCGATGCCCACCACGGTGCCGATGTTCTCGATGTGCTCCGCCACGCCGAGGGGGCCGCACAGGTCCTTGATGGCGTCGCCGACGCCGAGCGACGCGAGCATCGCGGTGCTCTTGCCGACGACCTGGAAGATGATGGTGACGGTGCCGTTGGCCACGTCGCGGTAAGCGACGGTGAGCGGCACCCTCTCCCCCGTCTCGTTCACGCGCAGGACGACGAACTGCCCGGGGCGGATCTTGCGCGCGATCTGGGGCGCCTCGAGCGTGAGGCTGATGAGGTCGCGCTTGGTGAGCTCCTGCCGGTCGACGATCGTGTGCATGGCCAGTCCCCCCTGACCCGATGACTCGATGACGTCGCGCGGCCGCTGCGGTCGCGTGGCTCCTGGTCTCACTATACCCATCCGCCACGGTTGCGCATGGGGTGAAGACCCGGGCGGAAGCGGCCGGGACGCGCTCAGGACAGCGGCTTCGCCTCGTCGAGCGCCACGAGGTCCTCGCGGGACTGCGGGGCGCGGATGCGCAGCACCTCCGCGCCCTCGGTCACCGCGTAGGCGGCGGCCGTCGGCCTGGCGTTGTACGGGGTCATGAGCTCCAGCGTGTAGGCGCCGGCGTCGTGGAAGGCGAGCAGATCGCCCGGCGCGGTCGCCGCCGGCAGGCGCCGGTAGGGCGTGCCGTCGTCCCCGCCGTACACATCGCCGCCGTCGCACAGAGGCCCGGCGACGCGGAAGCTCCCGTCGGCCGCCGCGCCGGCGCGGCTCACCGGGACGAGCGGGTAGTACCAGCCGTACAGCACGGGGTCGAAGAAGGTGTTGTAGCCGGCGTCGACCAGCAGCCAGCGGTCCACCGCCACGACCCGCCCGCGCCGGTCCCTCAGGCGCTTGGTCTTCTCGCTCTCCACGCGCGTGACCAGGATCGCCGTGTCGGCGGCGACGGAGCGGCCAGGTTCGACCCAGAGCTCGAGCCCCGGGCGCCGCCGCGCGACCTCCGCGCAGATCGCGGCGGCGTAGTCCTCCACGCCGAGACCGGTGAAGAAGTAGTCGCCGTCCGGCTGCAGGGGGCGC
This sequence comes from Thermoleophilia bacterium, assembly GCA_036277455.1. Classification (GTDB taxonomy): domain Bacteria; phylum Actinomycetota; class Thermoleophilia; order UBA2241; family UBA2241; genus CAIXSE01. The sequence continues at coordinate 7,684 of DASUMX010000256.1, forward strand.
TCGCGGTAGGCGACGGCGAAGCCGCCGCCCAGGTCGAGCGCCGGGACGGTCACGCCCAGCTCGCGCTCGACGCCGTCGAGCAGGTCGAGCGCGACGCCGAGCGCCCGCAGGTACGGCTCTACCGCGGTGATCTGCGAGCCGATGTGGAGGTGCATCCCCGCGAGCTCGAGGTGCTCGGACGACGCGGCCAGGCGGAACGCCTCCATGGCCTCGCCGATGTCGATGCCGGCCTTGCCACCGCTCGCCGTCTCGAGGCCGGGGTGCGTGCCTCCCGAGACGTTGACGTCGACGCGCGGCAGGACGCGCGCCGGCGTGCCGAGGTCGCGCGCGACCTCGTCCAGCCGGCGCAGCTCGCAGAGCGAGTCGGCGACGGTGCCGCGGACGCCGGCCGCGACCGCCTCCTCAAGCTCGAGGCGGCTCTTGGCGACGCCGTTGAACACGGCCTGGCGCGGCGAGAACCCGGCGCGCCGCGCCTTCCAGAGCTCGCCGCCCGAGTTCACCTCGATGCCCGCGCCGGCGGCGCGGACCTGCTCGAGGAACCAGAGGTTGGAGCAGGCCTTGCCGGCGAAGAACACGCGACTCGCCGCGTGCCGCGCCTCGAACGCCCGCCGCAGGCGGGCGACGTTCGCGGCGATCCGCGCCTGCGAGTAGAGGAAGAACGGGGTGTCGACCCGGCCGGCCAGGCCGGCGACGTCGACCCCGTCGAAGAACAGCCGGCCGCCCTTCACCGTCACCGTCCCCGCCATCCGTGTCATCCGCCGCCTCCCCGCCGTCCCTGCGCCGCCAGCCTACCAGAGCCCGGCCAAACCCCTCCCGGCGCGCAGTGAATACCAACCGTGTTGGTCGGGTATAGACCGCGCTGGAGGGAGTGCAGTCACGCCTCCGCACCTGCGAAGGGAGAAACCACATGCCAGACGAAGCGAAGCCGGCCCTCACGCTCGACTGCATCGGGCTGTACTGTCCCGAGCCGCTGTTCCAGACGCGCGAGAGCATCGACGCGATCGCGGTCGGCGAGGTCCTGGAGGTCATCGCCGACGATCCCGCCGCCGAGGAGGACCTCAAGCGCTTCGCCAAGCGCGCCGGTCACGAGGTCGTCTCGCTCGAGAACGACGGCGTCGAGCTCCGCATCCTCCTCCGCAGGCTCAAGTAGAAGACGAAA
>DASUMX010000257.1:0-2673 GCA_036277455.1 Thermoleophilia bacterium
AGGCGCCGGGAATCGTTCGCGCCGAGCCGCCGGCGGCCGGCGCCGTGCTCACCGGCGTCCCGGTGTCGCCGGGCGCGGCCGCCGGGCCCGCGCGCCTGCTGCGCCGGCGCGCCGTAGTGGCGCCGGGCCGGGCCGCCGCGGACCCGCCGGCGGAATGGAGCGCCCTGGAGCGGGCGCTCGAGGCCACGGCGGCGGACGTGCGGCGGGCGGGTGCGGCGGTGGGCGCCCGCGCCGCGGCGGCGGACGCGGCGATCTTCGACGCCCACCTGCTGTTCCTGGAGGACGACGCGCTGCTGGTCCCCGCGCGCGCGGGCGTCTTCGACCGCCACGAGACGGCGGCGCGCGCGTGGACCGACGCCGTCTCCGCCGCGGCCGAGGTGTGGCACGGGCTGGAGGATCCGTACCAGCGTGCCCGGGCGACGGACCTGCGCGACGTGGGAGAGCAGGTGCTCGCCCACCTCGCAGGGCCCGGCGAGACCACTGCCGTGGTGGAGGCCGGCGACGTCGTCGTGGCGCCCGACCTGGCGCCGGCGGACGTCGCCGCGCTGGCGTCCTCGGCAGTCGCGGGCATCGCCCTCGCCCACGGCGGACCGGCGTCGCACGCGGCGATCCTCGCCCGCGCCCTCGGCCTTCCGGCCGTGGCCGGCGCGGGCGAGGCGCTCCTGGCCGTCCCCGACGGCACAGCGCTCCTCGTGGACGGCGACGCCGGTGCGGTGACCGTGGCGCCGCCGTCCGAGGCGGTCGCGGAGGTCGCACGGCGACGAGCCCTGCAGGCGCGGGCGACCGCCGAGGCGCGCGCCGCGGCCACGGCGCCCGCCGTCACGCGCGACGGCGTCACCGTGCGCGTGGAGGCGAACATCGCGGGGCCGCAGGACGTGCCGGCTGCGCTGGCCGGCGGCGCCGACGGCGTGGGCCTGCTGCGCACCGAGTACCTGTTCCTGGATGCCGCGACCATGCCCGGCGAGGACGAGCAGGCCGCCGCGTACTCGGCCGTGGCCGAGGCGCTCGGCGGCCGTCCCCTCACGGTGCGCACCCTGGACGCCGGGGCCGACAAGCCGCTCGCCTTCCTGGCACCGGCGGCGGAGGCCAACCCCTTCCTCGGCGTGCGCGGCCTGCGGCTGAGCCTGGCGCAGCCCGGGCTGCTGCGCACGCAGTTGCGCGCCGTGCTGCGCGCCGCTGCGGGACACGACCTGCGCGTGATGTTCCCGATGGTCTCGACCGTCGACGAGCTGCGGCGTGCCCGGGAGATCCTGGACGAGGCCCGGGCCTCCCTGCGCGACGAAGGCGTCGCGACGCCGGCGGAGCTCGAGGTCGGGGTGATGCTCGAGGTACCTTCCGCCGCGCTCGTCGCGGAGAAGCTGGCCCCCCTGGTCGCGTTCTTCTCCGTGGGCTCCAACGACCTGACGCAGTACACGCTCGCGGCGGAGCGCGGCAACGCCGCGGTCGCGGCGCTCTCGGACCCGCTGCACCCGGCGGTGCTGCGGCTCATCCGCCTCACGGCGGAGGCGGCCGCGGCCGCAGGGCGGCGCATGGCGGTGTGCGGCGAGGTGGCCGGCGACCGGCTCGCCGTCCCCCTCCTCATAGGGCTCGGCGTGACGGAGCTCTCCATGAACGCCGTGGCCATCCCCGCTGCGAAGCAGGCGGTGCGCGCGACGGACGCGGCGCGGGCGGCAGGTCTCGCCGAGCAGGCGCTGGACGCGGAGTCGGCAGCCGCCGTGCGGCGGCTGCTGGCCGCCGCGGCCCCTTCCGCGTAGCCTCCCGAGGGCGTACCCTCCACCCCATCACCGAGCGACCGGGGAGTGCCCGACATGACGAGCGGATCCGACGACACCGCGCGCATCCTGGCGATGGTCGGCAGCCTGCGCCGCGGCTCGTACAACCGGCTGCTGTACGAGGCGGCGGTCGAGCTGGCGCCGGCGGGGATGACGTTCATCGAGGCGGACCTCCGCTCCCTGCCGCTCTACGACGACGACGTGCGCCTGGCGCAGGACTATCCCGAGCCGGCGCGGCGCCTGCGGGCGGACATCGCCGCGGCGGACGGCGTCCTCATCGTCTCGCCGGAGTACAACCACACGGTCCCGGGCGTGCTGCAGAACGCCATCGACTGGGCGTCGCGCCCACCGGACCAGCCCTTCAAGGGCAAGCCGGTGGCGATCATGGGCGCGTCGACGGGGCGGCTGGGGACGGTCAGGATGCAGCTCACCCTGCGGACCACGCTCGACTCCCTGGAGGCGCACGCGCTGCTCAAGCCCGAGGTGATGGTCAGCTCCGCGCGCGAGGCGTTCGACGAGACCGGGCTGGCGGACCCGACGGCGCGTCAGCTGGTGGCGGCGCAGATGGCGGCGTTCGGGGCCTGGATAGGGCGCCTGTCTCCGGCGCCACAGCCGGCGCCGGACGACGCCGGCGGGCGCTGAGCCGTCCTGTCAGGCGCGTCCGACCGTCAGGCGCCGCGCGCGAAGGCGGAGCGGTAGATGCTCTCGTAGTCCGCGACGCCCAGCTCACGCGGGTTCCCCACGGTCTGCGGATCGTCGAAGGCGATCCGCGCCAGCAGCGGGATCTCGTCCTCGGAGAAGCCGAGCTGCGCGAGCGTCGGGATACCGACCGCGTCGGTCAGCCGGTCGAGCTCGCGGACGCCGGCCAGCGCCGCCTCCAGCGGGTCGAGGCCGGCGACGT
>DASUMX010000258.1:0-3539 GCA_036277455.1 Thermoleophilia bacterium
GGTGGGGGTCGCCGCGACCTTGGCGGGCGTGGCGCTGATCGCGGCAGGCTGACGCCCGCGGCGGCGCCATCGCGTGATTGCGCCTGGGGTTACCGGTCGGTTATGCTCGCGCGACCCGCGCGCCGCCCTGGATGCATGCGGTCCTATCGGTGAAGGAGTCGCACATGGTCGCAGGAGTCCCCGGGGCGTTTTCGAGACTCGGCCCCGCGCTGGGGGCAGTCTCGTGATCTGGGCCATCCTCGCCTTTCTCGGGGTCCCGCTCTGGATCATCGCGCTCGCGCTTGTTGCGCTCTACCTCCGCAACCGCGCTCTGCGCAATCGTCCGGGCGACATCGCGGTGCGCATCCTGCGGCCGGGCAAGCGGCGCTGGACGCGGGCCCACGCTCTGTGGGTCTCGGACGTGCTCGCCTGGCGAGGAAGCCCTGCGGCCTGGCGCGAGGACCTGGTTCAGGTGCGCAGCGTCTACCTCCACGCTCCGGACGCGGAGCAGCAGAAGAAGCTCCACGGTCTCGGCGACGACCCCGTGCTCGCAAGCCTCTCGCTCACCGGGGGCTCGTCGCTCGAGGTGGCCGCGCGCCACGAGCACCGGGCCGCGTTGCTCGGCCCCTTCGGAGAGGCGACCGAGGGCGCCTGAGCGGTCCCGGTCGCGCGTCCGGGCGAGCGTCGCACTGCGAACCCGAGCTCACGCGTACTTGGACTCGGGTGCCTCGAGCACTAGCCTGCCTTAGCGCGGACCTGGACCTCTCGCTCCAACCGCTCTCCAAGCTCGTCGGCAGCGACATCGAGGTCGTAGTCGGACTGCAGCCCGAGCCAGAACTGCGGCGAGGTGCCGAAGTAGCGCCCCAGGCGCAGCGCCGTCTCGGCGGTGACGCGGCGCTTGCGCAGGACGATCTCGTTGATGCGCCGCGGGTGCACGCCGAGGCTCAGGCCCAGCCGGTTCTGGCTGAGGCCCAGCGGCTTCAGGAACTCCTCGAGCAGCACCTCTCCCGGATGGACCGGAGGGAGCCTCTTCTCACTCATGCGCGCTCACTTCCTCAGTGGTAGTCGCAGATCTCGACCTCGTGGGCGTCGCCGCCGCGCCAGCGAAAGCAGATGCGCCACTGATCGTTGATACGGATACTGTGCTGGCCAGCCCGGTCGCCGGAGAGCTTCTCAAGCCGGTTGGCGGGTGGACTGCGCAGATCGACAAGATCGACGGCGTTGTTCAGCATCCGCAGCTTGCGCAGCGCCACCGCCTGGATGTCATTCGGCAGCCTGCGGGAGAACCTGCGGTCGAAGATCCTCTCCGTCTCGCTGTCGCGGAACGACTTGATCATGGGGGCTATGGTATAACGCGTCGCGTTATACGTCAAAGGAGGCAGCGCCTCGAGGAGAACCACGGAGGGGTAGTCGATGCACGTCACCGCCGTTGTGGGATCGTTGCGCGACGTCGACGAGCTGACGGATCCCGAAGCGAGGGTCCTCGTAGATATCCCGGCGGGGACCGCGTCGCAAGGCGTCACGCCGTGACGCCCCAGCCGCGTTCACAACCTCCGCAGAACCGGTTCACAGGTCCTTCAAAGGACTCGGGTAGCCTCAAGAGCGACAGAGTGAGTGAGCACCGCGGCCGTCGGCCCGGCGCTCCGAAGTCAAAGGAAGGTGCAGATATGAAGAAGTGGAAGCTCACGTGGATCGTGATGGCAGTGGCCGTCGCCGTCCTCGCCCTGGCCGGTGTGGCGCTGGCCGCCACAGACGCGCCGAGCCCCGCCGCGACCCCCGGCGCCGGCGTCGCCTGCGGCGTGACGGACGATCCTGAGGCCCTCGCCGAACTGCAGGCGCTGCGCACCGACTTCTGGGACGCGCGTCAGGCCTGGTTCGACAAATACGGCGCCGAGCGCACGAGCGACGAGGCGCAGGCCGCCTTCCAGAAGCTGCGCGACGACCGCATCGCCAAGACGCAGGCGGTCTTCGACAAGTACGGCATCGACGCGACGGCCGGTTCCCGCGCCGGCGGCGGCTACGGCCGCGGCGCGATGATGGGCGGCGGCTACGGCAATGGCGGCATGATGGGCGGCGGCTACGGCAACGGCGGCATGATGGGCGGCGGCTGCGGAGGCTGCGCCCTCAGCGGCACCGACTGACCGGACAAGCTCCTTCACGTCGGGAACCAGTGACGCCGGCCGGGCGGGCCCATGAGGCTCACCCGGCCGGCGTCCTTGTAGCTCAGTGAGTCCAGGACCCGGCTTCCGCCTTCTCGGTCCGGACCTCCAGCAGGATCTTGACACCGCCGCGGATGACGACCACGGCGATGGCGGCGCCGATCACGAGGTCGGGGATGCGCGAACCGAGCAGCCAGACCAGCACCCCGGCGACGATGACGCCGATGTTCGCGATGACGTCGTTGGCCGAGAAGATCCAGGATGCCCGCATGTGGATGCCGCCCTCGCGGTGCTTGGAGATGAGCGCGAGGCAGGTCAGGTTCGCCGCGAGCGCGACGAGCCCGATGCCGACGATGAGGAGGCTCACCGGCTCGCTGCCGGCCAGGAGCCGGCGCGCGACGTCTGCCACGACCAGCAGGCCGAGCGCGATCTGCAGGACCCCGCTCACGGCGGCGGCGTTCGATTGCAGGCGCCGCGAGCGTCCGACGGCAGAGAGAGCGATCGCGTACACGAAGGCGTCCGCGAGCATGTCGAGCGAGTCGGCCACCAGGCCGGTCGCCTGGCCGATCCACCCGGCCACTGCCTCGACGACGAACAGGGCGCCGTTGATGCCGAGCAGCACCAGGAGCGTGCGCCGCTCCAGCTCAGCCGCCTCGTCGTACTCGTTCTCGTCAGCTCCCATGCCCCTCCGGCAGGAGTGAGCCTGCGCCGCGCCGCCGCCAGTCTAGCGTCCCCGACCCGGAGACGCCTGAGGGCAGGGTGGTCGACTGGGACCTGTGCCCGGCTCGCGCGCGTCCGGGCGCCGACCTGCTATCTCAGCGTCTTCAGGTAGGCGAGCAGATCGCTCCATTCGGAGCCGGTCAGCTGCCACTGCGGCATCGGCGCGCCTCCAGGCGGCTGCCCTCGGGGTCGAGGCCCTCGATGACGGCCGTGCGCAGGGTGGCGTCCGAGAACGTGGGCCCACGACCGCCGTCCGGCTCCAGCATGCCCCGTGGGTCCGTCAGGTTGTCGTAGGTGATGTTGGGCGCGGTGAACGCCGCGGTCGTCCGTCCGCGGCCGTCGGTGCCGTGGCAGGTCGCACAGCCGCCACCCATCATGCCGCCTTCGCCCATCATGCCGCCGCCGCTCGAGCTGCGTGGGATGAGGTCGCCGTCGGCATCGACCCCGGACTGGAAGATGGCCTCGCCTCTGGATACCGGCGACAGGTCTGCCGAACCTCGGGAGCCCAGCGCGAAGATGCCGACCGTCGCCAGCGCGGCGACGGCGAGCGCGACCACGACGATCACGAGGTCACTGCCGCGCGCACGAGCCATGCTAGAGGTCGCCGAGCCTCTGCAGGTACTCGTCGCGGTCGATCTCGCCGGCGGCGTAGCGGCGCTTGAGGATGTCCTTGGGCGACTC
>DASUMX010000259.1:0-6503 GCA_036277455.1 Thermoleophilia bacterium
TCCTCGAAGATGTGCAGCGGGACGACCTCGCCCGGCAGCAGCACGATGCCGAGCGGGAAGAGCCCCAGCAGCCGGTCGTCAGCGTCACCCACGTCGCGCCTCCCGGTTCGCCTCGCCGCGCGCGCGGCCGGACGACCCTCAGTCTACTCCCTCGCGGCCGGGCATCCGTCACCCCTGCAGGCCACGTACATCGTGGAGTCGAGCGGCCGTCCGTCGATCACGTCCACGGCCGCCACCGTCCTGACGTCGCCGAACACGTCCCTGAGGTCGCCCTCGAAGCTCGGATACTCCTCGGGAGACCAGAAGACGGCCGCGCCGCCGGGACGGAGGGCGGCGCGGACCGCGTGCAGGCCGGCGGCCGTGTACAGGCGGGCGTTCTCCCCGCGCACGAGCCACTCCGGCCCGTTGTCGGTGTCCAGGGCGACGACGTCCCAGGCGCCGCGCGCCGCGGTCAGGATGTCGGCCACGTCGGCGACGACCACGCGCGCCCGGCCGCAGCGCTCCGCGGCCTCGGCGCGCCGCGAATGCTCGCCGCCGTGCGCGCGGAACCAGCGCACGATCGTCGGCTCGAGCTCCGCGACGGTCACCGAGGCCACGCGCTCGCAGGCCAGCGCTTCGTCGAGCGCGTCGCCGATGCCGAGGCCGCCGATGAGCACGTCGAGAGCGCCGCCGGCCACGTGCGGCCACGCCGCCGCGGCGAGCGCCCGGCTGCTGGCGGCGTTGGCGGCGGAGACGAGAAAGACGCCGTTGGCGACGATCTCGAGCCCCGCCGGTCCGCGGCGCAGCACCAGCTCGCCGCTGACGCCGTGAGCGCGCTCCATCTCCTCCGCGAACGCCATGCGACGAATCCTAGGGGAGCGCCCCGGCCGGCGCGACCGGAGGACCGGGCGGGCTCAGTCCCGGCCGCGCGCGTAGGCGTCGATGACCGCGCGCACGTGCCGCCGGACGTCCTCCGGCAGCGGCGGCACGTCGTTCTCCGCGATCAGAGCCTGCGCCCTGTCCCACGCGTCCTTGACCAGCGGCGTGCCGATGTACTGGTCGAAGGTGCCGCGGTGCCACAGGCGCGGCTGCCAGAGCTCCCCGGCACGGTACAGCTGCCGCGTGCTGCGGCGGGCCAGGAAGTGACCGCCGATGCCCACCTCCACCAGGTCGTCGATGAGCGCCCTGGCCTCGTCCACCGGATCCTCGCGCATGAAGCGCTCGATGGCGTTGACGGTGTCCGCGTCCAGCACCGTCTTCGCCAGGCTCGCCGTCTGGGCGCCGTCCATGAGCCCGAAGGCGAGCATGATGTCCGCGCCCGCCAAGGCGCTCGCGAGGCCGGTCAGCATGCCCTCGGCGCCGGCCTGCAGGTCGCACGCCTTGGCGTCGCAGCTGACGGCGCTGCCCTGGGTGCGCAGGCCGTAGAAGCGGCTCATCTCGATGCAGACGACGTTGATGAGCCCGTCCTCCGGCGCCCCCGCGAGGTACAGCCCGCTGCGCATCTCGGCGACCGCCGACCCGACGGCCGACACCATCGCACAACCCGGGACCGCCAATTGGAAGAGGACGACCGCGCTGAGCAGCTCGGCCATGTTCAGGATGCTGGTGCCCAGGACGCTCATGGGGCCGGTGGTGCCCATCTGCGGCATGGGCAGCACGAAGATGGGGCAGCCGGCCTTCGCCATCAGGATGTGCGCCTCGGTCATCTCGGCGTCGTGCTGGAGCGGGGCGATCGTACAGTTGGTGGCCGACCAGATCGGGCGTTCGGCCAGCGGGGCGCCGGCGATCGCCTCCAGGAGCTCGATCATCACCGGCGCCTGGTCGGGCGTGCGCACCTCGTCCTGCAGGTGCTTGCGCGAGTTCTCGAACGTGATGCGCGCCATCTCGAGGTTGCCGACCCGCGCATCGACGTCGCCGGGCGTGATGGTGGCCCAGGTGAAGTCGATCTCGGGGACGGCGTCGTAGAGGCGCATCATCGCGGCGAGGTCGGCCTCGGTACCCTCGTGCCGCTCGCCGGTCAGGTCGTCGAGCATGTAGGTCGCCGCGCCGTCGCTGGTGTAGAGCATCCCGCCGGCGCCGACGGTGCAGTCGCAGGCCGGATCGCGCCCGGCCAGCAGGATGTCTCGCGGCACCTGACGCAGGCAGCGCTCGACCAGCTCCCACGGCAGCTTCGCCCGCAGCCGGCCCTCGTCGACGGTGGCGCCGGCCTCCCTGAGGAGTCTCGTGAGGGTCGGCGTGTTGTACGCCACGCCGACCTCCTCCAGCAGGCGCACCGTCTGCTCGTGGACGAACTGCTTCTCGGTCGGGCTCAGATACTCGAACGTCGGTCGCACAAGGCTCCCTCCACCGTCACGGGTCGTGACGCTCCGTGTCGTCCAGTCGCTTGGTCAGGGCCTTCGGCTCGCACTCGACCCCGAACTGGACGCAGTCCAGACACCCTCCGAGCAGGATGTCGCGCTCCTTGCCCGGCGGCGCCGGCACGAACCCCTGGGCGACGAAGAAGACCGGCGCCCGCGCGGTCACCCACAACCGGCCGACGCCCCGCGCACGCGCCTCGCTCTCGAGCGCGGCGTACAACGCCGCGGCGATGCCGCGGCGCCGGTGACTCTCGGCCACGGCGAGCCAGTTGGGGATGTCCAGGCCGGAGCGCCGCTCGAGCGCAAGGGCGCCGACGAGCTCGTCGCCGTCGCGGGCGCCCCACGCCGCGACGATCCCCTCTTCGCCGTGGCCGTCGTCCTCGAGCCCGCAGGCCACGCCCAGCCTGCGCATCGCCGCCAGGTCCTCCAGCGGCCCGATGACGACCTCCCCCCCACCGATCTCGCTCATGGATCCCCACCCTTCCAGCTCACGCGCCGGGCCGGTGCGCCGACGCTGCGCGCGTAGCGTGTGATGACCGCGTCTACCTCCGCGGCCACGTCCTCGGACAGCGGCGCGACCTCGTGCGCGCCCAGCAACTCCTCCGCGCGGGCGGCGGCCTCCGCCACGAGCGGCCGCCCCTCGTACGCCTCGAACGGCCCGCGCTGCCACAGCGCCGGCTGCCAGATCTCGCCGCCGTGGTGGAACCGCCGCGTGCTCTTGCGCCCGAGGTAGTGGCCGCCGATGCCCACCGCCGCGATGTCGTCCAACAGCGCCCGCGTGGCGTCGATCGGGTCCTCCCGCACCAGCCGCCGCAGCGCGCCGACGGAGTCGCAGTCCAGCAGCACCTTGGCGAAGCTCAGTGACTGGGCGCCGTCCGAGCAGCCGAAGGCCAGGATCGTGTCGGCGCCGGCCAGCGCGCACGCGGCGCCCGTCAGCATGCCCTCGGCGCCCGCCTGCTGGTTGCTCGCCTTGGCGTCGCAGGTGATGGCGCTGCCGGTGCACGGCAGTCCGTAGAAACGGCTCATCTCGATGCCGATCACGTTCATGAGCGCGCACTCGGGCGTGCCGCACAGGTAGAGCCCACTGCGCATGTCGGCAACGCCCGCGCCCATCCCCGAGATGATGCCGCATCCGGGCTGGGCGAGCTGGAAGAGCACGACCGCGCTGAGCAGTTCGGCGACGTTGACGATCATGGTGCCCAGCACCGTCATCGGCGCCGTGGTCCCGCTCAGCGGCATCGGCAGCGCCAGCAGCGGCACGCCGGCGCGCACCATCGCCAGTGTCGCCTGCGTCATCTCCCGCTCGTGCTGGAGCGGCGCCACCGTGCAGTCGATGGTCGAGAAAACGGGCCGGTCCCAGAGGGTGCCGCCGGCCACGGCCTCGAAGATCTCGATGAGGGGGGCCGCGTGCGCCGGGTCGCGGACCTCGTCCTGGACGTGCTTGGTGAGGTTCGCCAGGGAGATGGCCTCGATCTCGAGGCCCGCGGTGAGCGGGTCCAGATCGCGGGCCGAGATGGTCGGCCAGGCGTAGTCCACCTCCGGGAGGGCGTCGTACAGGCGCATCGTGCGCCGCAGCCACTCGGCGGAGCCGTCCTCGCGGCGCCCCGTCAGGTCGTCGAGCACGTAGGTCGCGGTGCCGTCGGCGCAGAAGGTGAGCGACCCGTCGCCCACGACGACGTCGTGCCGCGGGTCGCGCCCGGCCAGCCGCACCTCCGAAGGGCAGGTCGCGAGGCAGCCCTCGACGAGCTCCTGGGGCACCCTGGCCGTGAGCCTCGACCTGTCCACCTGGGCGCCCGCCTCGGCCAGCAGGTCGATCGCCTCCGGCGTGTTGTAGCCGACGCCGACCTCGGCCAGCACGCGCAGCGCCTGCTCGTGGACGAACTCCCTGTCGTCCGCCGAGAGGTAGGTCAGGCGTGCGCGCGCCATCGCCCGCTCAGACCGCGCGCGCGGCCCAGCGGCCGATGACGCCGTCGATGTGGCGGTCGGCGGCCTCGTCCAGCGGCGGGACCTCGTGCGTCTCGAGGATCTCCCGCGCGCGGGCGGCGGCCTCGTGCGCGAGGGGCCGCCCGATGAACTCCTCGAACGTCCCGCGCTGGAACGCCCGCGGCCGCCAGATCTCGGTCCGGGAGTGCTGCCGCGTGCTCCTGCGCCCCAGGAAGTGCCCGCCGATGCCGACCTCGAGGATGTCGTCCATGAGCGCGGTCGTCTCGTCGATGGGCTCCTCGCGCAGGTAGCGGCGCAGCGCGCCGATCTGGTCGTTGTCGAGCACGTACTTCGCGAAGCTCGAGATCTGCACGCCGTCCAGACCTCCGCCGGCGATGAGCGAGTCGGCGCCGGCGAGGGCGGCCACGAGCGCCGTCATGCCGCCCTCCGAGCCCGCCTGGAAGTCGGCCGCCTTGGCGTCGGCCGACATGCCGGTGGCCTGCGTGGGCAGCCCGTAGAAGCGGCTCATCTCGAGGCAGATCAGGTTGATGAGCCCGATCTCCGGGCTGGCGGCGATGTACCCTCCGGAGCGCATGTCGGCGACCGCGGAGCCCACCCCGGAGACGAGGGCGCAGCCGGGGTGCGCCGCCTGGTAGAGCACGATCCCCGAGAGCAGCTCGGCCATGTTCAGGATGCACGTGCCCAGCAGGGTCATCGGCCCCGTGGTCCCGGCCTGCGGCATGGGAAGGACGAAGATGGGCACGCCGCGCTCGACGAGCTTGAGCCCGGCCTCCGTCATCTCCCTGTCGTGCTGCAGGGGTGCGATGGTGCAGTTCGTGACCGAGAAGCACGGGCGTTCCGTGAGCGGCGCCCCACACGCGGCCTCGTAGATCTCCAGGATCGGCTCGACCATCTCCGGCGTGCGCACCTCGTCCTGGATGTGCTTGGTGGAGTTGCGCACCATCGTGGCCTGCGTGACCAGCGGGAGCAGGTCCGCGGGGGCGTCCCCCGGGTTGGGCGACGGCCACAGGGTGTCGATCTCCTCGAGGGCGTCGCACAGCCGCGTGACGTCGGCGAGGTCCGCCGTGGTCCCGCCGCGTCGCTCGCCGGTGACGTCGTCGAGCATGTGCGTGGTCATGCCGTCGCTGGTGGCGATGAGGCGCCCGCCCCCGAGGAGGCGATCCTGGGAGGGGTCGCGGCCGGCGAGCAGGACGGTCCGGGGGACCGTCCTGAGCGCGGCCTCGATCACGTCCCAGGTGAGGCGCGCGGTCAGCGCTGCGCGGTCAACGCGCGCCCCGGCCGCCGCGAGCAGGTCGGTGGCCCTCGGCGTGTTGTACGCGACGCCCACCTTCTCCAGCACCTCGAGCGTCTTCTCGTGGACGAATTCCTTCTCCACAGCGGAGAGGTAGGTGATGCGGGCCCTGGCCACGGCGCGTCCTCCCTTGGGTACCAGACAGGCTACCACAGCCTCACGGAGCAGCTCAGGAAATCGCACGGCCCATGCGAGGTTTGTCACACAATCCGTCGCAGTCTGAGTGAGGATTGCGAACTCCGCAGCGCACGACCGCCCAGCTCTCCGCCCGTTTCGTCCCCGTTAACGCCGAGAGCCCGACGCGCCTTTCGGCGGTCGGGCTCTCGAAGCAAAAATCCGGCGGCGTCCTACTCTCCCGCGGGGTCGCCCCCGAAGTACCATCGGCGCTGGAGGGCTTAACTTCTCTGTTCGGAATGGGAAGAGGTGTGACCCCTCCGCTATGGCCGCCGAAAACCTGGCGCCGTCACACTGGCGCACAAACATTCGTGCCGGCACGCGGACACGGACCTGAAAACTGCAGAGCGGCATTGGAGTTCAAAGTCAAGCCCTCGGGCAATTAGTACTGGTCTGCTGAACACATTGCTGTGCTTACACATCCAGCCTATCAACCAGGTGGTCTACCTGGGCCCTTACCCATTCTAGATGGTGGGAGATCTCATCTCGAGGCGCGCTTCCCGCTTAGATGCTTTCAGCGGTTATCGCTTCCAGACGTAGCTAACCAGCAGTGCCGTTGGCACGACAACTGATACACCAGAGGTCTGTTCACCCCGGTCCTCTCGTACTAGGGGCAACCCCTCTCAAATCTCCAACGCCCACAGAAGATAGGGACCGAACTGTCTCACGACGTTCTGAACCCAGCTCACGTACCGCTTTAATGGGCGAACAGCCCAACCCTTGGGACCTACTTCAGCCCCAGGATGCGATGAGCCGAC
>DASUMX010000260.1:0-4255 GCA_036277455.1 Thermoleophilia bacterium
CGGCTGATGAAGTCCGACACCGGCGCCGCGTAGAACATCATCACGGCGATCGCGATGGTGATGGCGACGATGATCAGCAGCACCTCGCTGGTCATGCCGACCGCCGTCAGCACCGAGTCGATGGCGAAGATCATGTCGATGACGACGATCTGCGCGATCACGCCCGCCACCGAGGCGCGCCGGCGCACCTCGCCGTGCTCCTCCTCGTGCAGTTCCGTCGTGTTGAAGATCTCGCGCACGGCCTTGTAAAGCAGGAAGAGCCCGCCACCGATCAGGATCAGGCCGCTGATGGTGACCTCGTGCTCGAGCACGGTGAACAGCGGGTGCTCCAGCGACAGCAGCCACGACACGCCGAGCACCAGGGCGACGCGGCCGAAGAGCGCGAGGCCGAGTCCCAGGCGCCGGGCGAAGTTGCGGCGCTCGGGCGGCAGCGAGTCGGTGATGATGGCGATGAAGATGACGTTGTCGATGCCGAGGACGATCTCCAGCAGCGTCAGCGTGAGCAGCGCGAGCAGGTTCACGGGGTCCAGAAGCACGTCCATGCGCCATCTCCTTGGGATCGCCTGCCAGTGCTCTTACCCGCACGACGACGGGTAGCCGCCTCGAAGCGTCGCCGCGGATGCCGTCAGTCCGCGGAGCGCGCGTAGCGGCGCAGCGAGGCCCGGGCCTCTTCCGCCGTCATGCCTGATTCGATCCACGGAGAGTACAGGATGCGGATGACGGCGGCGTCGTTCTGGCTCCAGGAGGTGACCTGGCTCGCCTCGTAGAGGACGCTGCGGCGGCTGTAGGACGGGGAGGTGAAGTGGCCGCCGCCGCCGATCGCGTGGGTCAGCTCGTGGATCAGGGTGGCCTTGATCTGGCCCGGGCTCCCCTGGCGCCCCGCGTCGATCGTGATGCTCGCCCTGATCATCCCGGGCGACGACCGGTAGTACCGCGTCCGCGTGCTGCCGACGCTGCCGTCGCCGATGGCGCGCGCGTAGGCCTCGTGGCTCAGGAAGCGGACGGTGATGCGCGGCGCCACGTCGCCCACCGCGAACCGCACCTCGCCCTGCATGCGGTTCAGGCGCGCGACCAGTTGCCGCAGGTAGGACGCGACGCCGGGCCCGCCGCTGTTGAGCAGCTTGACGACGACGCGCGGGCGCTCCCACTTGGTCACCACCGGCGGGTCCGTCATGCCGGCGTCCGGCTGCGACACCACCATGGTGGTGAAGTAGCGGCGGAACGAGGCCTTGCCCGCCGCCTCCTTGGTGTAGCGGTTGAGGGAGGAGAAGACCAGTGGCTGATCCGGCTGCCGGTCCAGCAGGCCGAAGCCGTTGCGGTCGTCCACCCAGTCGAGTGCCATCCAGGCGCCGTACAGGGCGGCCGCCAGGACGAGCAGCAGGAACAGGCCGGAGAAGACGCGGCCGATCAGACGCACGGGCACTCACCTCCTTCTCCCAGTTTGCCCACCAGGGAGGGGACGATGCCGCGGGCGCCGGCGTTCAGACGGCCGGCGCCGGCGCCTCGACGCGCGCCCGGACGCGCACGCGGCAGGCGCCGCCGTCGTAGAGGGTCTCCCGGACGTCGACGGCGGCGTCCGGCGCGAGCCCGACGATCATGCCCTCGATGGGGTCGAGGCAGAAGAGGCGGCACGGGCTGGGGCCGCCCATCTGCTTGACCAGGGCGCAGAGCAGGCAGCGAGAGGCGGTGGCGACGAAGCCGTCATCGTCCGGCGCCACCGCCCAGTCGGCGCAGCCGAAGAGCCCCGCCGAGGTGGTGAAGGCGGCCGCGGGCTCGGTCACGCCCATCTGTGCGGCCGTCGCCGCGCCCGACGAGAGACGGGCGGCGCGGCGGGTCTCGGTCACCTGCTCGAGGATGCCCGCCTTGCCGTACTGCGTCGTCGCGTCCGCGAGCTGGGCGGCGTAGGCGTGCTGCAGGATGCGGATGTGCTGGACGGGTTCCATCTGAGCCTCCATCGTGTCGCCGCCCTCCCCGTCTGGGAGGGCCGTCACTGAGGTTGGTGGCCCTGGATGGCGGTCTGTGACAACTCGAGCCAGTAGTCCTTGGCCGGCAGCACCTGTTCCGAGTCCTTGAAGACGCGCGCCCGGCCGGCGGCGACGCGGAGCCGGGCGTACTCGGCCGGCAGGTCGATGGCCTCCACCCGCCGGCGCATGCGGCAGCGGCAGGGGCCGTCGGGGTGAGCCAGGGCGCAGTGCCCCTTGAGGAACCGGTCGAGCTTGCGCCGCGCGCGGGAGACCATCTGGCGCGCGGCGGCGGGCTCGACCTCGAGCACCCGCGCGACGTCGTCGTAGCCCAGGCCGGCGATGTCGCGCAGCAGGAACGCGAGGCGCGGGTCCGGCTCGAGGCACTGCAGCATGCCGCACAGGCACTGGTCGCACATCGAGCGCACCCAGAGGTCGTGGTCCAGGTCGGGGATCTCCGGCGGCGCGGGCTCGCCCTCACCCTCGAAGTAGGTGCTGAGGAAGCGCACGCTGTACGTGCGCTGCGCCGCCGCGTACCCGCCGATCACGCGCCGCGCGATGGCGTAGATCCAGGTGGAGACGCTCGCCTCGCCGCGAAATCGGGGCAGCCCCTCCAGCACCGCGAGCCACACCTCCTGGGCGGCCTCGCGCGCGACCTCGCGGTCGCGCGTCATGCGCCAGCAGAGCGACGAGACGAGACGGCCGTAGTCTGCGACGAGCGTCGCTGGGTCGGGGGGCGACGGGACTGTGGCGGCTCTGGTGGTCACACGTGGCTCGCTGGAGAGGGGCGCCTTCGGCGAGGTCGGTTCGCATTGTAGCAGCGCCCTTCATACGAAACGGGCGGGCCGGCCTCACGGCCGGCCCGCCCGCCTTGCGTTCACCTCCGGCCTCAGAACACGAAGGCCAGAAGGATGACGATGAGTATGATGGCCAGTACGGCGCCAAGCCCTATGTACATGGGAACCCTCCTTCTGTCTCGCACCCAGGGTCTTCCCCGCACACAGGTTCCCTGTCGGCTCTGCCGTTAGGGCCGCTTGTGGCACCATAGCGCGGTGGACACCGACATCCTCATCACCGTGCTCGCGGGGGTCCTGCTGGTCGTGGCCGCCGTCGGGACGATCTACCCCATCCTGCCGGGCAGCCTCATCGCGATCGTCACGCTGCTGCTCTGGGCCTGGGCCCTGGGCTCGTGGCCGGCGTGGGTCGCGGCCGTCCTCGGGGCGCTCATCTGCGTGGTGGGCTGGTCGGCCAGCGCCGTGCTCACCGGCCGCAAGCTCAAGCAGCTGGAGGTGCCACGATGGTCCATCCTCGTGGCCGTCGTCGGCGGCGTGACCGGGATGTTCCTGATCCCCGTGGTCGGCCTGTTCATCGGGTTCGGCGTCGCCCTGCTCCTGAGCGAGTGGGTGCGGCACGGCGACCTGCGCCAGGCCTGGCACTACAGCGTGCAGACGCTCAAGGCCACCGGGACCGGCGTGCTCGTCGAGTTCCTGATGGTGTGTGTGGCCGCCGCGGTGTGGACGGTCGGCGCGTTCGCCCACTTCTGGGTGGGGTAGGCGCGCGGCTCAGGCGTCGCGGCAGCAGCCCGTGCCGTCCGGCAGCACCGGCGTGCAGCGGCGCAGGAGGCCGGCGCGCCTGCAGCGCTCCTGCGCCGCGCGCCGGTGCCGCAGCCTCTCCGCCCTGACGTTCTCGTCGCGGGCCGAGCCCGCGATGTGGTCGATGCTCACGATGCGATCCATGACTCCTCCGTCTTCTCCGCGTCTCGTCAGGCGCCCGGCTTGACGGCGCGCACGAAGCCGCTGACCACGCGCACGTGCTGCGGGATGTCGCTGAGGTCCACGCCGCAGAGCTCTCGGTCCGCGGCGTACACCTGCGTGACCTCGATCGAGGGGTCCGCGAAGCCCGCACGCCGCAGCTTGGCCAGGTAGTCCTGCTCCTCCAGCGCGCCCGCGACGCACCCCGCCCACGCCTCGATGTCGCGCATGACCGTGTCGGGGATGAGGCTCACGTCGCCCTGGAAGACGATGTCCGAGACGGCGAACCGCCCGCCCGGCCTGAGCACACGGAACGCCTCCGCGAGGACTCTGTCCTTGTCCACGGAGAGGTTGATGACGCAATTGCTGACGATCACGTCGACGGACGCGTCCGGCAGCGGAATGTCCTCGATCTCTCCCTTGAGGAACTCGACGTTGGTCGCGCCGGCCTTGCGCTGGTTGCGACGCGCCAGAGCGAGCATCTCATCGGTCATGTCGAGCCCGTAGGCCTTGCCGGTGGGGCCGACGCGGCGGGCGGAGAGC
>DASUMX010000261.1:0-7026 GCA_036277455.1 Thermoleophilia bacterium
GGCCCCTCCTGATCCTTCCTTCGCCCTGGTGGGCCCGGTGCGGGACGACGCCCGCGTGCGCTGGCGCGCACTTCCCACTCACCGTCCCGAAAGGACACACCAGCGATGGATCACGTACACGTACGGCAACGACTCCAGGCCTTCGCCGCCCGCCTCCGGCGGGCGGCAGGTCCGGCGGGCCACGAGAGCTCCGGAGCGGAGCGCGCCGCCGCGACCCACGAGGCCTCGGTCGGCCTGCGCAGCATGAACACGCTCGGCGCAGGCCGGCGGTGAACCCGCACGCCGTCCGGCGCTCAGTCGCCCTCGCAGGCTGAGCGCCGGACGGCCACACTCCTCCCCACGCCGGCGGCTACCTCGCCGGTGTCACTTGGCCTTCGCGAGGTTCTCGTTGACGAAGTCCCAGTTGACGAGCTTGTCGAAGAAGGTCTGCACCCACACCGGGCGCAGGTTCTGGTAGTCGAGGTAGTAGGCGTGCTCCCAGACGTCCACCACGAGCAGCGGCGTCACGCCCGGAGCCGCCGGCATCTCGGCGTTCGGCGTGCTCACGATCTTGACGTCGCCGTTGTCCGCGACGAGCCAGGCCCAGCCGGACCCGAAGCGGCCCACGGCCGCGGCCTTGAAGTCCTCGACGAACTTCTCCCAGCCGCCGAGCTCCTCGATCTTCTCTGCGATGGGGCCCGCCGGCGCGCCACCGCCGCCCGGCTTCATGCAGCTCCAGAAGAAGGTGTGGTTCCAGACCTGTGCCGCGTTGTTGAACACGGCCTGCTTGTCCGGCTTGCCGGCCACGGCCATGATCACGTCCTCGAGGCTCTTGCCCTCGAGGTCGGTGCCGGCCACCAGCTTGTTGAGCGTGTCGACGTAGGTCTTGTGGTGCTTGCCGTAGTGGAAGCTGATCGTGCGCGCGGTGTAGTCAGGCTCCAGCGCGTCTTCCGCGTACGGGAGCGGCGGCAGTTCGAACGCCATCGTTCCTCCTGTGAGTAGTGGGACGCTTTGCATGACGCTTGCGGCCCCGCGGGGCCGGGTGGTGGCCGGTCAGACGTCGACTTCGATGGCGCCGTCCCGCACGCGCACCTCGTAGGTGTGCAGGTCGTGCACCCTGGTCTTCCACTGCAGCCGTTTCTCCAGCTTGAACCAGCGCTGGACCGGCTCCGGGATCTCGTCCTCCGGGCCCATGTCGTGGTCGATGGGCCAGCTGAGGTTCTTGCCGTTGCGGATGTCGAACTGGGCGTTGTGCAAGGGACACGTGACGATCCATCCCTCGAGCGCGCCGTCGCTCAGGGGCGCGTTCTCGTGGCCGCAGCGGCGGCTCACGGCGTAGATGGAGCCGTCGTACTCGCACAGGCAGATCTCACGGTCGTCGTCGCCGGCGCGCACGTACTTGAGGCCGCCGGGGGCGATGTCGTCGAGCTTCGCGACTTCGTGCCACATGATCAGACCTCGTCCGGCGGGAACTGGGGCAGGCTGTCCGGGTCGGTGACGTCCAGGTGGACGAAGAGACCGCACCAGCAGCGCTTCATCGCGTCGAAGTGGGCGCGGTGGAACGGGATGCAGGGACAGCAGATCTGCATGTCCTCGGCGCGCACGCCGGTGCGCCCCTGGCAGGGGCAGAACGGCGCGCCGAGGTCCTGCTCGGTCTTGGCCTCGGCCTCGAGGAGCTCGTCGACGAGCTCCTCGTCGGGCGAGAACTTGTAGCCCAGCGGCTGGACCACGCGGTCGAACAGGTAGCGCAGCGACTCCTTGCGGGCCTCGTTGCTCATGCTCCTCCTCCCCAGCCCTTGAGGTGCTCCAGGAACTTGTCGGGGCTGTAGCCGACGATCACCTCGCCGTTGATGACGACGACGGGGAACCGGCGGCCGCCGCTGAGCTCGTAGGCCTTGTCGGCGACGGCGTCCTGCTCCTCGTCGGGGAGGGTGTCGACGTCGACGAAGTCGTAGGCGATCTGGCTGTCGTCGAACCACTTCTTGGTCTTGCGGCACCAGGGGCAGGTGCTGAGCGCGTAGACGTAGACCTCGTCGACCATCCTCACCCTCCCCCTACCTCGACGTGGACCTTGCCGTCTTCCACCTTGACGGGGAAGGTCTCGAGCGCCAGCTCGGCCGCGTCGAGGAACACCCCCGTACGCACGTCGAACCGCCAGTCGTGGCAGGGGCAGGTGAGAACAGGACCCTCGAGCTTGCCGCCGTCGAGCGGACAGCCCATGTGCGCGCACTTGTTACGCACCGCGAACAGGTCGCCGTCGATGCGCGCAAGGAGCACTCCGAGGCCCTTGGGAAAGACGGCGACGTACGCGCCGTCACGGACTTTTGCGTCGTCAATGGTCGGGACCCAGGAAGGTCCTGTCACGGCTCACCCCTTCGCTCCGCCTGCACAGTCGTCGTAGGCGACCCGTGGGGCGGGGCCTGTCTCGCCGGCGCCGGGCCGGAGGGCGGCGCCCGCCGCGTCACGGGTCGAGTGGCAAAGGTACCCGCGCGCGAGGAGGGACAAACTGTCGACGCCCGCCGTCACCAGCGCTCGCTGTGGACGCGGGCCGCGTCGTAGCGGTCGGAAGGCTCCTTGCGCTGCGCCGGCCAGCCGAACGGGACGACGGCGAAGGGCACGACGTGCTCGGGGATCCCGAGCAGCTCGCGCAGCGCGGTCTCACGCTCGGGCAGCGGGTGGATGCCGAGCCACACGGCCCCCAGGCCGAGCAGCTCGGCCTCGATCAGCAGGTTCTCGGTGCAGGCCGAGCAGTCCTGGTCCCAGAGCGCGGCCCACTTGGCGTCGCCCGGGTCTCCGCACACCAGGATCGCGACCGGCGCGCCGGGCAGCATCTTGCCGTAGGGATGCATGTCGGCGATGGCCTCCAGCATCGCGCGATCGCGGATGACCACGAACCGCCAGGGCTGCTGATTGCCGGCGGACGGCGCGGCCATGGCCGCGCGGAGCAGCCGCTCGACGAGGTCGTCGTCCACGGGCTGGTCGGTGTACCTGCGGATGCTGCGCCGGCTGAGGACCGGGTCGTCCATGCTCACCTCGGGCGTCGCGGGAACCTGCACCGCGAGCGTACAGACCCGGCGGCCGGGCTGGCAAACCACGTGCCCGCCGGGGCGCGGAGGCGGGGACGGGCGGGCGGCCGTGAGGCCGCCCGCCCCGCCTGGTCCCCGCCCTCCTGCCGCCGCCGCGCCGGTCCTTCCCCGTCCTGCGCGGCGTCCCCCTGCGGCATGCTCGCGGCTCCTCCGCCGACGAGCGGCCTTGCGCCGGGGCGCGGTGAGCGGTGGCGCCTACGAGACGCCCGGCGATTGTCAGGCGTTCGCGGCGCGGCTATCATCTCGGCAAGGGAACTGCTCGCCCTTACGCCGACCTCCCCCCCTGAACGCCTATGGATACCGCACGCTCCCACTACGACGCGATCGTCGTCGGCGCCGGCCCCGCCGGGATCTTCGCCGCGCTCGAGCTGGTCCGGCGCAACGGCGCCCGCGTGCTCATCGTCGAGCGCGGCCCCGACATCAGCCGCCGCAGCTGCCCGGCGCGCAGGTCCGGCGTCTGCGCCGGCTGCGAGCCCTGCGACATCACCTGCGGCTGGGGCGGGGCCGGCGCCTTCAGCGACGGCAAGCTCACCCTCACGCCGGACGTCGGCGGCTGGCTCGACACCTTCGTGGGCAAGGAGCGCCTCACCGGGCTCATCGACTACGTCGACGGTGTGTGGATCGAGTACGGCGCGCCGGAGGAGGTCCACGGCGGCGGCAAGAAGTTCGACAGGATCCGCAAGGAGGCGCTCCTCCACGGGATGACCCTCGTCGAATCGCCGGTCCGCCACATGGGCACCGAGCGCTCCTACGACATCCTCACGCGCATGCGCGCGGAGCTGGAGTCCCAGGTCGAGGTGCTCACCCGCAGCCGCGTGGACCGCATCCTGACGGAGAAGTCCGCCGGCGAGAGCGACCTGCGCGCCACCGGCGTGGTCCTGGAGGACGGCACGCGGCTCACCGCCGACGCCGTCGTCGCTGCGCCCGGACGCGACGGCGCCGCCTGGCTCATGGAGGAGTGCAAACGCCTGCACATCGCCATGCGCACCAACCCCGTCGACATCGGTGTGCGCGTGGAGGTCTCGGCGGCGGTCATGGAGCCGCTCACCACGGCGCTCTACGAGAGCAAGCTCATCTACTACACGCCGCGGTTCGACGACCCGGTGCGCACGTTCTGCATGAACCCCTACGGGGCGGTCTCGCTCGAGAACTACGGCGACGTCGTCACCGTCAACGGGCACAGCTACGCCGACTTCAAGACCGACCGCACCAACTTCGCCCTGCTGGTCAGCACCGACTTCACCGAGCCGTTCGACGACCCCATCGCGTACGGCAAGAGCATCGCCCGGCTGGCCAACGTCCTCGGCGAGGACATCATCGTGCAGCGCCTCGGCGACCTGCACCAGGGCCACCGCAGCACCATGGACCGCATCCGCAGGGGCACCGTGCAGCCCACGCTGCAGGGCGCCACCGCCGGCGACCTCGCGTTCGTGCTCCCGTACCGGCACCTCACCGACATCCTCGAGATGCTGGCGGCGATGGACAAGCTCGCCCCCGGCGTCAACGGGCGCGACACGCTGCTCTACGGCGTGGAGGTCAAGTTCTACTCGGCGCGGCCGGAGCTCGACGACGGCCTGCAGACACCGGTCAAGAACCTGTACGCCATCGGCGACGGCGCCGGCATCACCCGCGGCCTGATCCAGGCCTCCGCCGCGGGCGTGATCGCCGCGCGCAGCATCCTCGGGGTCAGAGGGGACGGCGCGACGGGCGAGGAGTCGTCAGGCGGGGCGGGCGACATGGCCGCGGCCGGCGACGCCTCGGCAGCGAGCTCCATCGCCTAGACCGGCCGGGCCGGGCGTCCCTCAGGCGCCGGCCGGCAGCACCTCGTCCACCGGCGCCCCCAGAGCCTGTTCCACCCGGCGCAGCACGTGCACGGCCTCCTCCTTGCGCTCGAGCACCGCGGCGCGCGCCGCGGGGTCGCCGGCAAGCCGGTCCAGACGCGCGGCGAAGCGCGCGTCCAGGCCGACGACGCTGCTGCCCTGGACGAGCTTGTCGGCGAGATAGATCATCTGGGCCTCGTCCGGCTCGTCGTGCGCCCGCTCGCCCAGGCGGACGTGGAGGCGGACGACCGCGGCGACGCGCGGGTAGCCGAGGCGCTCGAGCAGCGCCGCGCCCGCCTCCGCGTGCCGGGGCTGCTCCCGGGCGACGTCGTGGAGCAGCGCCCCGGCGGTCACGAGCGGGGCGATGAGGTACTGGCCGCGCACGTTGAGCGCGGTGGTGAGCGCCGTGGCCACCGCGGTGACGACCAGGGAGTGGTCGATGCGCGCCCTCGGCACGCCCTGCTCCGCCAGCAGGCGCAGACAGCGGCCCGCGTCCGGCAGACCCTCACTCGCGGCCAATCCGCGGATGCGGTCGAGGTCCTCCGGCGTGTCGGCGTCGAGCAGCACGCCGGGATCGTCCACCTCGACCACGGCGGACGCGGCGGCGTGGCCGAGCAGCAGCTCGCGCAGCCCGTCGGGCGGGTCGGCGGCGCGGATCTCCGCCCGCAGCGCGCCGTCGAGCAGCGGCGGATGTCCTTCGACGCCGCCGGACAGCGGATACACGACCGCAGCCGCGCCACCGCGCGCCACCCTGCCCTGCCTCAAGAGGCGCCCGATCGTCTCCGGCCGGACGAGCGGGACGTCCGCCGGCAGCACGAAGAAGCGCGTGACGCCCGGGTCCAGCCCCAGCGTGCCCATGCGCAGCGACGAGAACATCCCCTGGTCGTAGCCGGGATTGGTGATCACCCGAGCGCCCGCGCCGGCCGCGGCCGCGGCGACCTCGTCGCGGCGATGCCCCGCCACGACGACGACGTCGCGGACGCCCGCCTGCGTGAACGCGCCCACAGCCCGCTCGAGCAGCGTGCGCCCCCGGACCTCGAGCAGCGGCTTGAAGGCGCCCATGCGGGACGAGCTGCCCGCGGCGAGGACGATGGCGGCGACCCGCTCCACGGCTCAGGCGCCGGCGCCGGCGCGCGCCTGGACGAGCTCGGCGGCGATGCTCACGGCGAGCTCGGCCGGCGTCTCCGCGCCGATGGCGACGCCGATCGGCGAGTGGACCCGGCCGATGGTCCCCTCGTCGAACCCGGCGGCGCGCAGCGCCGCGAGCATGCGCGCGCGCTTGGCGCGGCTGCCCATCACGCCGACGTAGCGGGCGCCGGCGCGGAGCGCCTGCACGAGCACGTCCAGGTCGTGCACGTGCCCGCGCGTGACGATCACCACGTAGGCGCGCTCGTCCACGCCCACCGCCGCGAGGGCGCCGTCGAACGGCCGGACCACGACCTCGGCGCCGGGGAACCGCTCGGCCGAGGCGAGATCCTCGCGGTCGTCGAGGACGACCACGCGGAAGCCCAGGCCGGCCAGGAGCGGCGCGACCGCGCACCCGACGTGGCCGGCGCCACAGACGACGGCGAGTGCCGGCGGATCCACGCGCTCGAGGACGACGTCGCGGCCGTCCGGCAGGGTCGCGGTACCGTGAAGCGCCGCGGCGGCCGTGAGACGGCGCAGCGCCGCCGCCTCGCAGACCGCGGCGCCGGCGAGCTCGCCGCTCTCCGCCAGCAGGCAGTGCTCGACGGGGCGGGCGAACGAGCCGGCGTCGTCGCCGGGGGGCGACGCGGTCACGTACCAGGAGCGGCGCCCCGCGTCGCGCGCATCCTTCAGGGCGCGGCACACCGCGAGAAGCTCCGCGTCCCGCGGCGGAACGAAGGTGATCAGCACGTCCGCCGCGCCGCCGCAGACCATCTTCTCGCCGCTCGCGAGGTCCTCGCCGCGGAGGTCCGCGCGCTCTCGCCGTGAACGCCGCTCGGCGAGCGCCGTCGCGGCGGCGGTCATCATCGTGTGCTCGATCAGTCCGCCGCCGATGCTGCCGGCGATGGAGCCGTCGTCGCGCACCAGCATCTCCGCGCCGGCGGCGCGCGGCGTGGAGCCCTGGTCGGCGACCAGGGTGACCAGGGCGAACGCGCGCCCGGCCTCCAGCTGCTCCA
>DASUMX010000262.1:0-25884 GCA_036277455.1 Thermoleophilia bacterium
GACGACATCGTCGCCGTCAGCTTCATGTGGACGATGGGCTGGTACCGGTTCCACGTCGACATCGACAGCGGCGACGTGACCATGCACGACCGCGGGTACGAGGAGCTCACGCTGCAGCCTAACGCCGGCGTGCGTGCCGACGGCACGGTGCAGCTCGCTCCGGCGCAGATCAGCCGCGCCGCCGCCCAGCGCGCCCAGGCGGCGCCCACCCAGGCGACGCCGGAGCCGGCCCAGCCCGCGGCTCAGCCGCTCGCCCCTCCGGCCGAGCCGGAGACGCCGCGCGAGGCCGCGCAGAAGCCGCCTGAGTTCCTCAGCAAGTCGCTGCTGGGCCAGCGCAGCGACGACGAGACGGCGTCGTGGGAGCAGACCACGGCGCGCGACTTCGACTGGGACCGCTGAGCCGCTGGCGCGACGTGGCCTGCGCGCGCCGCCGTACGTGAGGAGAGCCGGGGCCGCCTCGCGGCGCCCCGGCTCTCCTCGTCTTCGGGCGGCGCTCGTCGCGTCGCGCCGGCGTCACCTCAGAGCGTCATCCCGCTGCCGCCCATCATCCCGCCGAACAGCTGGTTCATGAACGTGTCGAACGACTTCGCGTTCTCCGGCGCCTCGACCGCGACAGGCTCGTCGAAGGCGCTCATGCTGACGGTGCCCTGCGCGCTCACCGCGGAGACGCCCTCCATGTCCTTCTGGCCCGAGGTGTCCATGGACGCCCCGAACTGCGCCTTGTACATGTACTGGTCGTCCACGCCGATCCAGTAGTCGACCGTCGCGGCCCGGAGCGTCTTGCCCAGCTCCTCGACCTGCTGCTTGTTCTGCGCCAGACCCTCGCTCAACTCACCGAGCTCGCCACCGGAACCGCCGAGCTTGTCCCCGAGCGTCGGGTCGTCGGCGGCCTTGAGGAGCGAGTCCGCCAGTTTCTGCGGGTCGGCGGCGGCCTTGACGTGATAGACCTCGACGCCGTTCAGGTCCTCGGTGCCGACGAGCTCGAACTCGGTACCCCAGCTCGCCGGATCGATGCCCATGCTCTTGAGCTGCTCTGTCGGGGCAGCCCCTTGCGCGGCCTGCTCGTCGAGCGCCTTCGAGTTCTTGGTGTCCAGCGCGTACCAGGTGCCCTGGTACTCGATCCACGACTTCTCGCCCTCGCTCATCATGCCGAACTCGAGGTTCTGGCCGGCGATCCCGAGGCTCATCGTCATGTTCACGGTGGTCGGGTCGTTGCCGCTCGAGCCCTCGGCGTGGAGGGTGACGCCGTCCGACAGCAGCGCCTTCGCCGTCGGGTCGGTCATCTTGGCGGTGTCGCCTTCGATCTTCAGGGCGACGTCGGCGATGAACGCGGCGCTGTTCACCGTCGCCATCTTGGCCTCGCTGTCCTTGACGATCTGGTCGGCCGGCGGGCCGGAAGCCGTGTCGGCGGCGGCGGGATCGGCGGTGGTGGCCTCGTCGCCGCCGCAGGCCACGACGACGAGCGCCAGCGCCAGCACGAGGAGCAGGATCGCCCCGCGTCTGGAAATCATGGCACGCATAGGTGTCCTCCTGTCGTCATCCGGGCGCGATCGGCGCCCGCTCCTCTTCTCGGCCGGGAGCGCTCGCTCCTTTACGGAGTGATGCCCGCGCGGCTCAGCTTGTGCGCTGTTTGGGAGAGACGACCACAGCCCGGAACGGTTCGTTGCCCTCGGACGCGGTCTCCACGCGCGGGTGGTCCTTGAGGTGCAGGTGGACCACCTTGCGCTCCGCCGCCGTCATCGGCTTGAGGGCGATGCTCACGGAGTCGCGCACGACCTTCTGCGCCGTCCGGTCGGCGAGCGCCGAGAGAGCCGCGGCGCGGCGGTCGCGGTAGCCCTCCGCGTCGACGATCACCTGGCGACGCTCGCGGCGGTCGCCGTTGACGACGATCGCGGCGATGTACTGAAGGGCGTCGATGGTGGCGCCGTGGCGCCCGATGAGGAGCCCCAGGTCGTCGCCGCTGATCTCCGCGCGTACCCGTTCGGGCGTCTCACTGGCGCCCACGTGCGCCTCGACGCCCATCAGGTCGACGACGGTCTGGATGAACTCGCGGAGTGTCTCGGCGCCCTCGGGCAGGTCGGCCTCGACGCGTTCGTCCGACGGCCGCAGACGCGCCTCGACGCGAGCCTCCATCTTGCCGCGACCGAAGAAGCCGCCCTTGCTGCCCTCGTCGACGACGATGTACTCGACGTCGGCCGGGTTCACGTAGGGGACGATCTTGCGCAGCTGCTCCAGCGCCGTGCGCTTAGCCTCTTCGATGGAGGCCCCGCCGGCGATGGTGGCGAACTCGGTCTCTTCGTCCTCCTGGTCCTCTTCGTCCTCTTCGTCCTCTTCGTCGATCGGCTGGAGGTCGTCGGGCTCTTCCATCGATCCTGCTCCCTGGTCGGGTGAGAAGAGCGCGTGCGCCCCGGCGGCGTCACTCCTCGGCCGGGCCGTCCGCGCTCGTGGTCGCTCCTGCGTCGCCGCCCGAGCCAGCGTCGACGGCCGGCGCCGCGTCTGCGGGCTTGGGCGTGTCCTGCCGGGGCGCCGGCTTGCCCTTGCCCTGCTGGCCGGCGGAACCGCCCTTGGGCTTCTGGCCGCCGCCCTGGGCGGGCCTGCCGCCCTGCGTCTGACCCGGCTTGCGCTTGCCCTTGCCGGGCGGCGCCTTCTTGGCGCCCTGCGCGGGCTTCTTGCCCGCCGCGACGCTGCCCTGCTTGGCGGCGCCGCCGTCCTGGCCGCCCTTCTTGGCGGCCATCTTCTGCTCGCGCTGCTTCATGGCCTCACCCTGCGACGCCATCATCGCCTCCATGAAGCGACTGCGCTTCTTGGGCTTGGCCTGGGCGCGGGCGGCCAGCTCCTCGGGCTTGGGCATGGTCTTGCGGATGACGAGCTGCTGGCCGATGGTCCACACGTTCGTCGTGACCCAGTACACGAACAGGCCGGCCGGGAAGTTGAACAGGAAGAGCACGAAGACGATCGGCATCGCGCGCATGATCCACTTCTGCGTCTGGTCGCTCTGCGTCGCCACCATGAGCTCGGTCGAGATCATCTGCGTGGCCACGTACAGGACCAGAAGGATGTAGTACGGATCGGGGAACCCAAGCTGTGGGATCCACAGGAACGGCGCCTGGTTGAGCGCCTGCACCGAGGCCTGATACTCGGGAGCGCTGAGCGGCCCGAGTCCCTTGATGGCCGCGTACAGCGCGATGAACACCGGCAGCTGCAGGATGAGCGGGAGGCACGAGGCGAACGGGTTGACCCGGTGCTCCGAGTAGAGCTTCATCGTCTCTTCCTGGAGCTTGCCGCGGTCGTTCTTGTACTTCTTCTGCAGTTCCTTGACGTGCGGCTGGATGACCTGCATCTGCTGCGCCGACTTGTACTGCTTCCAGGTGAGCGGGAAGAGGATCAGCCGCACGATGATGGTGAGGCCGATGATGGCCAGGCCCCAGGTCCAGCTGTAGCCCAGCCCGAGGCCTTCCAGGAAGTCGTTGATCGTGACGAGGACCCAGTGCAGCAGCAGGATGAGCTCGGAGAGGATCGGGAAGTTATACACGCGCGCTCACATTCTCGTGGGTGTGGTCGTGCCCGCAGTGGTGGTGACGCGGCGGCACGGGGTCGTAGCCGCCGTTGCTGAACGGGTTGCAGCGCAGGATGCGCCACGTCGCGAGGCCGAAGCCCTTGATGGGACCGTGCTCGCGCAGCGCGCCGATGGCGGAGTTGGAGCACGACGGGTAGTACTTGCAGCGCTGCCCGAGCATGGGCGAGAGGGTGTACTGGTACACCCTGATGAGGCCGATGAAGACCGCGTTGATCCCGGCGTTGACGGCGCCCAGGATGCGGCTCATGCCTGCTCCGCGGTGAGGAGCCCGGCGCGGCCCAGGAGCTCGCGGACGGCCGCGCCCACGAGGCCCTTCTCGCCCTCGCCCTCGCGGGTGACGAGCTCGATCAGCTGCGGGCGCGCGATCACGACCAGGTCGTACTCCTCGGCGAGCTGCCCCGCGCTGGCCAGGAAGGCCTCGCGCAGCAGCCGTTTGACACGGTTACGGACGACGGCGCCGCCCAGCTTCTTCGACACCGAGAGGCCGAGTCGCGGCCCCTCGTCGCCCGGCTCGGCCGGGCGCCTGAACCAGTACAGCACGAGGAAGCGAGAAGCCGTCGAGCTCCCTTGCCGGTAGATGCGCTGGAAGTCGGAGGAGCGAGAAAGGCGAGAGCGCTTGGCGGCCATCGGGGCCCGCGGCTACGCGGAGAGGCGCTTGCGCCCCTTCTGCCGGCGGCTCTTGATCACCGACCGACCCGCGCGCGTGCTCATGCGCTTGCGAAAGCCATGGGTCTTGCTGCGCTTGCGGGTGTTGGGCTGGTAGGTCCTCTTCACTGCTTCCTCGCACGATTGCCGACAGTCAGAACGTGGAGTATAGCCGCGCGGCGGAGGCCCGGTCAATTTGGCCCGCAGGGCCCGGCCCGGGCCTCCGCAGCGCTCACGAATCCCCAGCCACTGCCGATAGGGGCTACCGAGAGGAAAGTCCTGCTCAGGCAAGGCCGTATGCTGCTCGAAGGATCCATCCACAGGTTCAGCCTCGCCGGCGTCCTGCAGTTCCTCGCGCAGGGCGCCGCCACCGGCGTGCTCGAGGTCCGCGACTTCGAGGAGTACGGCTTCATCTATCTGGTGCGCGGCCGCGTCGAGGCGATCTCGCTGCCGATCACCGACGAGAAGCTCGGCACGCGGCTGGTCAAGGCTGGCTGTCTCACCGAGCAGCAGCTGGCCGAGGCCCTCATGGAGGATGCGGGCCTCTCCCACGACCAGAGGAAGTTCAAGCCGCTCGGCCAGCGCCTCATCGAGAAGGGCTACACCACGAGCGAGGAGATCCGCCACATCATGGAGCGGCAGACCCTCGACCAGGTGTTCGAGTTGGCGCACTGGACCAACGGCGTGTTCCTCTACGACGAGCCCGAGCAGATGCCGCGCTTCCAGGTTGCGATCGAGGGCGACGTGCAGGGCCTCCTGCTCGACGCCTACCGGCGCATCGACGAGGGCGAGCTCGCGCGCAAGACGCGCAACGTCGTGGAGAACGAGGTCTGCTATGCGTGTCCGCTCGGTGAAGAGTGCGGGAACGTGATCAAGACCAAGTACCTGAAGAAGGATGTATGCCTCTGGCGCGAGATGGCGGCCGTGCTCGACGAGAGCACCGAGCGGCTGCGCGACGCGCGCCAGCTCTACCGTTCGCGCGAAGCGGACACCAAGCAGACGCTCGACGCGTCCCTCGACTCAGAGTGAGCCGGGCGCGAAGAGGGTACTGACTGCGCGTGGCCGGTGAGCAGGGAATAGACGTTGCGTTCAGGCGCATCCTCGACGCCATCAGCGACGGGGTGTACGTCCTCGGCCCCGACCACACCATCGTGTACTGGAGCGCCGGCGCCGAACGGATCACCGGCTACGCGCCGGACGAGGTCGTCGGTCGGCGCTGCGACGAGGACATCCTCGTCCACACCGATCTGAACGGGACGCGGCTGTGCACCGGCGGCTGCCCGCTCCATGACTGCGTCGACACGGGGCGCGAGCAGTCCATCCGCGAGGTGTTCCTCAGGCGCAAGAGCGGCGAACGCCTGGCCGTGTACGTCAAGACCACCGCGTTCGAGGTCGAGGGTCGCCGCTACGGTGTCGAGGTCTTCGGCGAGCTCGAGAGCGTGGCCGGCAAGGAGCTCGCCGGGCGCATCCAGGAGCTGTCCGACTCCGCCGTGTCCGACCCGCTCACCGGCTTGTTCAACCGGCGCTACCTCGACGCCGCGCTTGCCCAGCAGTTCGCCATGTTCAAGCGGCTGGGAAGCAGGTACGGCGTCATCCAGATGGACATCGACACGCTCAAGGAGATCAACGACCGGCTCGGTCACGCCGCGGGGGACGAGGCCATCCGCTTCGTGGCCGGCATCGTCTCCGACCACGCGAGAGACATGGACGTGGCCGCCAGGTCCGGCGGCGACGAGTTCGTCATCATCTGCGGGCTCGCGACCGGGGACGACCTCGCCGCGTATGGCCGGCGCCTGGTGCGCCTGGTCCGCGACTCGCGCTTCGCGCCGGCGGCGGACGTCGCGCTGCGCCTGACGATCTCGGCCGGCGGCGCCCTCGTGAGCGCGGCCGACGCCGACGAGCGCGCCGCGCTGGCACGCGCCGACGCCGCCATGTACGACGCCAAGCACCTCGGGCGCGACGCCTTCGCCGTCGCCGCCGACGGGAGCCGAAGGTGACGCCCGGCGGCGGCGAGCTGCGCCGCAATCCCGCCAGCGGCCGCCTCTCGATCGTCGCTCCGGCGAGGGCGTCCCGGCCCGCCGGTGCGGCCGGGCCGGGCGCCGGCGCGTCTCCCTGCCCGTTCTGCGCCGGCAACGAGCGGCTCACGCCGCCGGAGGTCGACGCCGTGCGGCCCGGCGGCGGCGCGCCAGACGGCCCGGGCTGGCGCGTGCGCGTGGTGCCCAACAAGTACCCCGCCCTCGACGGGCGGCACGAGGTGATCGTGCACGCGCCCGCGCACGAGGCGGGACTGGAGGACCTCGGAGACGACGCGCTCGCCGAGGTCCTCGCCGTGTGGCAGCGCAGGGTCACGGCGCACCTCGAGTCGGGAGCGGCCGCGGTGACGCTCATCGGCAACCTCGGCGCCGGCTCGGGCGCCTCGCTGGAGCACCCGCACGAGCAGCTGTTCGCGACGCCGGTGGTGCCGCCGCTGCTGCTCGACGAGCTCGTCGAGGCCGAGCGGCACCGCAACCGCTACGGGACGTGCGTGGTGTGCGACGAGATCGAGAGGGCGGGCGACCGGGCCGTGCTGGACGGCGCCGTCGCTGCCTGGGTGCCCGGCGCCTGCCGCTTCAACGGCGAGCTCTGGCTGGCGCCGGCGGCCCACGAAGCGGACTTCCGTGTCGCGGATCCCGCCGCCGTGGCCCCGGCGCTGCGCCGTGCGCTCACCGCCGTCAAGGCGTCGATCGCCGGGGCCCCGCTGAACTTCTGGCTGCACACCGCGCCGGCC
This sequence comes from Thermoleophilia bacterium, assembly GCA_036277455.1. Classification (GTDB taxonomy): domain Bacteria; phylum Actinomycetota; class Thermoleophilia; order UBA2241; family UBA2241; genus CAIXSE01. Next base: position 6,990 of record DASUMX010000262.1, read on the forward strand.
GACGCGCGCGGACCGTTCCACTGGCACCTCGAGTTCGCACCGCGCACCTCGGCCCTGGCCGGCTTCGAGCTGGGCACGGACATCGCCCTCGTCATCAAGAGCCCGGTGGAGGCGGCCCGGGAGTACCGCGCCGCCCTGCCGCCGGCCTGACCGAGGGGCCCCCTCAGCGGCGGCGGTCGAACCCCGCGGATCAGCAGCCCGCGTCGTGGCGCAGCGCCAGCTGCCCGCAGGCGGCCTCGATGTCGCCGCCGGGCGAGTGCCGCACGGTCACGCTCACACCGGCCCGCTCCAGACGCAGGCGCAGCGCCTCGAGCTCCCCCGGAGCCGGGCGCGAGAAGGCGCCGCCGGTCTCGTTGTAGGCGATCAGGTTGAGGTGGTACAGGGGGTGGCGCAGCCGCTGCGCCAGCGCCACCGCCTGCGCCGGCGTGTCGTTGACGCCGCGCAGCACCACGTACTCGAAGAGCAGCTTGCGCCGCGTGGCCTTCACGTAGCGGTCGCACGCGGCGAACACCGCGTCCAGGGGGTACGTGCGGTTGAGCGGCACCAGACGGTCGCGCAACTCGTCGGTCGCGGCGTGCAGGCTCACGGCGAGATTCAGCTGCAGCGGCTCCCGGGCAAAGCGGTCGATGCCGGGAACGACGCCGACGGTCGAGACGGAGATGGACCGCGCGGCCAGACCGAATCCCGCCGGGTCGTTGAGCAGACGACAGGCGCGCAGCGTCTGATCGTAGGTGTGGAACGGCTCCCCCATCCCCATGAAGACGACGTTGGTGACGTGCCGCCCGCCTTCGTCGCGGAGGATGCGGGCGAAGTGCAGGACCTGGTCGACGACCTCCTCGGCCGTCAGGTCCCGGCGGAGCCCAAGCCTGCCCGAGGCGCAGAAGGCGCAGCCCACGGCGCAGCCGACCTGGGTCGAGACGCAGACGGTGGCCCTGCCGGCCACCAGCATGAGCACCGCCTCCACGGGGTGGCCGTCCGCCGTGGCGAACAGCGTCTTGCGCGCCGTGCCCTTCGGGGCGGCGCGCGTCTCCACCTCGCGCAGCGTGAGCAGCGAGAGGCGCGCCGCCAGTTCCCGGCGCAACGGCAGCGGCAGCGTCGTGACGGCGTCCCAGCTCGTGACCAGGCCGCGCGTGAGCGCCTCGTAGACCTGGCGGGCACGGTAGGCGGGCTGGCCGAGCTCGGCGAGCGTGGCGGCGATGGTGTCCTGATCGATCACCCGGCCATTCTACGCCGGGCAGGGAATGGTGGAGGGGAAGGCGAAGAGGGTACGCGCCAGGCACGAGCGGACCCGGGAACCCAACGCAATGACCACCGTGCAGATCATCGGCATCGCCGTAGCGTCCCTCGCGGTGCTCCTGCTCATCATCGCGCTCGTCGTCACGAGGCGCCACGATGACGAGCCGGAGGCGGAGGCGCGCGCGTCCTCATTCCTCGACGAGGCCCCGCAGGACACCTTCTCGGGGCTCGGCAAGGCCGAGCATCCGGTCGAGGACATCACCCTCGACCCAGCACTGGAGCGGGCGGCAGCCGCCCGGAGCGAGGCCGCGGCGAGGCAGGCGGCCGCAGCAGCGCAGGCGGCCGCCGAGCAGGTGCAGGTGACCGGCGAGCAGGTGCAGCGGGACCGGCAGCCCCAGCCGGGTGGCCTCGGGCTCGACTGGGGCCCGGACCTCAGCGTACGCGCGACGGGGTTCGACGCGGGACCGCCGGGACCCCGAGCGGAAAGCGATGACGAGACCACGGGAGAGCTGCGGCCGGACGACGCCGCAGCGGTCCCGGCCCAGCACGCTCCCCCGGCCCCCGAGGGGAAGAGCGGCGGCCAGGTGGCCGCCACGCAGCCCGCGCGGCCCGCTGAGGGCGGGTCCGCCGCCGGCGAGGTGGCGGCAGCAGAGTCCGGCTCCGGCGGTCACCTGGTCCCGCTCTCCGACATCATCGTCACGACGAGCAGCAAGAAGGTCGACATCGAGGACCCGGACGTGCGACGGATGCTGACGGAGCTGGTGACGTTCGAGATCGACCAGGCGGCGGAGTTCCGCCGGCAGGGTCAGTCCATCGACGCGATCCTGCAGCTCACGGAGGCCGAGAAGGTCTCGCGCGCGCTCGGCATGACCGAGTCGGCGCGGCGGATCCGGGCCATGATGGAGGAGCTCCGCGGCGAGTAGCCGCAGCCGAGCGCTGCTCTAGTTCGTCAGCGACTGGAGCGGGGCAGGTATGCGCCCTCCCCGCCGCACAAAGGCGCTGTTGCCGGCGGTGCTCACCTTCATCACCGGGCCTTCGCCGAACAGCCCGCCCAGCGTGACCCAGTCCCCGACCTGCTTGCCGGCCGCGGGGATGAGCCGCGCCCCGGTGGTCTTGGAGTTGATCATGCCGATGGCCATGACGTCGGCGATGGTGCCCGCCAGCGCGTCGCGGGAGATGTCGCCGGGAACGACGATCATGTCCAGCCCGAGCGAGCAGACGGCGGTCATCGCCTCGAGCTTCTCGATCGGCAGGTGGCCGTCGGCGGCGGCCCGGGCCATCGCCTTGTCCTCGCTCACCGGGATGAACGCCCCGGAGAGGCCGCCCGTGGACGACGTCGCCATCGTCCCGCCCTTCTTCACCGCGTCGTTGAGCATCGCCAGCGCGGCGGTCGTGCCGGGAGCGCCGACCGCCTCGAGGCCCATGCACTCGAGGATCTCGGCGATCGAGTCGCCGACCGCCGGCGTCGGCGCGAGTGAGAGGTCGATGATGCCCAGCTCGGCGCCCAGCATCTGCGAGGCCTCCTGGGCGATCAGCTCGCCGACGCGGGTGATCTTGAAGGTCGTGCGCTTGATGAGGTCGGCGAGCTCGATGAACGAGGCGTCCGGGTTGGCGGCGACGACGTTGCGCACCACGCCCGGCCCGGAGATGGCGACGTTGATGCTGCATTCGGCCTCGCCGCTGCCGTGCATCGCGCCGGCCATGAACGGGTTGTCCTCCGGCGCGTTGCAGAACACGACGATCTTGGCGCAGCCGATGGAGTCGTGCTCTGCCGTCCGCTTGCTCACCGCGAGCAGGACGTCGGCCATGCGCAGCACGGCATCCATGTTGATGCCCGCGCGCGTGGAGGCCACGTTGACGGAGGAACACACGCGCTGGGTGGCGCCGACGGCGTCGGGGATCGCCTCGATGAGGGCGGTGTCGCTGCGCGTGAACCCCTTCTGGACCAGCGCGCTGAAGCCGCCGAGGAAGTCGATCCCGACCTCGTCGGCGGCCGCGTCGAGCGCGTGCGCCACCTCGACGTAGGCGGTCGGGTCGTCGCTGCCGACCACATCGGCGATCGGCGTCACCGAGACGCGCCGGTTGACGATCGGCACGCCGTACTTCTCCTGCAGCTCCGCGGCGACCTCGACCAGCTTGCCGGCGCGACGCACGATCTTGGCGTGGATGCGCTCTGCGGTGCGATGCGGCTCGCCGGCGGCGCAGTCGTCGAGTGAGATGCCCATGGTGACGGCCCGGACGTCGAGGTTCTCGGACCGGATCATGCTCACGGTCTCGAGGATCTCCTGGGCGGTGATGAAGACCACGGCCGCCGCCCCTAGATGCGGTGCATGAACTTGAAGATGTTCTCGTGCTGCACGCTGATCTGCAGCCCGATGCGGTCCCCCGTCGCCTCCAGCGCCTCCTTGAGCCCGGCGATGGTCGTCTCACCCTGGTCGAACGAGACGAACATGATCATCGTGAACATGCCGTTGGCGACCGTCTGGCTGACGTCGTCGACGTTGGCGTCCTGCTCGGCGATGGTCGTCGCGACCTGGGCCAGCAGCCCGTGCCCGTCGGGGCCGAGAGCGGTGACGATGACGGTTGTGCGCATCGGGGACGTCCCTGGGAGAAGGTGGCCGGGAGCAGGCGACCAGTATACTAGGCCGCGATCCCGATGCCCCCCGAACCCACGACCACAGAAGCCGCGCCCCCCCCTCCCGGCCGCCTCGACAGCCTCGACCGCACCCTCTCGCGGCGGGCGGCCGTGGACTGGCCGCACCCGCGCTGGTTCACCGTACCGCTCGGCGGGCTCTCGCTCTCCGCGAACTACGGGGTGCTCTGGTACGTCCTCTGTCTGGTGCCCCTGCTTCTCGGCGCCGAGGACCCCTTGCTGAAGGCGTTGTACGTGGCCGCACCGGTCACACTGGTGGAGATGACCGGATTCGTGATCAAGCACTTCGTCGGGCGCGCACGACCTCCCGTGGCCGACCCTACGCAGGCCGAGCAGATCCCGCTGCCGCTGAGCAAGTCGTTCCCGTCGTCGCACGCGAGCATGGCAGTGGTCGGCACGTTCACCCTGGGCGCCCTCTTCCCGCAGTGGATCCCGGCGCTGGTCGCGCTCACGCTGGTCCTGTGCTTCAGCCGCGTGTACCTCGGCGTGCACTACCTCGGCGACGTGCTCGGCGGCCTCCTCTACGGGCTCGTCTGGGCCGCCGCCTGGGTCCTCCTCGTGCCGGCGCCGGTGTGACGTGAGCGCCCTGGGTACGCGCGGCGGCCAGCTGGCGGTCGCCACCGCCGCCGTCCTCGTCCTGGTCATCGGGCTCGCCGCGGCCGGAGCGTTCAACGGCTGCGGGAGCACGGCCGCCGAGGTCGGGCGCCCTTCCGCAGCCGTGTCCTCCTCGCCCCACGGCGGCGTCGCCTACGCGAGCGCCAAGGCGCTCGCACGCAGCGTGGGCAAGCGCCCCGCGAACACCTGGGGCGAGATCTACGCTCGCGAGTTCATCACCGGCGCGTTCCAGCAGTACGGCTACTTCCCGTTGCTGGACGAGTTCATCGCCACCGCCGGCGGGCGCCGCATCCACTCCGCCAACATCATCGCCCTCAAGGAGGGCGAGACCGCCCAGCGGCTCGTGGTCGGCGCCCACTACGATTCCGTCCCCGTGGGCGAGGGCTACACCGACAACGCGACCGGCGTCGGCCTGCTGCTCGAGGTCGCCGCCCGCATCAAGAACGTGCCGACGCCGTACACGGTCGTGTTCGTGGCGTTCGGCGCCGAGGAGAACGGATCCCTGGGCGCCGAGGACTACCTGCGCGGGCTCAGCGACGTGGAGCGGGGCGCCGTCATCGGGATGATCGACCTGGATGCGCCGGCCGGCGGCGACGAGCTCTCCGTCGCCAGCCGCTTCGGCGGCGCGACCTGGCTGCGCGACGACGCGCTGAGCGCGGCCGACGCGCTCGGCGTGCCGCTGGTGACGAGCCCGAAGGCGCCGGGCCGGCCGGCCGGCGTCGTGTGGGCGCCGGCCGACGACGTGCCGTTCGCCGACGCCGACATCGCGACGGCGATCCTGAGCGCCGTCTCCTGGGAGGCGAGCAAGGGCCGCAAGCTCGCCCAGACGGCGAGCGGCCCTCCCATCTGGCATACTCCGCGGGACACCGTGAAGTACGTCGACACCACGTACCCGAGGCGCGTGCGGCAGCAACTGCGACAGATGTCCCTCCTCCTCGAGACCCTGCTGACCAGCAAACTGGAGAGGACCCCGTGAAGCTCGGCATCGTCGGTCTGCCCAACGTCGGCAAGACCACCCTGTTCAACGCGCTGACGCACGCGCAAGCGGCCGCGACCGCCTACGCGTTCACGTCGGCGGAGTCCAACCTCGGCGTGGTCGCGGTGCCGGACCCGCGGCTCGACCGGCTCGACGAGGTCCTGGAGACGCCGAGGAAGGTCAACGCCACCATCGACGTGGTGGACATCGCCGGGCTGGCCGAGGGCGCGAGCCGCGGCGAGGGGCTGGGGAACCGGTTCCTCGCCGACATCCGCGGCGTCGACGCGGTGGCGCACGTGATCCGCGTGTTCGAGAACCCCGAGGTGGCGCACGTGAGCGACACCCTGGATCCGCGCGCGGACGTCGACCTCGTGGAGACGGAGCTCGTGCTCAGCGACGCCGAGCTCGTGGAGCGCCGCCTCGACAAGACACGCAAGGCGGCGCGCAGCGGCGACAAGGCGGCCAAGCACGAGCTCGAGGTGCTCGAGGCGCTGCACGCGGCGCTCATGGACGGCAACCTGGCGAAGAAGATCGAGCGCTCGGCCGACGACGAGCCGCTCTTCCGCGAGCTCGCGCTGGTCAGCGACCGCCCGGTGCTGTTCGTCCTGAACACCGACGACGACCAGAGCGCCGCGGCCGCCCTGGAGCAGCACGCGGAGTTCGTGGAGTGGGCGCGCGACCGCGGCGACCAGGTGGTCGCCGTCGCGGCGCGCCTCGAGGCCGAGCTCGCCGACCTCGAGCCGGAGGACGCGGCCGAGTTCCGCGCCGAGCTCGGCGCCGGCGAGGCCGGCACCCTCGACGTGGTGCTGCGCGCCGCCTACGAGGTGCTCGGGTACATCACCTTCTTCACCGGCGACTTCCGCAGCAGCGAGTCGCGCGCGTGGCAGCTGCCCCGCGGCTGGACCGCCAAGCAGGCCGCGGGCCGCATCCACAGCGACATCGAGCACGGGTTCGTGCGCGCCCAGGTGGTCAACATCGACGACCTCATCGAGCTCAAGTCGTTCCACGCCGCGCGTGAGAAGGCGCTGCTGCGCACGGAGGGCAAGGAGTACGTCGTGCAGGACGGCGACGTGATCAACTTCATGCACACCGGCTGAGCGCCGGGCACCGCGCGTGCCGACCCGGCACGCCGCCAGTCAGTCGCTCGTGAGGATCTGCACGACCCCGGCCGTGGCCTGCACCGGATAGGACTCCCTGACCGGCCCCTCGAACCACACAGCGATCCGCGCGCCCTGCGCGAGATCGCTCGCATCCCCGCGCCGTCCATCCACGGTCCAGACGGTCGCGCCGGGCCCGACGGTCACCGAGGCCTTGTCGTAGTCGTCGTCCGCGGACCCGTCGGCGACCACGAGGATGCTCACCGACTGCGCGTCGGCACCGGGAGTGAGGTCACCCACGACGCCCGTGATGTCCGCAGGTCCGGGCGGCGGCGCGGAGGGCGACGGCGAAGCCGGCTGGGCGTCCGTCGCACCCCCGCAACCGCCGACGACGGCTGCCCCCAGCACCGCGAGTGCGGCCAGGGCCACCAGCGCTCGAGTCGTGTGTCTCATGAGCGCACCTCCCCCAGCGCCGTCGGCGACGCCGTCGTCTGCACACGGAGACGCGCCGCGTACAACCGGCGTTCGCGTCCGGCTGTAGAATCGAGGGCGTCTTCTCCCTGCCGTGAGCTCTTCCTCCCGACATCCGAGCCCGCCCCCCGGGTACCGCCTGAGGGCGACATCGCCCGACGACGCCGCAGCCGTCGCCCGGCTCAAGGCCGCCGTGGATATCGAGCGGCACGGCGTGTCGGACGTGACCGTGGAGTACGTGCTCGAGGAATGGGCGCTGCCTCGCCTCGACCTCGCGCGAGATTCGTGGGTCGTCGAAGACGAGACGGGCGCCGTCGTCGGCTACGGGCTCTGCTGGATGGAGGCGCCGCCCGATCAGCTGGCGGCCGTGCAGGTGGCCGACCCCGGCCACCGCGGACGTGGACTGGGCGCACTGCTGCTCCGCGTGTGCGAAGCGCGGGCGGAAGAAATGGTCAGTGCCGCCGCCGGGCATGCGGCGGTCGCCACCCTCGGGGTCACGGCGCACGAGAGCGACGTGCGCCGGCTGGAGCTGCTCGAGCGGCGCGGCTATCGGAGGGAACGCACCTTCTTCCGCCTCGAACGCGACCTCGACGACAGCCTGGAGCCCCCGGTGTGGCCGGCCGCGATCCGGACGGCGCCGTTCCGCCCCGGAGTCGACGATGCCGCGGTCCACGCCGCCCACGAGGAGGGGTTCGCCGACCACTACGGGCCTGCCGAGCCGGACCTCGAGGAGTGGGTCCGGTCTCACTTCGCCGACGGGGATCCCGACCTCGGTCTCTGGCTGGTCGCGTGGGACGGCGCCGAAGTGGTGGGCGGCATCGAGGCCATGGAGACCCCGTCCGGGGGCTTCATGGGGGAGCTCTTCGTGCGCCCGCCGTGGCGCGGCCGCGGCATCGGCAGGGCGTTGATGCTCCAGGAGTGCGCCGAGCTGCGCCGGCGCGGGATGCAGAGCGCGTTTTTCGCCGTCGACGCCGCCAACCCCACGGGGGCGCTGCGCCTGCACGAGTCCATCGGCTTCCGCTCGTCGCACGGCGCCACGCATCTGCTCGAGAAGAAGCTCCGCGCGCCTTGACGGGGTCGGCTGCGGCGGCGTCTAATGGGCCGCGCGCCGCACGGCGCGCGGCGAAGGAGCAGGGCATGCGGGAGCGGTTCGTCGTCGAGACAGGTGGTCGCCACGCCGCGGGCCGGCTGCACGGAGCGCAGCTCGCCGCGACGCGCAGCCTCTTCGGCCACGCCCGTTCCGGCCGTTTCTTCGGCGGCCTCTGGTTCAAGATCATCAGCGAACGCGGACCCTGCTGACGCCACAGCAGCACGGCCGCCGGAGGGGCGCACGCAGCGCGCCGGCCCGGCGGCCACTCACCGCTCCGCCACCCGAAGACCGACCCGAAGGGGACCTGCCGTGAACCGAGCCACACTCAGCGTCTGGGACGACCGCGCCTGCCGGCGCGTCCACGAAGCCTCGCTGACCGTGCTGGAGCGCACCGGCGTCGACGTGAAGGACGATCGCGCCCGCGAGCTCCGCGCCGCCGGCGGCGGCACGGTCGACGGCCGGCGCGTGCGCCTGCCCGCCGCGCTGGTGGAGCGGGCGCTCGCGAGCGCGCCGCACAGCTGGACGCTGCGCCCGCGCGGCGGCGAGACGGCGCCGCTGGAGCTGCGCGACGGCGCCGGCTACCTCGGCAGCGGGCCGGACTGCCTCTACGTCTCCGACCCGGACAGCGGCGCGCGGCGGCGCTCGACGCTGGCCGACGTCGCGGCGGCGGCCGGCGTGGTCGAGGCGCTGCCGAACATCGACTTCGCCATGAGCATGGCGCTGCCGCGGGACGTGCCCAACGAGGTGGTGGACGTCACGCAGTTCGCCGCCATGCTGCGCGGCACGCGCAAGCCGATCGTCGTCTCGAGCCCCTTCGGCGGCGAGACGCTGCACACCATGCACGCGATGGCGGCGGCCTGCGGCGAGGCAGGCAGCTTCGCCTGCCTGGCAATGAGCTCGCCGCCGTTGCAGCTGGACGACGTCTGCTGCACCAAGACGCTCGCCTGCGCAGACCTGGACGTGCCGCTGGTGCTCGCGCCGTCGGTGTCGGCCGGGGCGCAGGGCCCGGCGTCGCTCAGCGCCTGTGTGGCGGTGGCCAACGCCGAGGTGCTCGCCGGCCTCGTCCTGCACCAGCTCGGCAAGGCCGGCGCGCCGTTCGTGATGGGTGTGGGCACCGGCGTCATGAACATGCGGACGGCGGTCGACGTCTACAACGCCCCCGGGGTGTTCCTCGGCAACCAGGCGCACCTCGACCTGATCCGCTGGTACGGGCTGCCGAGCTGGCACTACGCCGGCCACTCGGACAGCAAGGTCCTCGACGAGCAGTGGGCCCTGGAACTGGGGATCGCGACGGTCATGGGCGCGCTCTCACGCGCCACACTGCTGCACGACGTCGGCTACCTGGAGAGCGGGATGCAGAGCGCGCTCGAAGGGCTCGTGCTCGGCGACGAGGTCGCCGGGTACGCCCGAGCCCTGCTGACGGAGCTGCCGGTGGACGACGAGGCGCTCGCGCTGGCCGAGGTCGAGGCCGCCGGCCCCGGCGGCACTCACCTCGGCACCCGGATGACGCGCCGGCGCTTCCGCGACTTCTGGCGGGCGTCGCTGATCGACCAGACCACCTACGAGCGCTGGTCCGCAGCCGGCAGCCAGACGCTCCTCGAGCGTGTGCGCGCCCGCCTCGCCGAGATCCGGGCGGCGGGCCCGGCGTTCGCGCTGGACGACGCGACGCAGCGCCGCATCGACGCCCTGGCGGCGGGCCGCCGCCCCTGACGACACCGCGGCCGCAAGGGCCGGGCTGCTCGGCCGCCGTCCTCGTGTAGACTCCCCCGCGGGCGCGCTGCGCGCACGACACCTTGGAGGGACGATGTCCGTCATCAAGGCCGAACACCTCACGAAGCGCTTCGGCAAGAAGGTCCTCGCCGTCGACGACGTGAGCTTCGCCATCGAGGCGGGCACGATCACCGGCGTCCTGGGACCCAACGGCGCCGGCAAGACGACGACGCTGCGCATGATCCTCGACCTGGTGCGGCCGACCTCCGGTTCGGTGACGATCCTCGGCAGCCGGTACCGGGAGCTGCGCGCGCCCGCCGCCAGGGTCGGCGCGCTCCTCGACGCCTCCGGCTTCCACCCGGGGCGCTCCGGCCGCAACGCGCTGCGCGTGATCGCCACCGGCGCCGGTATCCCCGACGCGCGCGTCGAAGAGTCCCTCGAGCTCGTCGAGCTCGAGGATGCGGCGAAGCGGGCGGTCAAGGGCTACTCCACCGGCATGAAGCAGCGGCTGGCGCTGGCGGCGTCGCTGCTCGGCGACCCCGAGGTGCTGATCCTCGACGAGCCGGCCAACGGCCTCGATCCGGAGGGGATGCTCTGGCTGCGCACGTTCCTGCGCAAGCTCGCGGCCGAGGGCAGGACGGTCCTGGTCTCCAGCCACGTCCTCGCAGAGGTCGAGCAGACGGTGGACGACATCCTCATCATGAGCAAGGGCCGGCTGCTCGCGCAGGGGCCCATCCACGAGCTCACGGCGTCCACGCAGCCCGTTGTGCGCGTGCGCTCGCCGCAGGCGGACAGGCTGGAGGTCGCGCTCAAGTCTGCCGGCGCGGCCGTCAACCGTCTGGACGACGCTCTCGCGATCCGGGGGCCGTCCGCCGCCGAGGTCGGCGACCTGGCCCACGCCCGCGGCGTCGCGCTCCACGAGCTCCTCACCGAACAGCCCAGCCTCGAGGAGCTCTTCCTGCAGATCGCCGGCACGAGGAGGGAGCAGTGATCGCCCTCGCCCGGGCCGAGCTGCTCAAGCTGCGCAGCACGCGCACGGCCCTCGGCCTGTTCATCGTCATCCTGGTGGTGACGGTCGTGCCCCTGGTCGGGCTCCTGATCTTCCTCTCCCCGGCGGACCTCGCGTCGGGAGGGCTGGGCGCCATCGCCGTCTCACTGGTGCCGCTGGTGCTGCTCGTGTTCGGCATCCTCGGCATGACGAACGAGTACCGGCACGGCACGATCACGTACACGTATCTCGTGACGCCGCGGCGCTGGCAGGTCATGGTGACCAAGCTCGTCGCCTATGCCGTCGTGGGCATCATCACGATGCTGGCGACGGTCGTGCTGGTCTACGTCGCGATCCGCCTCGGCGGCGCGATCCGCGGGGTGGAGATCGACGCGATGGGCGAGGCGACCCTCGGCGACTACACCCGTCAGATCGTGGTCGCCGGGCTCATCACCACCTTCGGCGTCGCGCTCGGCGCGCTGCTCCGAGCCCAGGTGGTCACCGTCGCCGCCGCCCTCATCTGGGCCCTCTTCGTGGAGAACATCATCGTCGTGCTGAAGCCCGCGGTGGGCGCCTGGCTGCCCTTCACCGTGTTCCAGCAGGTGGGCGCCGGCCAGACGGTGGACGCAGGCACCCCGGCGGCCTCCGAGATGCTCACGCGCCCGGCCGCCTTCATCGTCAGCCTCGTCTACATCGCCGTCGTGAGCGTCGCGGCGGTCTTCATCTCGCTGCGCCGCGACGTCACCTGAGGCCACCGGTGGAGCACTTCTCCATCCGCGGCCCCATGCTCGGGCAGGGCGAGGCGGCCGAGCGCATCCTCCGCGCCCTCCCGGGGTGGTTCGGCATCGAGTCCGCGCTGCTCGACTACGTCCGCGCCGCGGACGAGCTGCCGACCCTCGTCGCGCTACCGCCCGGAACCGGCCGCGCCGGGCGGGAGGTCCGGGCGGACGAGGTGATCGGGTTCGTCACGCTCAAGGAGACGAGCGAGGACGCCTTGGAACTGCACGTCATGGGCGTCCTGCCCGCGTGGCGCCGGCGCGGGGCCGGCCGCGCGCTCGTCGAGCACGCGGCCGCATACTCCCGCGCCGAGGGCTTCTCACTGCTGCACGTGAAGACGCTCGCGCCGAGCGACCCGGACCCGGGGTACGCGGCGACGCGCGCGTTCTACGCCGCCGCCGGCTTTCGCCCGCTCGAGGAACTGCCGCAGGTGTGGGGGCCGGAGAACCCCTGCCTGCTCATGGTCCGGCCGCTCTAGGCGCCTGCCGCGTCGAGCGCCGCCAGCGGCGTCGGCGCCGTGTAGGTGCGCGCCGCGAGCTCCTTGTCGAGCTGGTAAAGGCCCGCCGGGTGCTCGCCGACCATCTTGAACTTGCCCACCCAGTCCATGGCCGTCTCCTCCTCCTCGACCTGCTCGGCGATGAACCACTGGAGGAAGTTGTACGTGGCGTGGTCTTTGAGCTCGAGCGCCAGCGAGGCCATGTCGTGGATGCGCGCCGTGACCCCCTGCTCGTGCTCGAGCGCCTCCTGGTACATCTCCAGCCCGCCCGGCCACTCCGACTCGGGCCGATCGATCGCCTCCAGGATCACCCTGCCGCCCCGGGTGAGCACGTAGCTGAACATGATGCGCGCGTGGGCCAGCTCCTCCTGGTACTGCACGGTCATCCAGTTCTGTCCGCCAGACATGCCGAGGTCCGCGAACTTGCTCGCCATCGAGAGATAGAGGTAGCCCGAGTAGAGCTCCCAGTTGATCTGGCTGTTGAACGCGTCCTGCATCTTCTGGTCCAGCATGTCGCCCTCCGTCGCTAGGTGCGGGCCTGAGCGGCCCGGGTGCCTGTCCCAGCTATCTACCCAATCGCGAGGGAGTGCGCACGGGGACGTCGAAGGGAACACTGACTGTGACTCATCCCTTCGATCGGAGCTCACGATGAACAGAGCGTTCGTCAAGGAGCCGGACGAGGGCGCGCCTGCCGAGGGTCTTCCCGAGCGGCAGATCAGCGAGCATCCGAACTACGTGACGCCTGCGGGTCTGCGCCAGCTCGAGGCCAGGGTGGGCGAGCTCGAGACACGCCGGCTGGAACTGCTGGAAGAGGACGACCTCGAAGGAGAGCTCGCCTACGTCGACCGTGACCTGCGCTACTACACGACGCGGCTCGAGAGCGCGATCCTCGTGGACCCCGACCGTCAGCCGCACCGCAAGGTGGCGTTCGGCGCCGCCGTCACCGTGAGCCAGAACGGCGGCGACCTGCGCACCTTCACCATCGTGGGCGAGGACGAGGCTGACCTCAAAGAGGGCAAGATCAGCTTCGTCTCGCCGCTCGCGGAGGCGCTGCTCGAAGCTCGCGTGGGCAAGACGGTGCTGTGGCGGCGTCCGGCCGGGGACCTGAAGCTCACCGTCGAGGAGATCGACTACCCGGCCTGAGCGGTGGGGCGCGTCGTCCGCGCACGAAGGTGGCCTGCTCTACTCGAGCACGACCGAAAGGTACGCCGGCGTCGGCTCCTGCCCCAGCAGGAGGCCGGTGACGCCTTTCTGCGTGTCCCAGCCGTACGAGCGCGTGGGATTCTCGTCGCCCATCACCGCGAGCGCCCACCGCTTCTTGCCGTTCTCCAGCCAGGCCGCCTGGGTCATGAGCTTGTTGTCCAGGCCCAGCCAGCCGCCCTTGAAGAAGCTCGTCCAGCCCTCGGGACCCGCCGCCGCCGGGATGCCCCAGCGCTGGATGGGGATCACTCCCGCGAGCAGCTCGCGCGCCAGGGCACGCCCCTTGGGCGGCACGAGGGACTCGAGCTGCCAGAAGAAGCGCGCCTGGTCGCGGGCGGAGTCCCGCGTGTCGATCCAGCCGGAGCCCTGCTCGTAGTCCTCCAGGCCGGCGGCCTTGGCCACCGCGCGCATGCCCTTGGCGCCGACCTGCCCGAAGACCGTGTTCGCGGCGCCGTTGTCGGACTCGGTGATCATCTTCGTGAGCGTCGCCTCGGTCGCCGGGTCCGGCGTCGGGTCGTCGCGCAGGGAGGCGACCAGCAGGATGGCCTTGGAGAGGCTGGCGAGCTGGAAGCGCTCGTGCTGCCGGTGGCCGCCGGCGTCCTCTCCGTTGGTGTCCACGACGGCGAAGGCGGCGTCGCCGTCGCGGCCCGAGATCCACTCCGAGGCCGCCGCGACGGCGTTCTCGCCGGGGAAGCCAGGTGGCAGCGGCTTGCGCACGACGAGGGTCGCGGAGGCCACGCCATCGGAGGCCTGGGCCGTGGAAGGGCTCGGCGAAGCGAGACCCTCGTCCCCCAGCCGGAGCTCGTAACTGTAGCGGCCCGGCGGGAGGTCGATCGGAACGACGGCCTCGAGTCTCTCGCCGGGCTCGGCGACCTCCGTCAGGCGCCGAGCCTTGACCTGCTGCCCGCCGGCGTCGCGGACGACGAGGGTCACCGCCGTCGTCCCCGCGGCGGCGACGACGCGGTACCGGAACGTCGCCTTGTCGCCCTGGCGCACCTCGACGTCGGCCAGCCGAGCCAGCCGCGCCGGTGACGGTGACGGCGCCGAGGACGGCGCGGCGCTCGCGGCTGCCCCATCGGCCGACCCCGAGCCGTCGCGCAGAGCGAACGCCGCAGCGACGGCCGCCGCCGCGAGCGCGAGGACCGCGACCAGAGCGGCAAGCTTGGCGGCGCGGAGACGACGCCTGCGCCGCCCCCTCGCCGATTCGTAGATCGTCCGCCGCTCGCTCATCGCGCCATCCTAACGCGCGCGCCGCCGGCCGAGGCGGGATCGGCGGCGCTGAAGCCGCGGGTCACCGTCCGCTCAGGCCGGCGATCAAGCCGGCGCTCACGGGTGATCGCGGGTGAGAATGGCGGAGCGACATGGGAGTCGAACCCACCCAGGACGGGATCACCGCCCCGCAGACGGTTTTGAAGACCGCGGCAGTCACCGGACCACGAGCCGCTCCACTGCGCATCTTGCCACGCGGGAGGCTCCAGGTCACCCGAGGGTCCCCGAAGACGGGCTCCGACCGCCGTGCCCCGTACACGCCAGGACTGTTAGTCCACGCCCTGCGGGGGAACGCGTGAACCATGGGAGGAGCCGAGTTCGATCAGCAAAGCACGGGAGACTGACCAATGGTACGGGAGATAGTGCGCGCGGAACACGCGCATGCGGCGCGGCGAGCGGAGCAGCGGTCGCGGCGGCGGGGCTACCCCTCTCCGGTCGCGAAGGAACTGTCAGCGCGGCGAGTCCGCGAGAAGTACGTGCAGGCGGTCCGTCGAGTACAGGGGCGGTACTGTGAACGGCTCACCGTCCCGACCCGGAGCGTTCGAGGCGGCGCCTGCAGGGCGCTCTCGGTCCTGAGCTGACGACGCGGCCGGCGTTACCCTCGCCGGACGCGACCGAGAGCGGCCCGCGGCCGGCCGCCTGGCGAGAGGCGGCCGGCCACGGGCCTGCGGCTTGTCCCGGGTCCTACTTCGCCAGGTCGAGCAGCGCCTGACGGTCGTGGGCGAGCTTGTACTCGGACTCCATCTCCAGCAGGCCGCCGGGGAACCCGACCTTCGGCATCAGCGCCACGTAGTCGTCGGCGTTGAAGGCCTCGGGGTTGTGGACGCCGCTCTTGGGGTCGCCCGGCTTGCTGCCGAGGCTGCCGGTGGCGAGGAGCTCGAGCGTGATGACGGGGGTGAAACCGGTCTGCGCGGTGACCACCTGGACGCCGACCCGCTCGAGGCACTCCTGGTTGTCGGCGACCTGGTACAGGTACACCTTGCGCTCCATGCCGTCCTTCTTGCCGACGACGTAGGTGCCGGCCGCCGTCTTGCCGACGTACTTCTTGCCGATCTCGTTGGGGTCCGGGGCGGCGGCGGCGATGACGTCGCGCGGCGCGACCTCCACGTTGCCGACCTTGATCTTCTCGGCCTTGTCCATGTTGATGGAGCGCAGGGCCGACATGAAGTCCATGAACTCGTCGCCGAGGGCGTACTTGAACTCGGCCTTCTTGACGCCCTTGAGCCTGTCGGCGTTGCGCCCGATCTGGACGACCTCCTCGTGCTCCACGTGGCCGACCTCGACCTCGCCGATGCCCTCGGGAAGGTAGAACTTCTCGAGCTCCGCGAACGGGCGCACGGTGTGGAAGTCGCCGTTCTCGAAGACGATGGCCGGGTTGTTGCACTCCTCGATGGTGGTCCAGACGCTGAAGCCGAAGCTGATGCCCTCCGCGCCGGGGATCTCGAGGTTGCTGCCGTCGCGGATGCCGATGTAGTCGACCTCGTCGAAGAGGTGGTCGGCGGCGTAGCGGGCGAAGAAGTCGGCCATGCCGGGCTCGACGCCGAAGCCGGCGAGCGCGTACTTGCCGATCGCCTCGAACTGCGGGCTGAGCGCGTACTCGTCGTCGCCGAGCTTCTTGCCCGTCTTGTTGAACGGGTCCGTGGGGTGCCACTCGCTCAGCGTCATCGCCGTGTCGAGGTAGTGCACCTTCGCCTTGAGCGCCGCCTGCAGGAGCGGCGGGTTGAAGTTCGGCGCGCAGAGGTTCATGAGGATGTCGGCGCCGTGCTTCGCGGCCAGCGCGGCCACGGCGTCGGCGTCGCTCGCGTCGACCTGCTCGGCGACGAAGCGCGGATCCGCGAGCGTGGCGACGAAGTCGGCGGCGCGCTTGCCGTCGTAGTCGGCCATCACCATCTTCTCGAGCCAGGCGCCCTCGGGGTCGCGCTGTTTGGCGATCGAGGCGATCGACTGGCCCACACCACCGGTGCCGACAACCAGAGCTTTCATGACGTTCCCTCTCTTTGACGTGGCTTGCGCGCGCCGGAGCCGGCGCGCCGCCCTGGAGGAGGCGTGAGACGACAGCTCGGCGACCCCTCCAAGGCAGTTCGTGAGGCAGATTGTATAATCTTGAGGACGCCGCGCAAGCGTTAAGTTAGCAACCGTGGAGGTTTAGGCGCCGACCCTGTACATCGTGCGCTCGCCGAGGGCGGTGACGACCTTGGCGTAGCCGGCGAGCTCCGCGTCGAGGGCGGGGTCGCCCGTGTCCACCAGAAGCGGCCGGCCCTCCAGGCTGAGCAGCTTGGTCTGCGTGGCGATGACGACGATGTGGTCCGTGCCGGCCGCGCGGATCACGGCGGGGCTGATCTGCTGGTTGCCGCGCCCGAAGATGTGCCCCTGCCCGCCGATGACGGTGACGACGATGGAGGCCTGCCCGGCGGCGGCGATGAGGGCGAGCAGCTCGCCCTCGGTGAGGTCGACGCCGGCGAGCTCGCCGTCGCGCACGGCGTCGACGCCGAGGAGCGTCTTGGGCAGTCCCAGGCGCTCCATGACGGTGCGCGTCGTGGTGCCGGGCCCGAGGATGTACAGGGCGCCCGGCTCCATCCCGGCGATCACCTCGGTGGCGATGTCGTTGAGGGCGCGCTCCTCGCCGGCGACGCCTCCGGCCTTGGCGCTCTGCGTGAGGCCGCGCGCGTAGGGCACCGTCATGTAGCCGTAGAGGTGGGCGGAGACGCGGTTCTCGCGGAACGCCTCCTCGTCGATGTCCATGACCTCCCCCTCGCGGAGCTGGACGGCGGCGGGGCGCTCGTACAGGTACAGCGCCGCGACGTCGCCGGCCGCCGCCGGCGTCGTCGCGTACACGGCGGAGTGGATCTTGACGCCGGCGGGGACGCCGATGACGGGCACCGCGTCGCCGACCGCGTTGCAGATGTTCCGCGCGGTGCCGTCGCCGCCGGCGAAGAGGATGAGGTCCACGCCGGCGGCGAGCAGGTCGCGCGCGGCCTGCTCCGTGTCGGCCGGCGTGGTCAGGACGAAGTCGTCGCAGGCGATGGCAGGCCGGGCGCCGCTCCGCTCGAGCTCGCAGAGCACGTACGAGCGGCGCCCGTCGAACGATCCGAGCACGCGCGGCTCCCAGCCGGCGGCGCGCGCCTCGTCCTCGCCCATCTCGCCCGGCCAGGCGAGGACCTCCACGTGCTCGCGCACGCGTCCCAGGCGCTCGAGCGCCTGACGTGCGCGCCGCGGCGCGTCGCGCACGGCGCCGAGCTCGAGCGCCCGGCGCAGCACGTCCGCCCCGTCGCTGCCCTTGAGGCCGACGCGGCCGCCCACGCCGGCGACCGGGTTCACGATGAGGCCGAGCTTCTTCACGCCGGGGTCACCGCGAGACCAGACGGCTCAGCGGTGCTTCTTGCCGCCCTTGCGCTGCCGGGACTTGGTGGGAGCCGCGCTCGCCGTGCGCCCGCCGCCGGAGCCGCCCCGCGCGCCGCCCGGAGCCGTCGCATAGCGCGCCGCCGGGCGCTTCCGCGCGATGAACAGGTAGACGATCATCGCGGGCACCAGGAGCGGGATGACGAGGGAGTTGCCGCCCAGCAGGCTCGCCGCCAGCGCGCCGAGGACGGCGATGAACACGAGCGAGCGGAACATCTTGACGGCGTAGGGCGACATCTTGCGGCCGCGCACCCACAGGTCCGCGGCGTCGATGAGCATCGCGAACGCGGCGACCGTGGCGCAGAGCGTCGAGAAGGCCGCGGCCGCCGTCTCCAGGCTCTCGAACACGCCACCCAGGCCGGAGAGGAACAGCGCCGTGAGAAACGCGGCCGTGGCGAGGAACACCGTCAGCCCGAACGCCTCGAGGACGCGGATGCCGGGCTTCGCCGGTTGCTGGGGCACGTGGTCCGCCTTTCGTCTGGTCGCCGAGACCGGCCGCGAAGGGCACGTCCGGTCTCGGGCCATGATACCCGAGACGCGCAGGAGGCGGGGGGCGCGAGCGTGCGCCCCCGCCCCCGCAGCCATCGAGCGAAACCACCATATGCCCTCTCGCGACTGGCGTCATGGGTGGCATCATGGGTGGCACCTTGCACGACGTCATGAGTGGCACCATGGGTGGCGCCACCGGTGGTGTCACCGCCGCTCACGCACCCCCACCGCGGGCCCAGACGGAGTCCCGGCGGCGGCGGAGCCCGGCGGGGTCCCAGACGCGAGCGGGGCGGGGGCACCCGCCCCGCCCCGCCCTCGCAGCCCCGGACGAGATCAGCTCGGGGCGTTCAGACCTTGTCCTTGAACTTGCGCTTGTACTTGCGCCAGGTGAAGGCCCACTGCTCCGGGTCCTCCATGGCCTCGAGGCGC
>DASUMX010000263.1:0-16051 GCA_036277455.1 Thermoleophilia bacterium
ACGATCTCCGACAACGTCGTCTTCGCGCAGCTCAGCATCGACGTCGGCCCCGAGAGCACGGTGGACATCGCCCACCGCATGGGCATCACCAGCCCGCTCGACGCCGTGCCGTCCATCACGCTGGGCACCTCCAGGGTCACCCCGCTCGAGATGGCCGACGCCTACGCCACGCTCGCCGCCTACGGCGTGCGCCACAAGCCGCAGGCCATCGTCAAGGTGCTGGTGCCTCACGACGGTCGCTACAAGGTCGACTGGAAGCCCAAGACCACCGGCAAGCGCGCCATCCCCTCCGGCGTCGCCAGCGTGGTCACCGAGTGCCTCGAGCGGGTCGCGTCCGGCGGCACGGGATCCTTGACCGGGTCGTACTTCCCCGACCCGCGCGCCGGCAAGACCGGCACCACCGAGAACGGCTGGGACGTCTGGTACGTGGGCTACACGCCCAAGCTCGCGGCGGCGGTCTGGATGGGCGACCTCGAGAAGAGTTCGCCCATGAACAGCGCCTACGGCGGTACCTACTGCGCGCCCATGTGGGCCAAGTTCTTCGCCGCGGCGCTCAAGGACGCCGACGACCACCCGAGCTTCAAGGACTTCCCGTGGACGTTCACCCCGTGGGAGGGCAAGATGCAGGCCATGTCGCCGTCGGCGTCGCCGTCGGCGAGCGGCAGCGCGACGCCGAGTCCCACCGCGACCAGGACGATCACGCCGAAGCCCACGGCCACCAAGACGGTGACGCCCACGCCGCCGCCGACGCCCACCAAGACGCCCAAACCGACGCCCACCGCCACGTCCAGCGCCGCAGCCAAGAAGGTGGTAACGACGGCGGGCGTGGGCGGCGGCGGGTCCGGACTGGCCGGCGCCGTCTTCAACGCGCTCGCCGGCCTGCTCGGGATCTGAGCTCACCGGGGCGGTAGGCCGCAGCGCCGGCCCGCCCTACCAGGTCTCGTACCGCTCCGACCCCTTGCGATACTCCCTGACCTGCTCGCCGAGCCCGTCGGCGATGGTCATGATGCGGCACGACATCTCGAGCACGCTGGTGAGCTGGTAGGCCTCCTCGAGCAGGTGGCCGATGGCGAACGGCCCGTGCCCGCGCAGCATCACGAGGTCGTACTCCTTGAGCCACCGCGGGAGCAGCTCGGCGACCTCCTTGGACCCCGCGGTCAGCTCGGTGTGCACCACCGGTACCTTGTGCAGCAGGTAGGAGCCCTCGCTGTCGATGGGGATGATCTCGTCGCACATGAGCGAGCGGGCGATGGCGTAGGGCGGGTGCGCGTGCACGATCGCCTGCGCGGCCGTGCCAAGGTAGATCGCCCGGTGCACGTTGATCTCGGTGCTGGCCAGCATGACGTTGGCGTCGTTCTCTTCGAGGCCCGTCTCGATGACGTCGCGCTCCTCCAGGCGCGCGAGCATCGACCCGCGCCTGGTGATCAGGATGCGGTCGCCCATGCGCACGCTCAGGTTGCCGCCGTGCGAGCTGATCGCGCCGGCGACGAAGAGGTCCCGGCCGACGGCCCGGAACTGCTCGAGGACGGCCGAGCTCACCGGGCGGCCGTCCCCTCCGCCCTGGGCGTCCCCGGCGCGACGCCCGCCGCGGCCGCGACCTCGCTCAGGCCCAGGCGCTCCAGCTTGGCCGCCGAGGGCGTGCCGCCGCCGTCCCAGCCGCGCGAGATGTAGTACTCGTCGAGCATCGGCGGCAAGTCTACAACCTGGCCGGCGGAGGGCCCGGCCGGCACCGGCTCGTGCAGCAGCCGCGGCGGCAGCGTGTCGTCGGCGCGCGTGAACCCCGCCGCGAGGTTGAAGATGCGCTCCGCGTTCCAGATGCGCTCTCCCAGCAGCAGCAGCTCCTGCGGCTCCACCGGCTCTCCCCACACGGCGCTCAGCTGGCGGGCGAAGTAGTCCTCCTTCATCGCGAAGGCGGTGAACTTGCAGACGCTGAGCGAGTCGAGCACGGCGTTCAGGTTCTGGATGTTGATGAGCAGACCGGCCTTGCCGAGGGTCGCGAAGCGATCGACCATCTTGGGGATCCCGAGGATCTCGGGGCCGAGCATGTTGGCGCGCAGGTGGCAGCCGCCGCGGTTGCTGGTCGCGTACGCGAGGCCCTGGGCCTTCATGCCGCGCGGGTCGTAGGCCGGCATCTCGAGGCGCTTGACGCTCATCGAGAGCTCGGGGCGGCCGTGGAGCGCGGCGAAGCGCGCCGAGCCGAGGCCGAGCTCGGCGCCCAGGCCCTCGCCGGCGGCCGTGGCCTCCGCCAGGTCGATGATCGCCCGCGCATCGCCGAAGCGCGGGCCGCCCGGCAGCAGGCCGAGGTCCGTCAGCTCCATGGCGCAGGCGATGGTGACGCCCATGGTGATGGTGTCCATGCCGGCGCGGTTGCAGGCGTAGTTGGCCTGCACGATCGCCGTCAGGTCGGAGACGCCGCACTCGGCCCCGAACGCCCAGATGCTCTCGTATTCGGGGCCCTCGCCGCTCTCGCCGCCGGCCGTCGTGCGCCGGGCGCAGCCGATGATGCAGCCGCGGCAGGCGGACCGGCGATGCACGTGCTCGCGCTTGAGCGCCTCGCCGGAGATGGCGGCGGCGCCCTCGAACCGGCTCTCGCGGTGGTTGCGCGTGGGCAGAGCCCCGGCCTGGTCGAGCACGTTGACCAGCACCGCCGTGCCGAACTCCGGCAGCGCCGTCGAGGTGATGGGGTTCGACTTGAGCAGCTTCTCGGCCTCGTAGACGATGAACTCGAGGCGCTCGGGGTCGGCCACCGGCGGCGTGCGGCGGCCGTGGCCGTCGACGACGAGCCCCTTGAGACGCTTGGCGCCCATCACCGCGCCGAGACCGCCGCGGCCGATGGACCGCCCGCGGTTGTTGACGATGCTCGCGAACAGCACGCCGCGCTCGCCGGCGGGGCCGATCACGGCGGCCTCGGACCCGGGGTGCAGCCCGCGCAGGCGCTCGAGCGACGCCGGGACGTCGAGGCCCCAGAGGCCGGCGGCGGGATGCAGCGTCGCGCCGCCGGACCCGCCGAGCGGCTGCGCGCCGGCGACCGGCTCGGGCGCGCCGGCCGGCGCCTCCCCGCGGGCGTCGTCCGTCCCGAGCGTCACGTACCCCGGCTCCTCGAGCGCTCCCGTGACGATGAGGTAGTCCCAGCCGAGGCGGCGCAGGGCGTTGCCGAAGTTGCCGCCGGAGTTGCCGTCGAACACGGTGCCGGTGAGCGGCGAGCGGCCGGTCACGCTGTAGCGGCCGCTCGCCGGGGCGCCGGTGCCCGTGAGCGGCCCCGGCGCGAAGATGAGCAGATTCTCGGGCGCCAGCGGCTCGACCTCGAACAGCCGCTCGCGCAGCGCCAGGCAGGCGCCCAGGCCGCGACCGCCGAGCCAGGCGCGCGCGACCCCGGCCGGCAACTGCTCTTCGTCGCAGGTGCGGCGGGAGAGGTCGAGCCGGAGGCCGCGCAGCGGCCGCAGAGCTGAGGCGGGAGGCGTCACTTCTCGAGTATAGACGGCGCGGCGATCAGCCGCGCGCGGGCGCCGGCCCGGCCAGCTCCCGCCACGCGCCGAAGGTCATGCCCCACTCCGCTAGGACCGACGCGTAGCACTCGCGCGGCCCGAGCGGCGCCATGCCGAGTTTCTCCAGTACCCGCAGCGAGGCGTGGTTGCCGGGGTCGGCGACCGCCTCGACCCGGGGCAGGAGGAGGCCTGCGAACGCCCAGCGCAGGACGGCGCGCGCCGCCTCGGTCGCGTAGCCGCGACCCCACGCGGCGCGCGCGAAGGTGTACGTGAGCTCGACGTCGGGGCCGCCGTCCAGCGGCTGGAGACCGGCCTCGCCGACGAGGCGCCCGGAGGCGCGCTCGACGACGGCCAGGGGTCCGTAGCCCAGCTGCTCCCAGTGCTGCCCGGCGACGGCCAGCGCAGCCGCCAGCTGCGGCTCGTCGAGCGGCCGCCGCTCGGCGCCGACGAAGCGCATCACCGCGGGGTCGCCGAACACCCCGGCCAGGGGGTCGCGGTCGGCCGCCGCGAAGCGGCGCAGCTCGAGCCGCTCGGTGCGCAGCGGCGGCGTCGCCGCCGCGCGCTCCTCCCGCCAGGCGCTCGCCGGCAGCGCGTACTTCGCCCACGGCTTGCCCCAGTACCGGGCGGCGCCGAGCGGGCGCAGGCCGAGCCTGCGCAGGACGGCGACCGACCCGCGGTTCTCCTCCCTGGCGATGGCGACGACGCGCTCGAGCCCGGCCTCTCCGAAGCCGTACTCCAGCGCCGCCGCGCCGGCCTCGGTCGCGTACCCCCTGCCCCACGCCGACGGCTCGAGCGCGTAGGTGAGCTCGACCTCGGGCCCGCCGTCGAGCGGCTGGAGGCCGGCGATGCCGACCAGGCGGTCGCCGGCCCGCTCTGCCACGCGCCACTGCGCGTAGCCGAGGCGGCGCTGCATGTCCTCGAGGTGCGCCGCCCACTCCCCGGCGTCCGCGAGGTCCTTCGGCGGCGGGCTGTTCCAGTAGCGCATGACCGCCGGCGCGGCGAACACGGCGAACACGTCCGCCGCGTCCGCCGCGGTCAGCGGCCGGAGCGTCAGCCTGCGGGTCTCAAGAGGGAACGGCGTGCTACAGCGCCTTGCGCCTGTCGACCACGCGCACGGCCTTGCCCTCGGAGCGCTGGATGGCCTTGGGTTCCTTGAGCTTCACCGCCACCTGGATGTTGAGCACGTTGAAGATCTGCGCCTGCACGTTCCGCTGGAAGCGCTCGAGGGCGCCCATCGTCTCGGCGAAGATGTCCTCGCCCACCTCGACCCAGACCTCGATCACGTCGAGGTAGCCCTTGCGGTCCACGACGATCTGGTAGTGCGGCTCGATCGCCGGGATGCTCATGAGCACCTCTTCGATCTGGCTCGGGAACACGTTGACGCCGCGGATGATGAGCATGTCGTCGCTGCGCCCGATCGGCTTGCTCATGCGCGCCGAGGTCCGGCCGCAGGCGCACGGCTCGGCGATGAGCGTGCACAGGTCGCGGGTGCGGTAGCGGATGAGCGGCTGCGCCTGGCGGGTGAGCGTGGTGAAGACGAGCTCGCCGACCTCGCCGTAGGGCAGCGGCCGCAGCGTCTCCGGGTCGATGATCTCGGCCAGGTAGTGGTCCTCGTTGACGTGCATGCCGGCCTTGCACAGGCACTCGTAGCCGACGCCGGGGCCGCCCATCTCGGAGAGGCCGTAGATGTCGAGCGCGTGCTCGCCGAGGCCGGCCTCGATCTGCACGCGGAGCTCGTTGGTCCAGGGCTCCGCGCCGTGGAAGCCGACGCGCAGCGGCAGGTCCTCCGGCCGCAGGCCGCGGTCGCGGGCGGCGTCGGCCAGGTACATGGCGTAGGACGGCGTGCAGCTCAGGGCGGTGGCGCCGAAGTCGCGCATGATCTTCAGCTGCCGCTCGGTGTTGCCGCCGGAGATGGGCACGACGGTGCAGCCAAGGCGCTCGGCGCCGAGGTGCAGGCCGAGCCCGCCGGTGAAGAGGCCGTAGCCGAACGCGTTCTGCAGGAGGTCGCCCGGCGCCACGCCGCCGGCGGCGAGGGTCCGGGCGATCAGGTCCGCCCAGACGTCGAGGTCGCCACGCGTGTACCCGACGGTGGTGGGGTTGCCGGTGGTGCCGGAGCTGGCGTGGACGCGCACGACCTGGTCGCGCGGCCGCGCGAACATCCCGAACGGGTAGTGGTCGCGCAGGTCGATCTTGGTGGTGAAGGGCAGGTCGGCGACGTCGCCGTGGCAGGTCACGTCGCCGGGCTTGACGCCGAGCTCCTCCATCTTCTTGCGGTAGAACGGGACGTTCTCGCAGGCGTTCTCGAGGGTCGCCCGCAGGCGCTCCATCTGGAGCTCCCCGAGCTGCGGGACCGGCAGGGTCTCGGCGGCCGGCTGCCAGAACAGACCGCCGGCGGCGTCCCTGGTCAGGTGTTCCTCGGCCACGTCGCTCACAGGGCCCGCACCTCCTCGTCGCTGAGCAGCGTCACCTTGCCGGCGAGCAGCTCGACGGCGCGGTCGATGTCGCGCACGGCGAAGCAGATGTTCCAGAACGAGATGCTGTACAGATAGTCGATGGAGACGCCGGCCTCCGCCAGCTGGTCGAGCACCCCGGCGAGACCGCCGGGGACGTCCTCGACCTTGACGCACAGCACCTCCGAGAAGTGCGTGGTGAACCCGGCGTCGTGCAGCAGCGTGCGGGCGCGCTGGGGGTCGGTGAGGATGAGACGGACGATGCCGTACTCGGCAGCCTCCGTCGTGGAGAACCCGCGGATGTTGATGCCCGCCCGGCCGAGGATGTCGGCGACTTCGGCGAGACGACCGCTGCGGTTCTCGAGGAACACGGTGAGCTGCGTGACCTTCACGACTCGACCTCCTGGCTGGCGACCGCGGCGCGCCCGAGCTCGAACGCGCGCAGATTGACTTCGAGGATCTTGGCAGGGATCGCGGCCTCGAGGCCGCGCCGCCACTGCTCTTCGCCGAAGGGGAGGACCGTGGAGGCGGCGCCCAGCAGCGCCACGTTGACGGCGCGCACGGTGCCGGCCTCCCTGGCGACGCCCTCGGCGTCCACGGTGAGCAGGCGCACGCCGCGCCGGGCGGCCGCGCCGCTCACGTCGTCCGGGTAGCCCTCCTCGCGGCGCAGCACACTGCCCGGCGTGATGCGCGTGGTGAAGGCGCAGACCAGGGTGCCCTTGGGGCCGAGAAGGCCCAGGCCGCGGATGCCCTCAAGCAGCTCGGTGGCGATCACCACGTCGGCGCGCGGCGCGACCGGCGACCACACGTGCTTGCCGAAGCGCACGGTGCTGAGCACGCTGCCGCCGCGCTGCGCCATGCCCTTGACCTCGCTGGCCTTGACCTCGAGGCCCGCGGCGGCGGCCGTCTCCGCGAGGATCGCCGCGCCGAGCAGGATGCCCTGGCCGCCGACCCCGACGAGCGAGACCGTCGTCGTCCCGTTCACGTCTCGTCCCCGGCGCACGCGAGACTCAGCGCGCCGCGCTTGCACACCTCGACGCACAGGCCGCAGCCGGTGCAGGTCCCGAGCACCGAGACCGCGTCGTCGCCGGGGGCGAGTGCCGGACACCCGAGATCGACGCAGACGCCGCAGAGGCTGCAGCGCTCCTCGTCGACCACGACCTCGCCGGCCACCTCACGCGTCACGAGCACGCAGGGCGCCAGGGCGACGATCACGCCGAGTCCCGGAGCCTTGGCCTCGTCCTTGATGGCCGCGTCGAGGGCCTTGTGGTCGGTGGCGTCGACGGTGACGCAGCGCACGCCGATCCCCTCGCAGACCTTCTGGATGTCGATCGTGGGGCTCTGGGAGCGGTCCGGGTGCAGGCCCGTGCCGGGGTGTCCCTGATGACCGGTCATCGCGGTGGTGCGGTTGTCGAGGACGACGACCATGCCCTCGACCTCGTTGTAGAAGGCGTCGACGAGCGGCGTGATGCCGGAGTGGAAGAAGGTGGAGTCGCCGATGACCCCCACGGCCGCCTTGCGCCCGAGCGCCTTGTTGAAGCCGGCCATCATCCCGATGCTCGCGCCCATGCACAGACAGCTGTCGAGGGAGAGCAGCGGCGGCAGCGCGCCGAGCGTGTAGCAGCCGATGTCGCCCATCGGGGCGAGGCGGCGCTTGCGCAGCGCAGCGTACACCGAGCGGTGCGAGCAGCCTGGGCAGAGCACCGGCGGCCTGACGGGCAGACCGGCCGCCGGCTTGGGAGGCGTGGCCAGCCTGGGCGGCGGCGGCATGACCGGCCTCCGCCGCCGCGGCGGCTTGCGCTGCACGTAGGGCTCCAGCGCGCGGAAGACCAGCTCCTGGTCGAGCTCGCCGTCGGCCGGGATGGCCGCCTTGCCGATCACCGGCAGGCCGAGGGCGCGCACCTGCTCCTCGAAGAACGGGTCGAGCTCCTCGACGACGGCGACGCGCGAGACGTGCTCGTACAGGCGGGCCACCTTGGCGTACGGCAGCGGATGCGACATGCCCAGCTTGAGGAACCAGGCCTTGGGGAACGCCTCGCGCGCATACGCGTAGGCCACGCCCGAGGCGATGATGCCGAGGTCCGACGTGCCCGCTTCCAGCACGTTGAGCGGGCTCTCCTCCGCCCGCCGGCGCAGCTTCTCCAGGCGCTCGAGGACCACGCGGTTCCGCTGCCGCGCGTACTGCGGGACCATGACGTACTTGCTGATGTCCCTGGCGTACTCCCGCGGCTCCACCTCGACCGGCACGCGCGGCAGCACCTGGCCGCGCCCGTGGGAGATGCGCGTGGTGGTGCGCAGGAGCACGGGCGTGTCGAACTCCTCGGAGAGCTTGAAGGCCTCGGCGACGAAGTCGTAGGCCTCCTGGCTGTCCGACGGCTCGAGCATCGGGACCTTCGCGAACTTCGCGAAGTTGCGGTTGTCCTGCTCGTTCTGGGAGGAGTGCATGCCGGGGTCGTCGGCCGTGATCACGACGAGGCCGGCGTTGACCCCGGTGAGCGACAGGGTCATGAACGGGTCGGCGGCGACGTTGAGGCCGACGTGCTTCATGGTGACGATGGTGCGCACGCCGGCGAGCGACGCCCCCACCGCGGTCTCGAGGGCGACCTTCTCGTTGACGCACCACTCGCTGTGGATGCCCTCGAGCCCTGCGGTCGCCTCGATGATCTCGGTGGAAGGGGTGCCCGGATAGCCGCAGGCGAACCTTGCCCCGGCGCGGACGGCGCCGTGGGCGATCGCTTCGTTCCCGGAGAAGAAGAGCTGACGTTCCATGGGGGGGACGATTCTAGCCGAGCCGGAGCACCGCGCGCCACTCCCTCCGGCCTCGCGCGCCACGGCACGGAGCGGATGGGCGACCTGCGCGCGATAATCTCGTTCCCAGTCTCAACCTGAACCCTTGACCAGAGCTTGAAGGATTCAGCTTGTCCTGTCAGAATACTCACGGCATGCAGCGCGCAACCTTCACGCCTCGCATGACTCGGGCGGCCTCCTGGTGAGCCGCCCGTCTCGCAGACGCCGGCACCCGGCACTCCTGCGAGCTCGCTCCCGGACCCTCTTCTTCCTGCTCCTCACCGCGCTGGCGCTGGCGCTCGGCTACCGCGCCGCGGCGGCGCCGGCCGCGGCCGGCGCGCTCCTCGGCCTCGTCTCCATCCGTGTCGCGCGCAAGCACCCCGCCGAGCTGGAGCACACGTTCGTCGTGCTCGACTGGGCGCTCCTCGGCATGGCGCTGGTGCTCTCCGGCGGCGCCGGGAGCTGGCTGCTCGTCACCGTGCCGTTCCTGACGCTCGGCCAGCTGGCCGGGACGTCGGTCGGGGAGTGGCCGTTCCTCGCGGGGCCGTCGCTGCTGCTGCTCGTCGTCCTCGCGATCGCCGACCCGTCGCTGGGCGGGAGCCGCATCGGCGCCGTCGCCAAGCTCGCCGTGCTCGTCGCCGGCGGCTGCGTCGCGGCGACGCGGCTCCGGCGACGCACCGCCCCGCGGGCACGCCGGGCGCACGCACCCAAGGTCGACGTCAGCACGGGGCTCTCCACGGGCACGTGCCTCCCCGCCTTCCTCGAGAGCGCCGCCGAGACCGCGCTCGCCGAGCACCAGCCGCTGAGCGTGGTGTACGTGCGGCTGGAGCACTACGAGGACAGCCGCAACTTCCTCGGCGCCGAGGGCAGCGAGGGGCTCGTCCGTGGCGTCGCGCGGCGCGCCGAACGCAGCCTGTGCGCCGACGGGCGCGCCTTCCGCGTGCGGCCGGACGGTCTCGTGCTGGTCCTGCCCGGCCTCTCGCTCGCCGAGGCGCGGCAGACGGCGAGCGACCTCGCGCGCGAGGTCGGCGGCAGCCTCATCGCCGGGCGCCGGCAGACGCTGGCCACCGGCGCCGCCTCGTTCCCCACGCTGCGCAGCATCGAGGAGCTGCTCGGCGCCGCCCGCGACGAGGCGCTCCCGGAGGCCGTCTCCACAGAGGTGGCCGGCACCGTCGTCCCGCTGGCGGCCGCACAGTAGACGCGGGCCGCGACGGCCCGCGTCTTGCCACTCCCCATGCGCCTCGCTAGTCTTCGGCTGTGGAGATCGACATCACCAGCCAGCAGGTGCCGGAGGGCGTGGCCGTCCAGGTCAAGGTACGGCTCTCGGGGCGTGAGACCAGCCGGCTGTTCGTGAGCGGCGACACCCTCGTCCAGCTCCCGCTCGACGGCGCCCTGCCCGACCTCGACGGCTCTCCCGTCCCCCGCATGAGCATCTACCTCAGCGAGCTCGCCGGGCGGCGGGACGGCCTCACCCGGACCTTCGCCGGCGAGGCGGCCGCAGAGGCGTTCACCGCCGCCGTGCGCACCCAACTCGAGACCGCCTTGGAGGCGTCATGACCGATCAGGCCGACATCCTCGCCGCCCAGCTGGCCCCGTATCGGGAGACGCCCGGGATCGTGGCCGCCCTGCTCGTCTCCCGCGACGGCTTCGTGGTCGCGGCCGACGCCGACGCCGGCTTCAAGGCCGACGCCGTCGCCGCCCAGGTGGCCGGCGTCATCGACATCGGCGCCCGGCTCGCCGCCGAGCTCGGCCAGCCGGAGGCCAGGTACATCTCCGTCGACTTCGACGGCCTCAACCTCGTGCTCGCGCCCTTCGGCGACGAGCTCATGCTCGTGCTCGCGGGTCTGCCCAGCGCCCTGCTCTGCGAGTATCGCCTCATCAAGCCAGGCGCCTGACCGCCCTGCCGGAGCAGCCGGCAGGACCTACCAAGGAGACACTCATGGAAGACGCGGTCGAACAACTGGAGAACCTGGCGCGGAGCGTCGGCGAGTGCACCCGCTGCGAGCAGCTCGTGGCGAGCCGGCTCCGCGCCGTACCCGGGGGCGGCCACCCGCACTGCGCGGTCATGGTCGTCTCCCTCGCGTCGGACCCCGCCGACGAGGCGGACGGTCGCCTGGCCGGCGAGGCTCTGCTCGCCGGCCTCGCCGAATTCATGCCGGCCCTCGCCGAGAGCCGCGACCAGGTGTACGTCACCGCTCTCGCCAAGTGCGTGCCGCGCAGCGACGGCGCCGTGCGCGCGCCGGAACAGCAGGAGCTCGAGAACTGCTACCCGTACCTCTCCAAGGAGCTCACGATCACCACGCCGCACTACGTGCTCACCGTCGGCGAGGAGACCACGCGGTTCCTGCTCGGCAAGCTCTTCAAGCACCGCCCCTACGAGCCCGGCGACTCGCTCGAGCTGCGGCTGTTCGACAACCCGTCGTTCAAGGTCGTGCCCGTGGCGGCGCCGGAGGACCTGCGCCAGAGAGATGCCAAGGCGCGCAAGGAGTACACGGAGCGCCTGCGCGCGCTCGGGCAGGTGATGGGCCTGTAGGGGGACCCGGCGGCCGCCGGCGGCCGCGGATCGGAGCGCTCAGGGCACCACGACGCGCAGCGCGCGCGGCACGACCCTGCACTCCATCGGGAGCTTGCCGGCCATTTCTCCGTCGGTCTGCACGAGCACTTCCTGGTCTCCCTCCACCGCCTCCACGACGGCGCTCTCGGTGCGGAAGTACTCGACCTTGGGGTGCTTGATGTGCGCGTTGATGAGCGCAGCCGTCCAGTACCAGACCGTGCTGACGAACGACTTGTCCTTGAGCACGCAGACGTCCAGCAGGCCGTCGCGCATGTCGGCGAGCGGCGTGATGCCGAACGCGCCGCCGTAGTTGGACGAGTTGCCGAACACGGCGAAGTAGCCCTCCACGGTGCGCTCCCTGGCGGTCACGCGGAAGAGCGGGTCATCGTGAGTGAGGTAGGTGCCGACGCCCTGGACGGCGAACGCCGCCTCCTTGAGCGCCTTCTTCATCGCCGGGTGCATGGAGGCGACCACGGCGGCGTCCATGCCCACGCCGGCCATGAGGCCGAAGTAGCGGTCGCCGGCCCGGCCGAGGTCGATCCAGCTGACGTTGCCCGACGCGAGGAGCTTCACCGCGTCCGGCGGCTCGAGCGGGATGCCGAGCTCCATGGCCAGCACGTTCACGGTGCCGGTGGGGATGATCGCCAGCGGCACGTCGCTGCCGGCCAGGCCGTTGATGGTCTCGTTGACGGTGCCGTCGCCGCCGAGCGCGGCCACGATGTCGACCCCGTCGGCGACGGCCTCGCGCGCGAGGCGCCCGGCGTCGCCGGGCTCCCGGGTCTCGAGTCCCTCCACGCGATAGCCGAGGCCGCGAAGCGCGTCGAAGATGAGCGGCAGGTCGCGCTTGTACCCGCCGCCGCCCGAGTGCGGGTTGAAGATGGCGGCGAGCCGCCTGCCCGTGACGGTCACGGCAGCGGCTCCTGCTCGCCCGACGCGATGGAGCGGAGCGCCGTGTAGCCGGCGGCGCGGGCGAGCCCGGCGGCGTGGTCGAAGCCGTGGCCGACGTCGCCGGGCCGGTGCGCGTCCGAGCCGAGCACGAGCGGGATGCCGAGGCCGCCGGCCTCGGCCAGCAGCGCCGGCGCCGGGAACGCCCGGCCGATGGGCTTGCGCAGGCCGCCGGTGTTGATCTCGAGGGCCATGCCGGCCGCCGCCACGGCGCGCAGCGCCGCGGACGCGGCGGCCGCGACCGCCTCCGCGTCCTCCGGCGGCCCGAACTTGGCGGCGTGGTCGAGGTGGCCGGCCACGTCGAACAGCCCCGACTCGGCCGCCTGCCGCGTCAGGTCGAGGCTCTCGAGGTGGATGCGGCCGATCCCGTAGGCGCCGAGGCGCCCCTCCATCTCGGGATGGTCGAAGCCGAAGCGGTCGCCGACGATGTGCACCGACCCGATGACGTACTCGAACGGGTACTGCGCGAGCACCGCCGCCGTGTCCTCCATGGTCTCGGGGATGAAGTCGGCCTCGATGCCGAGCACGATGCGCAGGTCCTGAGCGTACTCGCGGGCGAGATCCTGGACGAGCGTGACGTAGTCGTCCAGCTCGTCCAGAGGCATGGCCCAGTCGTCGGTGAGGTCGTGCCGAGGTTCCCAGCCGCCGAGGAACGGCAGGTGGTCGGAGAACCCCATCGCGGTCATCCCGAGCTCCAGGGCGCGCTCGACGTACTCCCGCGCCTCACCTTCCGCGTGGCGGCACATGCCGGTGTGGATGTGATAGTCGGCGATCATGAGAGACCGGGGGACGCGACGGCCCGCCCGTGCCGGCAAGCTTACACCCGCCGCCGCGCCCCGGTGGCCCGGCGCCTCCGGGCGAACAGCAGCACGAGCAGCATCCCGGCGACGAACCCACCGAGGTGGGCGAAGAACGCGACGCCGGCCTCCCCCGACCCGTAGGACTGGGCCCCGCCCACCCCCTGCAGCACGAACCAGACCACGAGCAGGATCCAGGCCGGCACCTCGAACACCGGCCAGACGATGATGAGCGGGATCACGGTGAGCACCCGGGCGCGCGGGAAGAGCACGAGGTACGCGCCGAGCACGCCGGCGATCGCGCCGCTGGCGCCGATGAGCGGCACGTCGCTCGTGGGGGCGACCAGCACCTGCGCCGTGGTCGCCGCCATCCCGCAGACGAAGTAGAAGACGACGTACCGCGGCCGCGTCATCGCGTCCTCGACGTTGTTGCCGAAGATCCACAGGTACCAGAGGTTGAAGATGAGGTGCAGCCAGCCGCCGTGCACGAACAGCGACGTGAACAGAGTGGCCCACCAGGGGAACCAGCCGAAGGGCGGGATGTCCACGCGGTGCGTGAGCTCGAAGGGCCGCGCGCCCAGGAGGTAGTACCAGCCCTCGAGCGTCACGCCCCAGCGGGGCAGGAAGAGCTGCACGACGAAGACCGCCGCGTTGGCGGCGATGAGCGCCGCCGTCACGGCCGGGAAGCGGCGCACCGGATTGTCGTCGTGCAGCGGGATCACAGGGGCGAGTGTACCGGCCCGGCCCCGCGCATCCAGCAGCCGAGCCGGGCCGCGGTGGCCGTTGTCGCCCATCCGGACAACGCCGGCGCACGGCGCGTCAGGCTCGGGCGAGGAGAACGACCCCCACACGGCGAATGACACCGCATCTCACGTGGTACCGTCTGTAGTGTCGGAGGAGGTCGTGCATGCCCGGGACGACGCAGAGCGCCGAGCCGCGAGTCATCGTGATCCCGCGTCAGCTCGAGGGGTTCTTCTACGAGCGCCTGACGGCGGAGTTCGCCGCCCGCGACGACGTCCGCGTGGTCGTGGACCGGCGCGTCGGCGAGCGCCGGCGCCCCCGCTGGGGCAGCGGCGCCGGCCCCTTCACCGAGCGCAGGGGCGGCGACCGTCGCGCCCAGAGCCCGGCGTGGTCCCTGCCGGACATGCCGTTCTCCGCCTCCTGACGCGCGAGAAGACCGTACGCGAGAAGGGCCGGCGTCTGCCGGCCCTCTTCACGTTCGGTCTCGTCTGAGCGAGGCTCAGATCCAGCCGTTCTCCCGGCTCACGATGACCGCCTGGGCGCGGTCGACCACGTTCAGCTTGTGGTAGACGTTGTGCAGGTGGTTGCGGACCGTGCTCTGGCTCAGTTCGAGCGCCCGCGCGACCTGCTTGTACGTCTTGCCGCTCGCCAGCAGGCCGAGCACCTCGAGCTCGCGGTCCGTCATCGGGTTGGGCACGTCGCCCCTGGGCGGGCCGAGCTCACCCAGGTGCACCTTGACGCGCGCCAGCAGCTCCTTGATGTGGAACGGCTTGGTGATGTAGTCGGCGGCGCCCTTCTCGAAGCCGAGCAGCTTGTCGTTGATCTCGCGGCGCGCCGTGAGGAAGATGACCGGCGAGCGCAGTTCGCAGGGCTTCTCGCGCAGTCTCTCGTACACCGCGAACCCGTCCATGTCCGGCATCATGATGTCGAGGAGCACGAGGTCGGGGAGGTAGAGGCCCGCGGTGCGCAGCGCGTCGCCGCCGTTCGCGGCCGTGTGCACGTCGTACCCGGTCACTTCGAGCGCCTCGGCGACGAGCCGCCTGATGTCGGGCTCGTCGTCGACGACGAGGATCCGCTTTGCCATCGCTCACTCTCCTGCCGCCGGGGTCGGGGGCCGCGCCGGCGTTCCCAGTATCGGCAACACCGGGGCGAACCTTAGGGGCAGGCGCCGGGGATCAGCGGATGAGGCGGTCGCCGAAGGCCACCAGCAGCACGGTGACCGCGACCACCACGGCGACGCCGATGGCGATGTCCCCGTAGCGGCGCGCGCGCACGGCGTGGGTGGTCAGCGTCACCAGGCCGTAGCCGGCGACCAGGAGACCCGCGACGCCGGCGATCAGGATCACCCAGTTCACGACCGCCATCGTACACGGTCGGCGGAGGCGATCGTCAGGGCTGCAGGCGGGCGGCGAGGAACTCGAGCGGGTGCAGGGCGGTCCGGCCGGCGAGATCGCCGATCTGCGTGCGGCACGAGGTGCCGGTCGCCAGGACCACGGTCTCCGGGCTCGCCGCCCGCACCGCGGGGAGCAGCGCGCGCTCGGCCATGGCCACGCTGAGCTCGTAGTGCCGGGCCTCGTACCCGAAGACGCCGGACATGCCGCAGCAGCCGGCGTCGGGGTCCTCCACCTCGAGGCCGGGCACGGCGGCCAGCGCGGCGGCGGTCGCGGCGGCAAAGCCGAGCGCCTTCTCGTGACAGTGGCTGTGGAGGAGGGCGCGGCCGCCGGCACGGAAGCGCAGGCGGCCTTCGGCGGCCAGGCCGGCGACGAGCTCGAGCGCCGGCCTGCTCGCGGCCGCCACCTCCGCCACGCGGTGGTCGTGCGGCAGAAGGCGCGCCCAGTCGTCGCGCACCATCGAGAGGCACGACGGCTCGACGAAGAGGATCTCGGCCCCGGCGGACGCCAGCGGGTACAGGCCGTCGAGCGCCCGCAGCGCGTGCCCGCGAGCCTTCTCGATCTGCCCGGTCGAGAGCGCGGTACGGCCGCAGCAGCCCGCGTCGGCCGCGGCCAGCGGCAGGCCGGCGGCGGCGAGCAGGCGGGCGAGCGCCTCGCCGATGCGCGGCTCCTGGTACTGGATGAAGCAATCGACGAACAGCGCGGCGGCCGGGCGGGCGGCGGCGTGCTCCCCCTGCGGCCCGGGCACCGGCGACAGGCGGCGCGTGAGCGGCCGCCGGGCGAACCGCGGCAGCGGCCGCTCCGCGGCCACGCCGGCCTGCCGCGCCAGCGCGCGCGCCAGGCGGGTGCGGCCGAGCCCGTTCACCAGCGGCGCGACCGGCGCGGCGAGGGCGGCGAGCCG
>DASUMX010000264.1:0-3684 GCA_036277455.1 Thermoleophilia bacterium
ACGGCGGCGAGGCCGGCGAGCTGCGCCGCGAGGACGGCGTCGTACATGCGGCGCAGCTCGCCGGCGGGCTCGCCGGCGGCGAAGGTGCGCGTGATGTCGCTGCAGTAGCCGTCGACGCGCGCGCCGGTGTCGATCACCACCAGCTCGCCGGCGCGGATGACGCGTTCACCCGGGAGGGCGTGCGCCTGGGCGCCGTGGTCGCCGGCGGCGACGATCGCGCCGAACGCCTCGCCCTCCGCGCCCAGGCGGTGGTACTCCGCCTGGAGGTCCCAGGCCACGTCGCGTTCCTTGCGGCCGACGAGGCCGCGCGCAACCACCAGGCCAAGGGCTTCGTCCGTCACCGCGGCCGCGCGACGCATGGTCTCGATCTCGGCGGCGTCCTTGACCGCGCGCAGCAGCGTGACGCCCTGGCGCACGTCGCGCAGCGGTCCGGCGTGGAGGCGGCGCAGCCGGCGGTAGGAGGCGTGACTGAGCTGCGCCCCCTGGTACCCGACGCGCGCGCCGGCGCCGAGGACGCGCGCGGCCTCATGCACGCTGTGCGCGAGCAGCGGCTCCGCCGTCACCTTGCTCAGCTCGAAGCCATCGACCTCCTCGCGCACCTGCTCCCAGAACCGCGCGTCGGTGCAGAGCAGCGCCGCGTCGTGCCCGACGACAAGCGTCGCGTCCTCGCCGCGGAACCCCGACAGGTAGCGCACGTCGACGGGATCCGTGACGACCACCCCGTCGACGCGGAGCCCGTCGAGGAGGGCGCGCAACCGGTCGAGCCGCGGCCTCATCCCTGCGCCCTGCCTTCCACGAGCTGGGCCAGCGCCCTCAGGGCCTCGACGTAGCCCGCCGCGCCCTTGCCGCGCACGCGCACGTCGACGACGTCGGCGATCACCGACACGCGCCGCCACTCCTCCCGGTCCTCGATGTCGGAGAGGTGCACCTCGGCGACCGGCGCCTCGACCAGCTCGAGCGCGTCGTGCAGGGCGTAGCTGTAGTGCGTCCAGGCGCCGGGGTTGATGATGGCGGCGTCCGCACCGTCGTTCGTCAGCTGGTGGAGCTTCTCGACGAACTCGCCCTCGTGGTTGGTGTGGAAGCTGCGCACCGTGAACCCGAGCGCCTCGCCGTGCCGCGCCACGTAGGCCTCGAGCTCCGTCAGCGTCATGCTGCCGTACACCGAGGGATCGCGCCGGCCGAGCATGTCCAGGTTGACCCCGTGCAGGAGCCAGAGGTTCTTCAGCGCTTTCGCAGCCATTCCACCACCTCCAGTTCGAGCTCAGGCGAGACGCGCACGCCGATGACGGGGAAGCCGGGACGGCGCAGGAGGACGTACCCCACGCCGTCCTGCCCGGCCTTCTTGTCGCGGCTGATGAGGTCGCAGACGTCCTGCGCGCGCACGCCGGTGAGACGGGCGGGCAGGCCGAGGGCGTCGAGCAACTCGTGGGCCGCCAGCTCCTCCGCCTCGGGCAGGCGGGCCAGCTCGCCCGAGATCCGCAGCGCCGCATGCAGCCCGAGAGCGACCGCCTCGCCGTGAGAGAAACGCGCGAAGCCCGTCGCGGCCTCGATCGCGTGACCGATGGTGTGGCCGAAGTTGAGCACGGCGCGCAGGCCGGCCTCGAGCTCGTCGCGTTCCACGACGCCGGCCTTGTACTGGATGGACCCGGCCACCAGCTCCTGCGTCACGGCCTCCGCCGCGAGCGGCCCCCGCGCGAGCTGCCGCACGCGGCGCAGCACCGCGCTCCCCGCAAGCAGGCCGTGCTTGGCCACCTCGGCGGCGCCGCCGCGCAGCTCGCGCGCAGGCAGCGTGTGCAGCGTGTCCAGATCGGCCAGGACGAGGCTCGGCTGGTAGAAGGTGCCCACGTAGTTCTTGCCGGCGCGGAAGTCCACGGCGACCTTGCCGCCGACGGAGGCGTCCACCTGCGCCAGCAGCGTCGTGGGCACCTGTACCAGCCCGATGCCACGCTGATAGGTGGCGGCGACGAACCCGGTGAGGTCGCCGATCACGCCGCCGCCCAGCGCCACCAGGGTGTCGCTGCGGCGCAGGCCGCGGTCGTACAGCACCCCGTAGAGCTCCTCGGCGCGGGCGAGGCTCTTCTCCCGCTCGCCCGCCGGCAGGATCACCTGCGACGTGCTGAGTCCCGCGGCCGTCAGGCTCGCGCGGACCCTGTCCAGGTACAGCGGCGCCACGTTCTCGTCGCTGACCACGACGACCTGCCCTTCGCCGCGCAGCCTGCGCACCGGCGCGCCGAGCTCGTCGAGCACGCCGCGGCCCACGAGGATGGGGTACGTACGCGACGCGGCGTGTACCGTGAGGCGCTTCACCTGACGCCGCCTTGCGCACGCCTGCGGGCGGCGGCCTCGGGCGGCGCCTCGTGCAGGCGTCCCGCGATATCAGCCGCGATGGCAGCGACGGGCTTCGCGGCGGTGTCGACGACGACCGTCGCGACCTGCCGGTACAGCGACTCACGGGTCGCGAGCAGCGCGCGGAAGGCGGTCTCGTCCAGGGCGAGCGGACGCACCGCTTGCCCCTCCGTCCGCGCGCGCCGCCACAGCACCTCGGGCGGCGCGGTGAGCCAGACGACGTGTGGCAAGCGGCCGAGGGCCTCGCGCACGGCCGCGCTCAGGACCGCGCCCCCGCCGAGCGCGAGCACACGCGGCCGCTCCCGGGCTTCCCTCACGGCTGCCGTGACGACCTCGGCCTCGAGCGCGCGGAACGCGGCCTCGCCGCGCTCCGCGAAGATCGTCTCGATCGGACCTGCCTGCGCCGCGATGAGCTCGTCGGTGTCGACGAACGCGGAACCCAGGGCCGCCGCCAGCTCCCGGCCGACGGCGCTCTTGCCGGCGCCCATGAAGCCGACGAGGGCGACGGCCGGCGGGTGGTCGCAGGTCTCGGGCACCGCCGGCTCAGCGCTCCCGGATGCGGCGCTGGTAGGCCGCCACGGCCGCGACGAGGTCGCCAACGGTCGCGCCGCCGAAGCGCTCCAGCGCGGCATCGGCCAGGGCCAGGGCGAGCACCGCCTCGAGGACGATCCCGACCGCCGGCACGGCACAGACGTCGGAGCGCTCGAACCGCGACTTGACGGCGCGGTGCGTCCCCAACTCCACGCTGTCCAGCGGCTCCCGCAGGGTGGAGATGGGCTTCATCGCGGCGCCCAGGACGACCGTCCCTCCGGTGGAGATGCCGCCCTCGATACCGCCGGAACCGTTGCTCGCACGCACGTACCCGCGGCCAGTGTCGTGCGCGATCGGATCGTGCACCCGGCTTCCGGGAAGCGCCGCGGCGGCGAACCCGAGGCCGAACTCCACGCCCACGATGGCCGGC
The DNA here is from genome assembly GCA_036277455.1 of Thermoleophilia bacterium. Lineage (GTDB taxonomy): Bacteria > Actinomycetota > Thermoleophilia > UBA2241 > UBA2241 > CAIXSE01. The sequence continues at coordinate 3,308 of DASUMX010000264.1, forward strand.
ACGCTCAGGACCGCCCCCGCAAGCCTCGAGCGCAGGCGCTGGTCGCCTTGCACGTAGCTGCCGACCCCAGACGGGAACCCGAAGGCGAGTACCTCGACGACCCCGCCGAGCGCGTCGCCGGCCTCCGCGGCGGCGTCGATGGCGGCGATCATACGCCGCCCAGCCTCCTCGTCGCGGCAGCGCACCGGGCTCGCCTCCACGCGCGTGACGTCGTCGAGGCTCATCCCGCGCTCCGCCTCGACCGCGCCGATGGCGACCACGTGGCTGGCGATCGTGCAGTCGAGGGCGGCGAGCAGGCGCTTCGCGACCGCGCCGCAGGCGACCTTGGCTGCAGTCTCGCGCGCACTCGCGCGCTCGATGACGTCGCGGATGTCGTC
>DASUMX010000265.1:0-4736 GCA_036277455.1 Thermoleophilia bacterium
GGCGACCGTGCAGCCGAGGGCGGCGAGCAGGCGCTTCGCGACCGCGCCACAGGCGACCTTGGCGGCGGTCTCGCGCGCGCTCGCGCGCTCGATGACGTCGCGAATGTCGTCGAGGCCATACAGCAGGGCGCCGCCGAGGTCGGCGTGACCCGGCCTCGGGACGACGACCAGCTCCGGTGCGTCGTGTCCCTCCTCCGGCGCCTCCACCGCCAGCACGTCGCCCCAGTTGGCGGCGTCGCGATTGGGGATGAAGAGCGCCAGCGGGGCGCCCGTCGTGCGGCCGTGCCGGATGCCGCCGAGCACGCGCACCCGGTCCTGCTCGATGCTCTGCCGCTCGCCGCGGCCGTACCCGCTCTGGCGCCGGGCGAGCTCGGCGTCGACGGCGCCGACGTCCACGACCAGCCCCGCCGGACAGCCGTCCAGCACGGCGGTCAGCCCGGGCCCGTGGGACTCCCCGGCGGTCAGATAGCGCAGTCTGCTCATGGTCCTACCTTATCCGCGCCGCGCTCACAGGCACAAGGCGAGCCCGGCCCGCCGATCCGGCGACGTACGCGCGACGGGGCGGCCTGCGGCCGCCCCGTCGCCTCACTGACCCGCTGCCGGCCCGCCGGGCTATTTCACGATCACCTGGCCGGCGTGCAGGGTGAGTGTCTGGTCGCCGTGCAGGATGGTCACCGTCTGGGCGCCGACGTTGATGGACAGCACCTCGATCTCGCCCCAGGAGGTGGTGAACACGTCGCCCACCTTCTTGTCGGCGTAGGTCTTTCCGTCCACCTCGAAGGTCGCCATGGCGACCCCGTTCTGGCTGCTGACGCTGAGCACGGTGATGCTGTGGCTCGCGTCGTCGCTGCTCCCGCCGCTGCCGCCGCCGGTGCTGGCGGAGCCGACGGAGATGACCGAGATGTCGTAGCTCACGCCCGAGTCGACGAAGGTCACGCGCACGGCCTCGCCCACGTTCACGGAGAAGCTCGTCTCGCCGTTCTCGAGCTCGCCTTCGAGGACCTGGAAGGTGACGTCGCCTGAGGTCACGCCGGTCACCTTGAACGCCGCCGCGGAGCCGCCCGGCACCTGGTCGCCCGGCACCACGCTGTAGGACGTCCCGTCGACCTTGATCTTCGCCGACAGGTCCGTGGGTTCAGACGTACTCGTCGGATTGGGGCTCGGCGTACCTGTGGCTGAGGCCCCCGGCGTCGGGAACGGGATGAACGGGTCCTTGCTCGTGAACTTGTCGAGCAGAGGCTGCTCCTTGGCCGGATCGGCCGCGGCGAGCGCCGTCGTGCCGGCGTCGTCGGAGTAGAGCGCGGAGTCCGCCGTCGTGCCGCTCGAGGCGGCGACGCCGGAGGTGTCCGCGCCGCTGCTGGCGAGCGCGACCGCGAGCGCCAGAGCAGCGCCGACGATGAGCGCGATGGCGACGTAGGTGAGCAGGCGTCGATTCTGGCTCATTGCGCACCTCCAGCCGTCGCATCTTCAACAGCCGGCGCGGTCTGCGCCACCCCGCCCCAGAGATAGGCGTTCATGCCGATCGTGACCGCCAGCGGCGGCGAGCCGCCGGTGCTCTCGCTGGTGGTCGCCGCCTGCAGGGTGAGCTGCGTCACCTGCAGCAGGCGTCCGGTCACGCGGAAGCTCGCGTTGCGGAAGGCGACGTACTCCTCGAGGCGGTAGAGGAAGTCCTCGACGTCGAAGTAGCGGCCGCTGACCTGCAGCGTGAGCGCCTGGATACCATACGGGGTCCCCGGCGTCGTCGTGCCGCGGGCGATGCTGGTCACCGAGACGCCGGATGCCTCCGCGGTCTTGCTGAGCTCGATGATGAGCCCGGGGATCCCTTCGCTCGTCGGCAGCATCTTGCCGAGCCGCACGACCTCGGCGCGTGACTGCGGCGCCGTCTTCTTGTAGGCCTCGAGTTGGACCACGGTGTTCTGGGCCTCGGCCAGCGCCGTCTGCGCGGACTGCACCTGCTGGTCCAGGTCGTCCAGCTCGCGCTGCTTGGGGCTGAACAGGAGGAAGTACCAGGCGACGATCAGCACGACCGCCACGATCGCGGTGATGATGTAGATCTCCTTGCCGCGTGCCCTCATGGCGCCACCTCCGTCTGCAGCGTGGTGGTAGGCGGCTGCGTCGTGTACGGCCGCAGCTGCGCCGTCACCGTGAACTGCTTGAAGGTGGTCGTGGTCGTCGTGGACGCGGTGCTGGAGTCCGTCGACGTCGTGAGCGTGATGTTCATGAGCTGCGGGATGAGGCCGAGCCGCGTCATGAACTCGGCCACGTCGCGGTGCTTCTCCGTCTGGCCCGTGAAAGTGACGTCCGTGCTTGTAGCAGCGCCCGGCGCCGCCTCAGCCAAGGCCGTCCCCGGCAGCATGGTCGTCGGGACGGTCGCGGTGAGCGTCTGCAGGCGGACGTTCTCCGGGATCACCAGGCTGAGCTCCTGCAGGAGGGTCGAGAACGGCACACTGGACTCCTCGATGCCCTTCGCCGTCTCCGTCATCGACGTGCGCTGCGCCTGCAGTTCTGCGTATGGAGCGAGCTCGGCGATCTTGGCCTGGACGACGGCGGTCTCCGCCTGGATGGCAGCGAGCTCGTCCTGCTTGGCGTTGGCGTCGCTGTTGAGCTTGACGTACACGAGACCGAGCACGACGACGACCGCGACCAGGATGAGGATCGCCCAGATGAGACCTCGCTCGCGCGAGGCCTTGGCGCGTTCCTCCTGGGGCAGCAGGTTGATGCGCTTCATGGTGCCTACTCCTCGTCTTCGAAGGCCAGGCCGAGGGCGATCGCGAGACGAGGGGCGATCAGCTCGAGCTCCTGCTGCGGAAGCTTGGACTTGTTCTCGGCGATGAACTGAAGTGGATTGCCGAGCGCTACGGGAAGGTGCAGAGCGCCCGCGAGATAGTCGCACATGTTGCGGGTGAGCGCTCCCTCACCGCTGATCAGGATGCGCGCGATGGGCGCGTCCTGCTGGAGCGAGTGGTAGTAGTCGATCGAGCGACGGATCTCGTCGGCGAACGACTCGCAGGTGGAGTCGAACACCCCGTGTACCTCGCCCACCGTCGCCGGCTCCAGGTCGGCCGCCGACGCGGCGCTGCCCGTGAGGCCGACGGTGAGGCGGAGCAGGTCCGCCTCCTGATGCGTGATGCCGCGGTTCTGCATGACGGCCTGCACGAGAGTCTCATAGCCGAGGTTGACGACGCGCGTGAACTGCGGATTGCCACCCGACGCCACCACGATGTTGCTGATCCCCGCGCCGATGTTGATGAGCGCGCTGGCGCCGTCCGCCTGGGGCGCTCCCTGGTCGACGAAGGCGACCGGCGGAGCCACGGAGCGCATGAGCGCAAAGGCCTGCAGGTCGATGCCTTCGATCGCGAGGCCGGCCTTCTTCGCCACCTGCATGAACTGGTTGACCATGTCGCGCTGGGCGGCGACGATCAGCACCTGCTGGCGGCCGCCGCCTTCTCCCTCGCCGGGCGTCGTCGAGAGGACCTCGAAGTCGAGGATCGCCTCGTCGAGCGGGATCGGGATGGACTCCTGCGCCTGGAACTCGATCGCGGCGCGCAGTTCCTTTGGATCGATGATGGGGAACTCCATCGTGCGGACGACGATCTTCTGGTTGGCGATGCCCACGGAGAACCGCTTGCCGGAGAAGCCGGCCGCCTTCCAGAAGGTCTTGAGCTCCGCCGCGAGGCCGTCGATGTCGACGACCTCACCCTCGAACATGAGGCCGTCGGGCAGCGCCCGAGCGGACACCGCCATCAGCGTGTGCCCCTGGCGGCCGGTCCTGATCTGGGCACCGACCATCGAGGCCTGCTCGATATCGATGCCTACGCGCACCGCGTTCATGGCCATATTCGCCCCTCAGCTTGCCTTGCCCTAGCGCCAGTGTCGGCACCCGCGCGGGATACCTTTAGGCACTCGTTCGACGGGTTGACGCTCGCCCCCTGCCCTCCACGTCAAGGAAGGCTACTCTTTCACAGACTGCGTGCCGCGTACAGAGGGTTCGCGGCACACGTGACTCATCCTGCCCGCCTTCACTGACCGTGCTCCACGATCGTCATCACCACCGCCCCCGCCAGCGGTCGCTCGCGCCAGTCCGAGCGCACCGAGACCGTAGTCGGAGCGTCGATGGCGATGCTCCCTGCGTGCAGACTGCCATCCAGGAGCAGCTCCCCGCGCACGCGCAGATGCCCACACACCACGAGGGCTCCCGAGAGCACCGTCGACTCCCCGGGAGAGCCTACGGTGGCGTCGCCGGGCACGATGATGAGCAGCCGGCCAGCGGCAAGGTCCAGAGAGCCGCTGAGCGTCACCTCATCCAGCCGCGGCAGAAGGATACAGCGACCCGTGATCGCGTCATCGCCAGTGGCCGCGCCGATCTGCTCCAGGTCGAGGCCGGCGCCGGTGAAGGCAGGACCGGCCGATCCGGCCACGGCCGACGCCGCCAGAAGGAACTCGGCGGAGGGCCCTGCGAGCCAATCATCCGGGACGGGCAGCCCTGTATGACGGTCGGTGTCCTGAGCGTAGGATGCTGCGCCGTCAGCCACTTCGTGGATCTCCGTGCCGAGCGCGAAGATGCCCACGCCGCTGTGCACTGCCGCGGCGGGGTACGCCTCCCCCTGGACGACGTCCGCGGGGCTTCCGGCGACGAGACCCGGGACCGCGTCAGCGGCGTCCGCGAAGCTGACGTTCTCCCGCCCCCTCAGACAGCCTCCAACGTACACGCCGCTCCCGCCGACGATGAGCGGCGC
>DASUMX010000266.1:0-6478 GCA_036277455.1 Thermoleophilia bacterium
CCGCATGCATCCAGGGCGGCGCGCGGGTCGCGCGAGCATAACCGACCGGTAACCCCAGGCGCAATCACGCGATGGCGCCGCCGCGGGCGTCAGCCTGCCGCGATCAGCGCCACGCCCGCCAAGGTCGCGGCGACCCCCACCAGCTGCGCCCGCGCCAGGCGTTCGCGCAGGAACGCGTAGGCCAGGAGGGCGAGGAAGACCGGATACACCGAACCGAGTACCGAGACGATGCTCAGGTAGGTCAGCGTCGAGGCCACCGAGAACAGCGTGAAGGCGCCGACCTCGAACACGCCGATGGCCAGGAGTGGCGCGGCGGCCCCCCTCGTGTATCTCAGGGCCGGCCGCACGACCAGGAAGGCCAGCGCGAACACGGTCGCGGAGGTGAGGCGCGAGAGGGCGATGCTCCAGTACGGGTCCGCCTCCGCCCCCTGCGCGTAGAAGACCATGACGAAGCCGTAGGCCGTGCCGGACAGCAACGCCAGGCCGATGCTCACTCTGCTCGTGGCCGTGTGGTGCTCGCCGGCGCTCTTCTCCCGCGAGGCAAGGAAGATGCCGCCGAGTGCGATCGCGATCCCTGCCAGCTGCAGTGCCGACGGGCGCTCCCCGCGTGCGAGACCGACGATCACCGGCACCGCGACGCTGAGGCTGAAGATGGGCCCGATGATGCTCATCACGCCGACGGCGAGCGCCTGGTAGTAGGCGGCGAGGGTGACGACCATGAGCAGGCCGGCGGCAAACGCCGGGAGCAGCACGTCCTGCGGGAGCGGCTCGCCGCGAACGAGCACGATCAGCGCCATCAGGAGCAGCCCGGTGGGCTGGCTGACGACGATCACCGTCCACAGCGAGGTCCGCCGCGTCTGGCTGCCGCCCAGAAAGTCGCCCGTGCCATACGACAGGCTGGCGGCCAGAGCGAGGACGACGGCGAGCATGGGCACAGGCTACCAGAGCCCACTCCACGCTCAGACCGGCGGGTCCGCCTCCACACCGGGCACCTCGACTCTCAGGATGTCGAGGATCACCCGCTCGATGCCGTCGAGGAGCTCGGCGTCTGCCATGTCCGCGAGCCCCGCGGCCGGCCGGAGCCAGGAGTCGGTGGTGCCCCAGCCGAGGAACAGCGCGACGACGCAGGCGACCGCGATGCGGGGGTCGAGGTCCTTCTCGGCGCGCTCGGCCGGGGGCGCGGACGCGGCCGCTCGCTCGGCGAGCGCGATGAGCCGCTCGGTGGCCTCGAACCGTCCGGTGGTGCGGTCGTAGGGAAGATCGCTCATCGCGCTGCGCACGATGAGCCGGATGTGACTGCGTCCGTACTCCAGCCCCCGCCGCAGCATGAGGCTCGTGCTCTGGAGCAGGTCGGGATTGTCGGGCGCCGCGGCGAGGATGGCGTTCTCCCTCTGCGTGAGCACGGCGCGGAAGAGTTCGGCCTTGCTGCCGATGTAGCGGTGCACGAGGGCGTGCGAGACGCCGGCGCGAGCGGCGACTTCACGCACGCTGACGGCGGCGTAGCCGCGCTCGGAGAACAGCTCCTCTGCCGCGTCCAGGATGGCCGTCGTGGTCGCTTCGCGCCCGCGGCGCTGCTGCCCCTCACCTGGCTCTGTCATCTCGGCTCCCCCCTCGGCGGCGTGCGGTGGTGGCCGGGTCACTGTGCTCTTCGCACCCCGCGAGGACTCCCTCGACGCTCAGGAGGCTGCGGATCGCGGTGAGCTCCTCGTGCATGACGGCCAGCTGGGTCTTGAGCTCACCGAGCTCCGCCGCGGGGTCGACCTGCTTCTCGGGCGGCGGGATCAGGACGCTGGCGAAGATGCTCGCCAGCGCGCCGATGATCCCGACGCCGGCGATCATGACGACCGCGCCGATCACCCGCCCGACGGCGCCGACCGGATACTGGTCCCCGTAGCCCACGGTGGTGATCGTCACGAGCGCCCACCAGAGCGCGTCGCCGCCGGTGGCGATGTTCGCCTCCGCCACCTTGCTCTCACTCTGCACCATCACGACGCTCGAGACCGACAGCACGGTCATCGCCGAGATCAGGGTGATGAAGCCCGCGTACTGGCCACGGTTCGCCAGCACGTCCTTCGCCAGCCCGCTCTGGCCCTGGCTCCTGAACAGGCGCAGGACGCGGACCAGGCGGCTGAGGCGCGCGAGCCGCAGCAGCGCGCCGTAGCGGGAGATACCGAGACTCGGGATCGAGCCGAGCAGATCGAGCCAGCCGCGCTCGCGGAAGAAGTACGTGCGCCACGAGGACGCGCGCTTCATGCGCAGCCCGAAGTCGAGGAGGAACACCAGGCACATGACGAAGTCGTAGATCTGGAGCAACTGCACGGTCGCCGGCGCCAGCCACGGCAGGAGCAGCAGCGCCATGGCCAGCAGCGACAACACCGTGAGGAGCAGGATGAACAGCTCGTAGGAGTTGCTGAACCTGGGCTTCACCGCCGACTCCGGTGTCAACGCGCGTCTCCTTCGGTTGGCGGGCCCGCCGGGCAAGCCGACGAGCGCCCCGTGCAGCTACGGACGTGCCCAAGAGTTCACCTTCAGCCGCGACTACCCTGCCGGCAGGGGCCGGGCGGGTCCGTCGTTCCAGCCCGCCCGGCCCCTTGACGCTCGAGCGGTCTCAGGCGGCCCGGCGGCTCGACTCGCTGCCGAACTGCTGCTGCTCCAGCACCTCGGTGATGCGGAGTCCCGCGTTGGACACGGTCCGGCTGGCGGAGCCCTTCCAGATCTCCTCCAGCCGGCCCGCGAAGGTCTCTGCCTCACCCAGGCTGTCGAACTCGAGCTCGCCGATCACCGTGTTCTCGTCGTCCACGGGTCGCTCGATGCTGACTCGACGTACACCGGACTCCTCGCGGCCCAGCGGGTCGCTGTCGAAGATCTTCTTCCACTCGGCATAGTCGGAGACGGTGTGCCAGTAGTTCAGGACGTACATGATGCTCCCTCTCGTCCAGGATACTCAGGATGTCCCTCTATACCCCCTGACGCGCGGACGTGACGGTTGCCGCACTCACCCTCCGCTTTCGGGGGTAGGCCGCCCCGCCCCTTGCGGGGTACCGCGGCCCACCGAAGATGCCCCCGCCGCACGACGCGATCGACCCCGCCGGGGCGACGACCGCGGGGGCGCGGCCGCGTAGCCTCTTCCACGAGAAAGACCATGCCCGCGGAGCGCCGAGGGGGCGCCCCGCGGGACCGCATGCGGGAGGGGATCATGGACGCAGTCATCGCCAGAGAGAAGCACCGGAGGACGGCGATCGCCGTGGGCGCGCTGTTCATCGTCGGAGACATCGCCGGCGTCCTGAGCGTTCTTGTGACCCGCGGTCTCCTCGAAGGCCCGGACGTCCTCACCCGGATCGCCGCGGACCAGGGCCGGCTCGCACTGGGAGCGCTGCTCGTGCTGGTCATGGGCTTCGCGCTCGCCATGGTCCCGCTCCTGATGTATCCGGTGTTCAAGAAGTACAACGAAGTCCTGGCGCTCGGTACCGTCGTCTTCAGGAGCGCGCTCGAGACCGCCGGCTACATGGCCACCGCCGGCGCCATGCTGCTGCTCCTCGGACTGAGCAGGGAGCCCGTGGAGGCGGCGTCCACCGGCGCTTCGCCGTTCGAGGCCCTCGGCGCGTTCCTGGTGTCGGCGCAGGGCTCGACGACCGCGTACCTCACCGCCATCGCCTTCGCCCTCGGCTCCCTCATGTTCTACGCCCTCTTCTACCAGTCGAGGCTCGTCCCGCGATGGCTGTCGGTCTGGGGTCTTGCCGGCGCCGTCCTGTACCTGGCCGCGCCGCTGCTGGACATGTTCGGCCATGGGTTCGGGATCCTGATGGCCCCCCTGGCGGTAGCGGAGATCGTCCTGGCGGTCTGGCTGATCGCCAAGGGGCTGGATGCACCGGCGCCGGCCCGGACGCCTGCGCCGCAGCGGACGCCCGTGCTGGATCGCACGCCTGCGTGACGGTCGTCGACGCCGGTCGAGTACACGCGGAAAGGGCTGAGAACGTCATGAGTACGTCGCCGCGGCATGTGGTGGAAGCGCAGAGGAGCCGCCCGCCGGGCGGGAGGGCCGCGCCGTGGATCGCGCTGGCGCTCTGCGCCGCGGCGACGGCGGCCTGGGCGCTGGGGCAGCTCGCCGGCGGACGGCCGGCCTACGCCGGGGACCTCGCTCCGGGCTGGCTCCCCCTCGCCGCCGCCGCGCTCGCCGCGGCGGGGATCGCCCTGCGGTCCGACGAGCGTCTTCGGACGCCGCGCCTGGGCCGCGCCCTGAGCTGGGGTGGTCTCCTGCTGCTGCTGTGGGCGGCGAGTGGGTTGCCGCTCGACCTGCTCCGCGTCACGAGCCTCCTTGTCCCGGGCCTCATGCCGCCCGGCGTCGACTGGCCCGGGCTGGCGTCGCGAGCGCTGGCTCTCGCCGCCCTCGTCGTGCTCGCGCGTCAGGTCCTGGCGCGCGCGGACGACCCCGAGTCCGCCCGCGATGTCGGGTCCTCCCCCCCGGTCCGCTGGTACGGCTACGCGGCCTTCGCGCTCGCGCTGCCCTATCCGGTGCTCAAGACGTGGTGGGCGCTGGGAGGCAGCTTCGGGCTCAGGTGGCCGGGTGCGGAAGGCCTGGACGGCTCGTTCGCCCTGTGGCTGCCCGCCGTCCCGTGGCTGCTGGCGGCAGCTCTGTCCCTGCTCCTTGCCTCTCCGCCGCGCTGGATGCCGCGCCGGCTGCTGCTGACGGCGGGCTGGTCCGCCACCGTCGTCGTCGCCACGATCGGACCGGCGGCGTTCTGGTCGCTGGTCGGCGGGCTGATCGGCGGTGATGCCGACTTCGGAGCAATGGCCGGCTGGGTCTTCGCCCTCTTCTACGGCAGCTGGTTCCTCTGGGCCATCGCCGCCGGCGCCGCCACCCGCGCGTACCAGCTGCGGACTGCGGCCCTGCGGACGCCCACGGCGGCGTGACCCCCCGCGCCGGAGTCAGCGGGTCGCCGGCGGGAAGATGGCCTCCGTCTCCGCCAGGTCTCCGTTACTGCGCGGAGCGCTGGAGACCACGAGCAGCGCGCCGCCGAAGGTGATCAGCACCCCGGCGAAGAGCTGCACCGAGGGGTGCAGGCCGGTGAGCACGACCGAGAAGACGATCGCCCACACGGCGTAGAGCGAGTTGAGCGGCATCGCGCGGCTGGCGCCGACGAGGTGGTTGGCGGCGTAGTACGTGAGGTAGGAGGCGGCCCCGGCCGCCGCGGCTCCCAGCACGATCCAGAAGCTGGTCTGCCCGAAGGCCGCGGCGAAGACCCCGAGGCCGCCGGCCAGCGGCAGCACGACGCAGAGGTAGACCACGAACGAGGTCGCCATCCGCAGCGTGCCGGCGACCACCGGCTCGATGGCCTTCATGGCATGGATCGCGAGGACGCCCTCGACGCCCCAGCCCAGGGTCGCGACCGCCGCCAGGGCGATGCCGAGGTAGAAGAGCGGCGCGGCGCCGTCGGGCGGCGTGTAGGTCACCACGACGGCGCCGGCGACGGTCACGGCGATGCCCAGCCAGCCCCGGCGCGTGACGCGCTCGCGCAGGAAGATCCGCGAGAGCACGGCCCCGACCGCCGGGTAGGTGGCACTGATCGCCAAGGTGTAGGCCGGGCCGGCGTACTTGATGCCGAAGAGGTAGCCCGACATCGCGATCGGGCCTCCGATCACCGCCGCCGCGACCAGCACGAGGCCGTGCCGGCTTCGCAGGCTGCGTGGAAGCTGCCTCAGGCGTCCGGTGGCGGCGTTGAAGGCCAGCATCCAGCCGGTGGACAGGCCGTCGTGCAGCGCGGCCATCGCGAGCGGGGCGACGAGCGCCGCCGCGCCGATGAAGGGCGTCATCGCAAGGGCGACGCCGAGGACGACGCCGTCGGCGCCCCAGAAGACCCCGGAAAGCAGCGCCCACGCGAAGCCGGACCGCGGCAGCGCGCGGGGCGCGGCCGTGGCATCACGGACAGGTCCGGCCTCCACGACCTCCCCGGCCTCGGAGACCACGGACGTCATCCCAGCCCCTGCGTGACCACGCAGTCCACGCCGCGCGCGAGCCCGGCCACGTAGGCGGCTGCTTCCTCGAGTTGAGCCGGCTCGGGCTTCGCGAACGGCGTCCACGCCAGGTCCAGGGCGTCGTACTTGTGCGCCCCGAGCGGGTGGTACGGCAGCAACTCGACGTTGCGAAGGCCCGGGTGGCGGGCGACGAAGTCCGCGAGAGCACGGCCCCGACCGCCGGATACGTGGCGCTGATCGCAAGGGTGTAGGCCGGGCCGGCGTACTTGATGCCGAAGAGGTAGCCCGACATCGCGATCGGGCCTCCGATCACCGCCGCTGCGACCAGCACGAGGCCGTGCCGGCCCCGCAGGCTGCGCGGGAGCTGCCTCAGCCGCCCGGTGGCGGCGTTGAAGGTGAGCATCCAGCCGGTGGACAGGCCGTCGTGCAGCGCGGCCATCGCGAGCGGGGCGACGAGCGCCGCCGCGCCGATGAAGGGCGTCATCGCAAGGGCGACGCCGAGGAC
>DASUMX010000267.1:0-11627 GCA_036277455.1 Thermoleophilia bacterium
CCGGCTGGGCCGGGAGGCGCGCGCGGCGGTCGATACGGCGCGCGCCCAGGTGGCCGCCGCCCTCGGCGCCGGCGACAAGGAGATCGTCTTCACTGCCGGCGGCACCGAGTCCGACAACCTCGCCCTCTTCGGCAGTCTCGCCCGCTACCAGCCCGGCCATCTCATCGTGAGCGCGGTCGAGCATCCCGCCGTCATGGAGGCCGCCAGGGCGCTCAACCGCCAGGGATGGGCGGTCGACTTCGTGCCGGTGGACGCCCACGGCATCGTCGACCTGGACGCCTACGAACAGGCGTTCCGCGACGACACGCGTCTTGCCTCCATCATGTTCGCGAACAACGTGGTCGGCTCGATCCAGCCGGTCGTCGAGCTCGCGCGCATCGCGCACGAGAAGGGGGCCCTCTTCCACACCGACGCGGTGCAGGCGGTCGGGTCGGTGCCCGTCGACGTCGCCGAGCTGGGCGCCGACATGCTGAGCCTCTCCGGCCACAAGCTCTACGGGCCGAAGGGCGTAGGCGCGCTGTACGTGAAGCGCGGCACGCGCCTGCAGCCCATCCTGCACGGCGGCGGTCACGAGCGCCGCCTGCGCTCCGGGACCGAGAACGTCCCCGGCATCGTCGGGCTCGGCGCGGCCCTCACGCTGTGCATGGAGCAGCTCGCCGAGACACGTCCCCGGCTCGAGGCGCTTCGCGACAGGCTCGCGCAGGGCGTGCTGGAGCGCATCCCCGAGGTGCGCTATCTCGGTCACCCCACGGAGCGGCTGCCGGGCAACGTCTCCTTCAGCGTGCGCTACGTGGAGGGCGAGTCGATGCTGCTGCAACTCGACGCGCACGGCTTCATGGTCTCGAGCGGCTCCGCCTGCGCGTCCGGATCGCTGGAGCCCTCACACGTCGTGCTCGCCATGGGTCTGGGCGCCGAGGAGGCGCACGGAAGCATGCGTATCAGTCTCGGGAGGGAGAATACGGACGAGGAGGCCGACGCCTTCCTGGAAGCCTTCCCGCCGATCGTCGACAAGCTGCGGCAGATGAGCCCGCTGTACGTGAAAGGTTGAGCAGATGTACACCGACCTGGTGATGGACCACTTCACCAATCCGCGCAATGTGGGGGAGATCGAGGACGCCGACGGCGTCGGCCAGATCGGCAATCCGGTCTGCGGGGATGTCATGCGCATCAGCATCGCCGTCGACAAGGACCAGATCGCCGACGTCAAGTTCAAGACCTTCGGCTGCGGCGCCGCCGTGGCGACCTCGAGCATGGTCACCGAGATGGTCATGGGCAAGAGCCTCACCGAGGCCGCCGACATCTCGAACAAGGCCGTGGCCGAGGCCCTCGGCGGCCTGCCGCCGAACAAGATGCACTGCTCCAACCTGGCGGCCGACGCGCTGCACCTGGCGATCCAGGACTACCTCGTGAAGAGCGGCCGTGAGGCCGAGGTCGAGAAGATCCTCAAGGCACTCCCAAAAGCGCAAGAGCACTCGTCGCACTGAGCGGCGGGGTCGATAGCGCCGTCGCGGCGCTCAGGCTGGTCGACGAGGGCCGCACCCTCGAGACGGCCACCGCGCGACTCTGGCCGGGGACGGACCGGCGCAGTTGCTGCTCCCCCGGCGCCCTGCAGCGCGCGGCGCGCACGGCCGCGCAGCTCGGTCTTCCGCACCACGTCCTCGACCTCGAAACCGAGTTCGAGGACGCGGTCGTCGGCCCCTTCGCGCGCGGCTACCTGGGCGGTGAGACCCCCAATCCCTGCGTCGACTGCAACCCGATGCGTCTCGCGGCGTTGGTCGCACTCGCCGGCGGACTGGGCCTGTCGCGCGTCGCCACCGGCCACTACGCTCGCCTGGTGTGGCGCGGCGGCGAGCCGTTCGTGGCCCGCGCCGCCGACCGGACCAAGGACCAGTCGTACATGCTGTGGGCCGTGCCGCCGCAGGTGCTGGCACGCCTCGAATTCCCGCTCGGCGACCTCACCAAGGCGGAGACGCGCGCGGCCGCGACGGAGGCCGGTCTCGAGGTGGCGGACGAGCCGGAGAGTCAGGAGGTCTGCTTCGCCGTCGACGGCTACCAGCTGTTCCTGGAGGCGCGCGGCGTCGAGCCGGTGAGCGGCGCTATCGTCGACGCGGAGGGAGCCGTCCTGGGAGAGCATCAGGGACACTGGCGCTTCACCGTCGGGCAGCGGCGGGGACTCGGCGTGAGCGCCGCCGAGCCGCTGTACGTGCTGGAGCGGCGGGCCGCCGAGAACGAAGTGGTCGTCGGCGGCCGCGAGCAGCTCGAGGTCCGCTCCCTGCGCGTCCGCGACGCGGTCGACCGCGGCCTGGGTGACGGGAGCGGGCTCGAAGTGCAGTTGCGCTACCGCTCGGCGCCGCTCCCGGTGGCCGCCGTCGAGTGGCGCGGCCGGGACCTCGAGGTCGGGTTGCGCGAGCCGTTCGCGGGTCTCGCGCCCGGGCAGGCGGCCGTGTTCTACCGTGACGATGTGATCGTCGGCGGGGGACGCGTCGCCGGCCCCACGCCCGGCTGACAGAGCGTCCCGGCGCGGCTTCCGCACGGCGTGCTCCCAACGAAGTCAGCGGGAGCGGTATGATACGCTTCGGAGCGTACCGAAGCGGCATCTGACCCCCGAAAGGAGCGCTGCATGGACTCCTCGTTCGCGACCTTCGCGATGAGCACTCCGACCATCGTCCTGAGCTACGCCGCGGCGTTCTTCTGCGTGATCGTGGGCATCGCCGCCGCCTATGCCCTGTTCAAGGCCGGCGGGACGTTGGGCCGTGTCGACACCGTCCTGGACGACGTGGACAAGCAGGCCGTTCCGCTGATGCAGAAGGCCGGGACCACGCTCGACGGCGTCAACGCCAACCTGGGCAACGTCGACCAGATCACCAAGGACGTCGCCGACATCACCGACAAGATCGACGCGATGGCCAACGCCGTCGAGGGGGCCGTGAGCACCCCGGCCCGCAAGGCAGCCTCGTTCAGCGCCGGCGTGCAGAGCGCCGTCTCCAGCTTCATGCGCCGCGACAAGCCGGCCCCGGGCGCTGAGGCAACCGACGCGGCCGCGTGGACGGCGCCGGCGGCGCCTGCCGACGCCGCCACCGACGCCGACGCGGCTGCTGCCGCCGCCGCGCCCGTTACCGGCGCCGCAACGGATGCCGCGGTCACCGTCGATGCCGCAGCGGATGCCGCCGACGCGGCCGCCGCTGCCGCCCCCGCCGACGCGGCCGCCGCCGCGGCGGCTCCGGAGACGGACGCGAAGGTCTGATCATGGGGCTCTCCACCAGGCTCATCGTCAGCGGCGCCGTGGCCGGCGTCGCCCTCTCGTACTACGTGCGCTCGCGCCACGCTCGCACCGGCGAGGGCTACCTCACCATCGTCCGCCGGCTGCCGGCTCACGCCCTGCGCTGGGTCGACGACACCCGCGGGCGGGCGCAGAGGGCTCTCGACGAGGGCAAGACCGCGGCACGGGAGCGCGATCAGGAGTTCACCCGGCAGCTGCTCGCCGCCGGCGCGCCGCCCGGCGCCTGAGGTCGCCATGGCTGAGAGGATCTCCCTCGAGGTGCCGGCGACGCTGAGCGCCCTCTCCACCGTGCGCATGGTGCTCGGCGGTCTCGGTGCGCGCCTCGACTTCTCGCTCGAGGATCTGGACGACCTCTTCCTGGCGACGGACGGCCTTCTTCAGGCGGCGCTCGAGGCGGAGGAGCTCGACGCTCTCCGCGTCCGCGCAGTCGTCGACGGCGGCTCGCTGCGCGTCTCCGCGGGAGCGTTCCGCTCGGAGCGGCTGCGCGATCAGGTCGCCTTGACCCCCGGCGACTGCATCGACCTGTGCACGCTGCTCCGGCGCCTCGTCGACGACGTGGTCGTGGAGCAGGAGCAGGACGGCTCGTTCAGCGTGGTCATCGTCAAGAACAGCTCGGAGCCGGCGGCGTGAGCGGGCGAGACGACAGGCGCGCCAACGATCCCATGGACCTCGAGGCCCTGCCGGGCCAGGCGCGGCGCGTCCCGGACGACGACGAGGAGCCGGAGGGCTCGGAGGCGCGGCAGGGGGGACCCTCCGCCGACCCGAAGGGCCGCGGCAAGGACGACTCCGAGAAGCTCGACCAGTACCTGCTGCGCCGCTATCACCTCCACGGCGACCGCAAGGCGCGCGAACAGCTCATCACCATGTACCTCCCGCTGGTGCGCTCACTCGCGCGCCGCTACGCGTCTCGCGGCGAGCACTTCGACGACCTGGTCCAGGTCGGCGCCATCGGCCTCATCAAGGCCATCGACCGCTTCGACCTGAACAGGGGCGTGGAGCTCACCACGTACGCCACGCCCAACATCGTCGGCGAGATCAAGCGCTACTTCCGCGACAAGGGCTGGTCGGTGCGCGTGCCGCGCGGCCTGCAGGAGCTCAACATCCGGCTCAACAAGGTGATCGACGAGCTGGTGCCCAAGCTGCAGCGCTCGCCGACGATCAACGAGCTGGCGGAAGCCGCGAACGCGACGCCCGAAGAAGTGCTCGAGGCGCTCGAGACCAGCCAGGCCTACAACTCGGTGTCGCTGCAGGCCTCCCCCAACGGCGAGTCGGGCGAGGAGGACGCCGGCCTCATCGACTACCTGGGCGGGGAAGAAGAGGCCTACGACACCATGGAGGACCGCACGACGCTCGCGCCCGGCTTCGCCAAGCTCGACAAGCGCGAGCGGTACATCCTCCACCTGCGCTTCTTCGAGGGACTGACGCAGAGTCAGATCGCCGAGCGCGTGGGTATATCGCAGATGCACGTCTCGCGTCTCATCAGACGCTCGCTCGAGAAGTTGCGGGAGGAGATCGGCGATCTCGACAACCCGCTGCCTCCGCGTTCGTCCGACGACGCACGCTGAGGCCATACCGACATCCACGCACCGAGGACTCCCCCGTGAACGCTGCCGACATCCGTGACCTGTTCCGAGACTTCTTCATCGCCCGCGGGCACCTGGCGGGCGAGCCCGCCAGCCTCGTGCCCGCTGGCGACGCCAGCGTGCTGTTCACGACCGCCGGGATGCAGCAGTACAAGCCCTACTTCCTGGGGATCGGGACGCCGCCGTCCACGCGCATCACCACCTGCCAGCGCTCCTTCCGCACCTCGGACGTCGAGAACGTGGGGAAGACCGCGCGGCACCTCACCTTCTTCGAGATGCTCGGCAACTTCTCGTTCGGCGACTACTTCAAGGCCGAGGCGATCCAGTGGTCGCTGGAGCTCTCCGACCAGCTCGGGATCCCGCGCGACAAGATCTGGGTGAGTGTCTTCGGGGGTGACGACCAGGTGCCGGCGGACGAGGAGGCGGTGCAGCTGTGGAAGGCGCACGGCTTCGGCGACGAGCGCATCGTCCGCCTTGGCCGCAGCGACAACTTCTGGGGCCCGGCCGGTCCTACCGGACCCTGCGGGCCCTGCTCCGAGCTCTACTACGACTTCGGGCCCGAGATGGGCTGCGACGACCCCGACTGCAAGCCGGGGTGCGACTGCGACCGCTACCTCGAGTACTGGAACCTCGTCTTCGTGCAGTACGACATGGACGAGGCCGGCGGGCTGACGCCGTTGCCGAAGGGCAGCATCGACACCGGCATGGGGCTGGAGCGCATCGCGAGCATCTCCCAGGGCGTCACCAACGTGTTCGAGACGGACCTGTTCCGGCCACTGGTCGAGCGCGGCGCGGAACTGGCCGGCGTCGAGGCCGGAGCCTCGCCGGCGATCGTGCGCGCCCTGCGGACGATGGCCGAGCACGCGCGCGGCGCGTCCTTCCTGATCATGGACGGCGTCCTGCCCGGCAACGACGGCCGCGACTACGTGCTGCGGCGCATCATCCGCCGCGCCGTGCAGCAGGCGGTCGCGATCGGCGTGGAGAAGCCCTTCCTGGCGACCCTCACCGACACGGTCGTGGAGCACATGAGCGGCGCCTACCCCGCCCTCGTCGAGGCGCAGCCGGAGATCCGCCGCGTCGTCCACGAGGAGGAGGTGCGGTTCCGCCGCACCCTCGACCAGGGCATGGGCATCCTCGAGGAGGCCCTGCGCCGTGCCCGCGACGCCGGGACCGAGCTCCCCGCGGAGGTCGCCTTCGAGCTCCACGACACCTACGGGTTCCCGTTCGACCTCACGCGCGAGATCGCCGCGGAGGAGGAGATGACCGTGGACGAGGAGCGTTTCGGGCACCTGATGGAGGAGCAGCGCGAGCGCGCCCGCGCCGCTCAGAAGGAGGGCGCGTTCGCCTCCGGCCCGGGCGAGGTGGACGACTTCCAGCGGCGGACGACCGAGGTGCGCGCGGACTTCGTCGGCTACGAGCGCCTCGAGGTCTTCACGGTGGTGCGCGCGCTCGGCGAGCTCGGCGGCGGCCGCGTGGCGGTCAAGCTCGCGGAGTCGCCCTTCTACGCCGAGGGCGGCGGGCAGGTCGCCGACACCGGCTGGATCCACACCGACTCCGGCAAGCTCGAGGTCGAGAGCGTCGTCAAGTTCGAGAACGACCAGGTCGTGGTGGCTCGCCAGGTGGAGGGCAAGGTCGTGGAGGGCGAGCGCGCCAAGGCCATGGTCAACGCGGTGCGGCGCCACCAGACCGCCTGCAACCACACGGCGACGCACCTGCTGCACAACGCCCTGCGCATCGTGCTCGGAGAGCACGTCCGGCAGGGCGGCTCCATGGTGCGCCCCGAGCGCCTGCGCTTCGACTTCGCCGTGCGCGAGGCGCCGACGGCGGAGCAGCTGCGTCAGGTCGAGGACCTCGTCAACCGGCGCATCACCGAGAACCATCCCGTGCGGCCGTTCGTGACCACCAAGGAGTATGCGGCCGAGATCGGCGCCCTCGCGTTCTTCGAGGAGAAGTACGGCGAGTTCGTGCGCGTCCTCGAGATCGACGACTTCAGCCGCGAGCTCTGCGGCGGCACGCACGTCTCGTCCACCTCCCAGATCGGCCTCTTCAAGATCACCTCCAGCCAGTCGGTGGGGGCCAACACGCGGCGCATCGAGGCCATCACCTCGGCCGCGGCGGTCGAGCACTACCGCGGCCTCGAGCACGAGTGGGAAGCGCTCTCCGGCGAGCTCAAGGTGCGGCCGGACCGGCTCCCGGCCACCGTCGGGAAGCTCGCCGAGCACGTGCGCGACCTCGAGAAGAAGCTGAAGTCGGCGGAGAGCGGCGAGCGCCGCGACCTGGCCGCCGAGCTCGTCGCCGCAGCCGTGGAGGGCGACGGCGTGAGCGTCGTGGCCGGCTCGCCGCAGGTGGAGACAACCGACGAGCTGCTGACGCTCGCCGACGAGGTGCGCGCCAGACGCCCCGACTGCGTCGCCCTGCTGGTGTCCGATGTCGACGGCCGCGTGGCGGCCGTCGTGGCGGCCAGCGACGCCGCCGTCGGGCGCGGCGTCAAGGCCGGCGACGTCATGAAGGCCATGCTGCCCGCCATCGGCGGCAAGGGCGGCGGCAAGCCGACGCTGGCGCGAGGCGGCGGCCCCGAGGTGGGCGGCATCGAGGCGGCCCTCGCGGCCGGCGTCGCCGCCGTCAAGGACGCCCTCGGCGCTTAGGTGAAGGTCGTCGCGCTCGACCACGGCACGGTGCGCACCGGCGTCGCCGTCAGCGACCAGACCGGGACGCTCGCGCGCCCGCTCACGGTCGTCGCGAGGGTCGGCACCGACGCCGGCTTCGCGGCGCTCCTCGAGCTCCTCCAGAGCGAGGAGCCCGCGCGCATCGTGGTAGGCTTGCCGCTGTCGCTCGACGGCGGAGAGCACGGGCAGGCGCGCCTCGCGAGAGCCTTCGCGGCGCGCCTCGCCGAAGCCGTCGAGGTGCCCGTCGTGCTGTTCGACGAGCGCTTCACCTCCCGGCTCGCGGACCAGCGCGGAGGGACGGCGGCGCGCGACGCGCGCGCCGCGGCGACGTTGCTCGAGGACTACCTCAGGACGGTGCATGACCAGGGGACCTGACGACGCGGCCGGCGGGCCGCGGCCCGCCACCGGGGAGCGTCCGCCCGGCCGGGGCTGGACGCGCTACGAGCCACGGGCGCCGTCCGTCGCGGACGACGATTCGGGCATGCCGCGGGGGCGCGGCACGCGGCGCGAGGACGGCCCCCGCCGGCATCGCGGCCGCCTCATCGGCTACCTGCTCGTCGCGGTCTTCGCGCTGGTGATCGGCGCCGGCGTCGGCTACGCGCGCGCCTACTTCTCCGACGGCGAGGTCGGCGGCGCCGTGACCGTGGTCGTCGAGGAGGGCTCCAGCTTGCGCGCCATCGCCACCGAGCTGGAGCGGCAGGGCGTGGTCAAGCACGCCCGCGCCTTCGAGATCCGCGCCGAGGCGGACGGCTACGCCACGCGGTTCATGCCGGGCACCTATTCCTTCCGCGTGAACGAGCCCTACGACGTCCTCGTCGCCACGCTGCTCAGGGGCACCAAGCCGGCGACGGTGAAGGTCGCCATCCCGGAGGGGACGACCTTGAGGCAGGCCGCCGAGATCGTCTCCGGCGAGATCTCGGCCGTCTCCGAACGCGAGTACATCGAGGCGGCTCGCGACGATCCTCCGCCGTTCGCCCTCGAGGGCTACAAGAAGGGCTCGACGCTCGAGGGCATGCTCTTCCCGGCCACCTACGAGGTCCTGCCGCGGGAGGTCTCCGCCGAATCGTTCGTGAAGACGCAGCTCGAGGCGTTCGACGCCAACTTCGCCGAGGTGGACATGGAGCGGGCGAGGGCGGCCGACCTCACCGAGTACGACGTGGTGATCATCGCGTCCATGATCGACCGCGAGGCGATGGTGGGGGCCGAGCGCGCCGTCGTCGCGGCGGTCATCTGGAACCGCCTCCGCAAGGACATGCTGCTGCAGATCGACGCGACCATCCAGTACGCGCTGGGCGAGACCAAGCCGCTGCTGACGTTTGACGACCTGGAGATCGAGTCGCCGTTCAACACGTACAAGTACGCGGGTCTGCCGCCGACGCCCATCTCCAACCCCGGCCTCGCGGCGCTCAAGGCCGCCGCGAACCCGACGGACGACGAGTACCTCTACTACGTCGCGCGCAACGACGGCACGGGGCGGCACTACTTCTCCACCACGTACGAGCAGTTCCTCGCCGACCAGGCGAAGGCCGCTGCCAACGGCCAGTAGCGCGTATCGACCGCGCGGGCAGGAGCCCGGCGGCGCGCGGCCAATGTAGGGGTACGCCGGCGCTCCCGTGCCGGACGGAGGGGGGCACCACGGTCAGGGGCACCACACACGTCATCGGCATCATCGGCGACCCCGTGTCGCACTCGCTCTCGCCGCGTCTGCACAACGCGGCGTTCGCGGCGCTCGGCCTCGACTACGTCTACGTGCCGCTGCCGGTGCGCGCCGCGGATGTCGGCGCCGCGGTCAAGGGCCTGGCGGCCCTCGGCCTCCGCGGCGCCAACGTCACCATCCCGCACAAGGGGGCGGTCGTCCCCTTCCTGGACGAGCTCTCCGAGGACGCCCGCCTCGTGGAGGCCGTGAACACCATCGTCGTCGAGGGTGAGCGGCTGCGTGGGTACAACACCGACGTCGAGGGGGTCCGTGGGGCGCTCGCGGCCGCCGCCGGCGACGCGCTGCGCGGCGAGCCGGCGCTCGTCCTTGGCGCCGGAGGGGCCGCGCGCGCCGCCGCACTCGCCCTCTCCCGCCTCGGCTGCCCGCTCACCGTCGTCAATCGGACGCCCGCCAAGGCGGAGCGCCTGGCGGCGCTCATCACGGCGGGCGTCCCCGGCGCGCGCTGCGCGTGGCTTCCGTTGTCCGCCCTGACGGAGCGGGACGTGACCCGGCAGAGGGTCGTCGTCAACGCGACCTCGCTGGGCATGACGGGCGAGGGTAAAGTCCCTGCCCTCCTCGCCGATAACGTTACGGCGGGGCAAGTCGTATTCGATGCGGTATACGCTTCCGCGCCGACGGACTTCCTCGTGGCGGCGCAGGCTCGTGGGGCTACCGTCATCGACGGCCTCACGATGTTGCTGGGACAAGCGGCCGAGGCGTTCAGCCTGTGGACGGGTGTGCCGGCGCCGCTGGAAGTGATGCGAGATGCGGTCCAACGATGAGAAGCGCACCGGGAAGAAGCGCAACGCCCTGACCGGCCGCGGAGGAGACGAACTGGAACCGATCATCGATCCTGTCGAGAGCTACCTTCTGGACGAGCTGTCGCTCGAGCCGGAGTCTCCGGCCGACGCCGTGGACGCGTACCTGAGCGACGGCCCCGGCCGCAACGGCGACGGGCTGGCCACCGCCGAGGCGATGGATCCCGGCGACGGCCACACGGAGGATGAGGGACCGGAAGACATCGTCCGCAGTCAGCGCACCAGCAAGCTCCGCCTCGGCGACATCCTCAAGGAGATGGGGCTCGTCACGGACGAGCAGGTGGTGAGCGCGCTGGGCCGCCAGAAGGAGACGCGCAAGCGCCTCGGCCAGCTGCTCCTCGAGGACGGCGTCGTCACCCAGCTCGACCTGACCAAGGCGCTGGCGCAGAAGTTCGGCGTGAGCTTCCTCGATCTCACCGAGACGCGCTTCGACGGCGCCGCCACGGCGTACATCGACGAGAAGCTGGCACGGCGCTACGGCGCCGTGCCGGTCCGCTTCCTCGACGACAACACCCTCCTCGTGGCGATGATCGACCCGCAGAACCTGCCGGCGCAGGAGGACCTCGCCATCATCACCGGCTTCCCGATCCAGCCGGCGATCGCCAGCGAGGAGGACGTCTTCGGGGCGATCGCCAAGATCTACCGCGAGAAGGCGGAGGTCGGCGAGAACACCGATGAGATCGGCACCGGGATCGACGAGGATTCGCTCACCGACATCCGCGACGCCACCGAAGAGGCGCCGATCGTCAAGCTCGTCAACTCGGTCATCGCCCAGTCGGTCGACGACGCCGCCAGCGACATCCACTTCGAGCCGCAGGCCAAGGAGCTCATGGTCCGCTTCCGCGTCGACGGCGTGCTCCACGAGATCATGTCGATCCCGCGGCGCATGCAGTCGGGCGTGATCAGCCGCCTCAAGATCATGGCCGACCTGGACATCGCCGAGCGCCGCGTGCCGCAGGACGGGCGCATCGGCCTCATGGTCGGCGGCAAGCCCATCGACATGCGCGTCGCCACCCTGCCGACGGTCTACGGCGAGAAGATCGTCATGCGCCTGCTCGACAAGTCGAACGTCATGCTCGACCTCGAGGACCTCGGCTTCGCCGAGAAGGCGCTCAAGCGCTTCCAGAAGTCGTTCACCAAGCCGTACGGCGCGATCCTCGTCACGGGCCCGACCGGCTCCGGCAAGTCGACGACCCTGTACGCCGCGCTCAACATCCTCAACAACCCCGAGAAGAACATCATCACGGTCGAGGACCCGGTGGAGTACCGCCTCACCGGCATCAACCAGGTGCAGGTGAACACCCGCGCCGGGATGACCTTCGCGGCGGCGCTGCGCTCGATCCTGCGCTGCGACCCGGACATCGTGATGGTCGGCGAGATCCGCGACGCGGAGACGGCCGAGAACGCGATCCAGGCCGCGCTCACCGGCCACCTCGTCCTCTCGACGCTGCACACCAACGACGCTCCGTCGGCCGTCACCCGGCTGGTCGAGATGGGTATCGAGCCCTTCCTCGTCGGCTCCGCGCTGGACGCCGTGCTCGCCCAGCGGCTGTGCCGCACCCTGTGCGGGCACTGCAAGGAGGC
>DASUMX010000268.1:0-19351 GCA_036277455.1 Thermoleophilia bacterium
GCATGGCGACGATCGAGCGGGCGCGGTCGGCGGCGGTGTCGCCGATGCCGGTGAGGAGACCGTCCTCCACCAGCAGGCCGCTGCGCCGAGCGGCTTTGCGGGCCTCGGCGCGCTCCTCGAACGGCTGCCCCACGCGCAGGCGGTCGTACAGCTTCCGCGTGTGCGTCTCCTGATAGAGCGCGTACCAGTCGGCCCCGGCCGCCCGGAGCTCGCGCAGCGACGATTCGGGCAGCAGGCCGGGCGAGACCATGACGGGCAGGCCGGTCTCGCCGGACACGGCGCCGACGAGGTCGAGGAGCGCCGTGTGCCCGGGCTCGTCGTGGATCGCCGGGTCCTCCCCCATCGTGAGGTCCAGCAGGACGACGCCCGAGGCGGCGAGGTCGCGGCAGATGGCGACGACCTCTTCGGCAGACTTGCGGTAGCGCGGGCTCTCGTCGTTGTCGGCGCGGTAGAAGCAGAACGCGCACTCGTTGCGGCAGTAGGTGGAGAAGTACACGAAGCCGTAGAGGAAGACGGCGTCGCCGGAGTGCCGGCGGCGCAGCTCCCTGGCGGCGGCGAACACCAACGGCGCCTCTTCGCCGGCGCGGAGCAGCACCTCGAGGTCGCGCTCGTCCAGGGCGGCGCCCTCGAGGGAGCGCGCGCAGAGGTCGGCGATGGAAGAGCTCCGGCCCGGCACCGAGATCACCGGAACTCGAGGACGTCCTCGAGAGGCCGCCGCGACGAGGGCCTGGGCGGCGTCCGGGGACGGCCGACGGGCACCAGGGCGGCGAGCTGCGCCGGGGCTTCGACTCCGAGGAGTTCCTCCACGGCCGGCGCGGCGAGCACCGGCGCGGTCATCCAGCAGGAGCCGTACCCCATCGCGTGCGCCGCGGTGCAGAGCAGCTGGACGGCGCCGCCGATGCTCTGGAGGTCGGGGCGCTGCCGCAGCCGGTCGCGCTCTTCGCGCGGGAGGCGGCGCCGTTCGTGGAGCTCGTCCGCGAGCGAGTGGTAGGGCCGCCCGAGGACGGCGATCACCAGAGGGGCCTCGGCGAAGAACGTCGCGTAGGCGCGGTAGGCCTTGAGTTGCTTCTCCATGCCGGCGGCCTCAGGCCAGGCGCCCATCTCGTCCAGGACCTCGTCGACGGCCTGCCCCATGGCGCCGCGCAGGCCGGCGTCCTCCACCGCGACGAACCGCCACGTCTGCGCGTTGCCGGCGTTGGCCGCCCTGACGGCGATGCCGACCATGGCCTCGACGTCCTCACGCGGCACCGGGTCGGGCGCGTAGCGGCGGACGCTGGAACGCCCGTGGACGGCGTCGGCGAAGCCCGTCGTCTCGAGTCTCGATCTGGTGGCGCGGTCGCTCATGCGTCCAGTGTACCAACGAGGACGGGGCGGGCGCTCCTCGAGGAGCGCACGCCCCGTCCATCCTCCGCCGCCGCGGACTCAGCCGCCCGACATCGGCGGGACCACACTGAGCTTGTCGCCGTCGGCCACGGCCGTGTCCATCCCGCCCAGGGCGTTGATGTTGCGGCCGTTGAGGAACACCCCGGCGAACATGCGCCCGTCCTCGCGGAAGATGCGGGCGCGCATCCTCGGCTCCACCGCGATGGCCTCGTCGATCACCTCGCGCACGGTGGCGCCGCGGCAGGCGACCTCCTTGGCGCCGTCGGGCGTGGTCATGCCGACGGGGAGTCTGACGTAGGACGTCGGCATCCTCAGGCGGGCGCCCCGGCCGGCTGCAGCTCGCGGTCCTTCTTGTCGACCTTGAGGTCGACCGCCAGTACGTGGGGGTTCTGGCAGAAGGCGATGCACTGCGGCTCGCCGTCGCAGAGGTCGCACTTGAAGGCGACGTGGCGGTCCGGATGCTCGTGGATCACGTTCGTGGGGCAGACGTCGTAGCACTCGCCGCAGTTGGTGCACTTGTCGTCCAGGACGACGAGCACGTAGCCCTTCACGGTGTCGCCGATCTTCTCCTTGCCGGCGAACTCGCCCTTGACCTTGACCGTGATCTCTTTGGTCACGATCGCGTCGTGGGGGCAGGCGTCCTGGCACTTGGCGCAGGCGGTCTGCAGGCAGGTGTGTCCCTTGGTGGCGCCGCTGGTGGGGTTGACCTCGCTGTAGAGGCGGGCGACGGAGGGGCGGTAGGCGCCCTCGTGGTAGGCAGAGCAGGCCAGCTCACACATGTGGCAGCCGGTGCACTTCTTGCTCGAGATCATCACGTGAGGCATTGGTTCTCCTTCGCTTCGGCGTCGCGCCTTAGAGGCGCACGTCCACGCCGATCTCGGCGAGTTTGGCTTCGCTGGGCACGCCGCTCTGGTCCCACCCGCGGATCTGGTAGAACTCCTGCAGCGCCTGCTTGAACGTCTCGGTGCCGATGGCGCGGCCGGCGGACGCGCCGGTGGTGTGGGCGCCCTCCTCCGCGTACAGCTGCTGCGGGATGTCGTCGGGCTCGACGCCCTCGCGCAGGTTGAACAGACGGCCGAGGTTCCAGATGCGCTCGCCGATCTGGAAGACCTCTTCCTCACTGAACTCCCGCTTCCACGCGTGCTTGAAGATCTGCGCGATCTGCTCGGGCGTGACGGCCCAGAAGTCGCACCAGATGCCGGCGAACTTCACGGCGCTGAAGTTCTCGCCGATCATGCCCTCGGCCGGGTTGCCCCAGACGACCTTCATCGCCTTGCCGTCGAGCGAGTCCGGCGGCAGCGCGCCGGCGACGATCTCGTCGGCGATCGGGTAGGTGCGCATGTGGCAGCCGCCGCGGTCGGACGTGGCGTAGCCGAGGCTCATGCCGAACGCGCCGCGCGGGTCGTAGCCCGGCAGCTCCATGTTCTTGACCTCCATGGCGAGCTCGGGCACGCCGTACTTGGCGGCCAGGGCGCGGGCGCCGAGCGCGAGGTCCGCGCCGATGCCTTCCTTGCTGGCGATGAGCGCCGGCGCCTTGAGGTAGCCCTCGGTCTCGCCGAAGCGCATGCCGAAGTCCTTGATGCCCTTCTCGGTGAGGTCCATGGCGAGGCCGACGACGCTGCCGCTGCTGATGGTGTCGAGGCCGAGCTGATCGCACAGCTCGTTGAACTTCATGAGCGCAGCCATGTCGCCGATGCCGCAGTTGCCGCCGCAGAGCGCGATGGTCTCGTACTCGGGACCCTCGCCGGCGATGCCGTCGGTCTCGTGGAACTGGCGGCAGCCGATGGCGCACTGGTAGCAGGCGCGGTTCTTGGTGCGGATCTTGAGGAACGCGTCCGAGTTGATGTTCTCGACCAGGTCGAAGGTGCCCGACGACCAGTTGCGCGTGGGCATGACGCCGGCGTCGCTCATGACCTGCGCGAGCACCGGTGTGCCCTCCTCGTTGGCCCAGAGATTGTCCTCGGTGAGCACGAACTCGTGGTGGATGCGGTACATGTCGTCGAGGAACGCCTTGGCGTCACCGACGGTGACCGTACCCGTGCCGCGCACGGCGATGGCCTTGAGCTTCTTGTGACCCCAGAGGGCGCCGTGACCGCCACGTCCGGCCTTGTGGTACTGGTCGGTGGAGAGGCAGGCCCAGAGGATCTCCTTCTCGCCGCCGGGGCCGATGGACAGCGTCTTGGCGTCGGGGTCGAAGTCCCGGCGCATGGCCTCTTCGATCTGGGACGTCTGCATGCCCCAATACTCGGGCCCGGCGGGCACGAAGGAGACGACGTCGTCCTTGATGGTGACGACGACCGGCTCAGGTGACTCGCCGGTGATGATGACTGCGTCGTAGCCGGCGAACTTGAGCTCGGGGGCGAACGAGCCGCCGACGTAGCTGTCGTTGAGGATGCCGGTCTGCGGGCTCTTGCAGCCGACGACGAGACGCGAGGCGGTGCTGACGTTGGTCCCGGCGAACGGCCCGGTCATGAGGATGACGGGGTTCTCCGCCGCCCACGGGTCGACCTTGGGCGGGACCTCGGCCCACATGTAGCGCAGAAGCAGACCTTTGCCGCCGATGTACTTCTCCGCCCACTCCATGTTGAGCGGCTCGACCGCGGCGGTGCCTGCGCTCAGGTCCAGCCTGAGCACCTTGCCCTGGTAGAAGTCCAATGCGTCCTCCTGAAGACGTGCGATGGGATCGCCATCGTTCCCCCCCGGCAGCCCGCTCGCGGCTCCGGCGGCGGACCAAGGAGAACGTGGAGTACAGGCTCTGTCATTCTAGCCGACGCGGTACCGGCGCGGCAACGCCGCGAAAGGCGCTGAATGCAGGGCAAAACGGAGCCGAAACGGGAGGCCGCTTGGCCATTCTGGCACGCGGCGGCCCGGTCTACGCCGGCTCGTCGTGCCCGGGGGCCTCCGGCAGGTTCTTGATGTTCTCCGCCTGCAGCCACTTGGCGTAGTTGTCGTTCATCGCGTCCACGAGCTCCTTCATGAAGCGCGTGGAGAGGTTGACGCGGCTCACGACGACGCCGTTGAGCTCACCGGGATCCTCGCTCTCGTGGTCGAGGCGCACGAAGGTGATGGAGAACTCGTAGTCGGAGTGGCTGACGTTGGCGAAGTTGGCGTACACGCCCGCCATCATCTCCGGCGTGGCGTGCAGGTTGATGTGGCGTTCGTCCTCGTCCATTGAGGAGCCTCCTTGCCTCAGCCGGTGATGCGGCGGGCGATGGCGGCGGCCATGCCGGACGTGCCGGCCGAGCCGCCGAGGTCGTACGTGACGTCCTTGCCCTCGGCGATGACGGCGGCGATGGCAGCCTCCATCGCCTTCGCCGCCGCGTCCTCGCCGAGGTGCTCGAGCAGGAGCACGCCGGAGCGGAGCAGCGCCGTGGGATTCACCTTGTCCA
This sequence comes from Thermoleophilia bacterium, assembly GCA_036277455.1. Classification (GTDB taxonomy): domain Bacteria; phylum Actinomycetota; class Thermoleophilia; order UBA2241; family UBA2241; genus CAIXSE01. The sequence continues at coordinate 4,773 of DASUMX010000268.1, forward strand.
GGCCGGCGTACTTGGGCGCGCTGCCGTGGACCGGCTCGAAGACGGCCGCGTCGTCGCCGATGTTCGCCCCGGGCGCGACGCCGAGCCCGCCGATGAGCCCGGCGCACAGGTCACTGACGATGTCGCCGTACAGGTTGGGCAGCACGAGCACGTCGTACAGCTCCGGTTTCTGCACCAGCTGCATGCACATGTTGTCGACGATGCGGTCCTCGAACTCGATGTCGGGGTACCTCTCGGCGACCTCCCCGCAGACGCGCAGGAACAGCCCGTCGGTGCATTTCATGATGTTGGCCTTGTGCACCGCGGTGACCTTGCGGCGGCCGTGGCGGCGCGCGTACTCGAAGGCGAAGCGCGCGATACGCTCGGTCCCCTTGCGCGTGATGATCTTGATGCTCTCGGCGGCGTCGTCCGTGACCATGTGCTCGATGCCGGCGTAGAGGTCCTCGGTGTTCTCGCGCACGACGACGAGGTCGATGTCGTCGAAGCGGGTGCGCACGCCCTTCATCGTCTTGGACGGGCGCAGGCAGGCGTAGAGGTCGAGTTCCTTGCGCAGCGCCACGTTGACGCTGCGGAAGCCCGTGCCCACCGGGGTCGTGATCGGGCCCTTGATCGCCACCTTGGTGCGGCGGATCGAGTCGAGCACGTGCTGCGGGAGCGGCGTGCCGTACTCCTTCATCACGTCGAGACCGGCGTCGTGCACCTCCCAGACGATGGGGACGCCGGTCGCGGCGATCACGGTCTCGAGCGCGGCGGCCAGCTCGGGGCCGGTGCCGTCCCCGGGGATCAGGGTCACGGTGTGGGTCATGCCTCGGGTCCTCCGGGCAGCGCGAAGCCGCCGTGCTTCTTGACGTGGGCGACGAGACCCCCGTCGTTCAGGATGGTCACCATCACCGGCGGGAGCGGGACGAAGGGGATGACGGCGCCGGTGGTGAGGTCTCTCACCTCACCGGCGCTCAGGTCGATCTCGAGCTCGTCCAGCTCGCCGATGCCGCTGGTGTCGCACTGCAGCACCGGCAGGCCGACGTTGATGGCGTTGCGGAAGAAGATGCGCGCGAAGCTCTGCGCCAGCACGGCTCCGACCCCGGCGATCTTGATGATGCGCGGCGCGTGCTCGCGGCTCGAGCCGAGGCCGAAGTTGCGCCCCCCCACGACGAAGTCGCCGGGCCGCATCTCGCCGGCGAACTCCGGCCGCGCGTCCTCGAGCACGTGCTTGGCGAGCTCGGGCATGTCGGTGCGCAGGTGGAACAGGCGCCCGGGCGCGATGTGGTCGGTGCTGATGTCGTCGCCGAACAGCCAGGCCCGGCCGCGCGGCAGCTCGTTGCTCACGTGACCCATTCCTCCTCCGTGATGACCACCGTGTTCATGGCGAGCCCGGGCTCGCGCGCCCGCTGGGGGTCGCGCTCCGGGATCGCCTCGACGACGTCCATGCCCTCGACCACACGGCCGAACACCGTGTGCCTGCCGTCGAGGTGCGGCGTGGCCGTGTAGGTGATGAAGAACTGTGACCCGTTGGTGCCGGGGCCGGCGTTGGCCATGGAGAGGATGCCGGGACCGTCGTGCTTGAGCGCCGCGTGGAACTCGTCCGCGAACTTGTAGCCCGGACCGCCGCTTCCACTGCCGGTCGGGTCGCCGCCCTGAGCCATGAACCCCTTGATGACGCGGTGGAACGTGACCCCGTCGTAGTAGCCCTCACGGGCGAGGAACACGAAGTTGTTGACGGTGCGTGGCGCCTTGTCGGCGAACAGCTCGACGACGATGTCACCGTTGTCGGTGGCGATCGTCGCTGTGTAGCGCTTGCTGGAGTCGATGACCATCTCCGGCGGCGCGCTGTACTGCTTGCTCACAGCGTCCTCCTTTCTAGAGAAGCTCGCGGGGATCGGTGATCTCGCCGGCCACGGCCGAGGCGGCCGCGGTGGCCGGCGAGCCCAGATAGATGAAGGCCTCGGGGTTGCCCATGCGGCCGTGGAAGTTGCGGTTGGCCGTGCTGATGCAGACGTCGCCGTCGGCGAGGATGCCGTCGTGGATGCCGACGCAGGCGCCGCACGTGGGGTTGGTGATGACGGCGCCGGCTTCCCAGAACACCTCGAACAGGCCTTCGGCCGCGGCGGCGCGCGCCGTGGCCTGCGAGGCCGGCGTCACGATGAGCCGCGTGCCCGGGGCGCGGCGGCGCCCGCGCAGGATGCGCGCCGCCGAGCGCAGGTCCTCGAGGCGGCCGTTGGTGCAGGTGCCGATGAACACCTGGTCCACCTTCGTGCCGGTCAGCTCTGCCGCCGTCGCGATGTTGTCCACCGTGTGCGGCTTGGCCACGGTCGGCACGATGCGCGCCAGGTCGAGTGTCACGACGCGCTCGTAGGCGGCGCCGGGATCGGCCGCGAGCGGCCGCCAGGCCTCCTCGCGGCCCTGCGCCGCCAGGTATGCGCGCGTCGTCTCGTCGCTCGGCATGAGGCCGCACTTGGCGCCGGCCTCCACGGACATGTTGCTCAGCGTCAGGCGTCCGGGCATGGGCATCGCGTCGATGCCCGGCCCGCCGAACTCGAGCGCCTTGTACGTGGCGCCGTCGGCGCCGAGCTGCCCGATCAGCGTGAGCATCAGGTCCTTGGCCTCGACGCCGTCGGCGAAGGCGCCCTCGACCTCGATGCGGAAGGTCTCGGGCACGCGCAGCCACGTCTTGCCGCTGGCCATGCCCACGGCGACGTCGGTGCTGCCCATGCCGGTGGCGAAGGCGCCGAGCGCTCCCGCCATGCAGGTGTGCGAGTCGGCGCCGATGACGAGATCGCCGGGCTTGGCGTAGCTCTCGGCGACGCGCTGGTGGCACACGCCCATCTCGACGTCGCTCAGGGTGGCGCCCGACTCCGCGCAGAAGGCCCTGATCGTCTTCTGCGCGTTGGCCAGCTCGCTGCGCGGCGCCGGCGCCGCGTGGTCGATGAAGAACACGCACTCCGGCGCCTTGACGCGCTCCGCGCCCAGCTCCTGGATCTGCTGGATGGCGAGCGGGCCGGTGCCGTCCTGGGCGACGGCGACGTCGACGTCGCAGACGACGATCTGGCCGGGCACGACGGCGTCGAGCCCGGCGTGCGCGGCCAGCAGCTTCTCCGCCAGCGTCGCCCTCATCACGTCGCCGCTCCGGTGGCGGGGGTGGCGCTGGCGGCCCCGGCGTCACCCTTGTTGTTCCCCATCGGCACGGCGTCGCCCAGCCGGCCGAGGTAGTCCTGGTAGATGTACATGAGCTCCTTGTCGAACAGCGCCCGCTTGAGCTCCACCGCGGTCTTGCGCACGAGCTCGAGCACGCCGTTGCAGTCCTCCTGCGTGAGCTCGAGGCCGAACTCCTGGAACTTGCGGTAGATGGTGCGCGAGCCGGAGTGCTTGCCGACCACGATCTGGCGCTCCAGCCCGACGTCCTCGGGTGCGAACGCCTCGTAGTTGAGCGGGTTCTTGATGACGCCGTCGGCGTGGATGCCGCTCTCGTGGGCGAACACGTTGGTCCCCACGATGCTCTTCCACGCGGGGATCGTCCGCGCCGAGGCGGCGGCGACGTACTCACTGAGCTCGCGGAAGCGACTGGTGTGCAGGCCCACGTCCACCTTGCCGAGGTACTTGAGCGCCATCACGACCTCCTCGAGCGCCGCGTTGCCGGCGCGCTCGCCGAGACCGTTGACGGTGGTGTTGACGTAGGTGGCGCCGGCCTTGATGCCCGCCAGGGCGTTGGCCGTCGCCATGCCGAAGTCGTCGTGCGTGTGCATCTCGATGTCGAGCCCGCCCTCCTTCTTGAGGAACGAGATCACGTTGAAGGTGTCGAACGGATCGAGGATGCCGAGCGTGTCGCAGAAACGGAGGCGGTCGGCGCCCTCCTCCCTGGCCGCCTGGCCGAAGCGCAGCAGGAACTCGAGGTCGGCGCGCGAGGCGTCCTCGGCGTTCACGGAGACGTAGAGGTTCTTGTCCTTGGCGAACGCCACGCACTCGCGGATCTGGTCGAGCACCCACTGGCGGCTCTTGGCCAGCTTGTGCTCGATGTGGATGTCGCTGGCCGACATGCTGATGGCCACCGCGTCGACGCCGCAGTCCAGCGAGTGACGGATGTCGTCCACCACGGCGCGGTTCCAGGCGAGGATCGACGTGTCGAGGCCGAGCTCGACGATCTCCGTGATGGTCTTCTTCTCGTCGCCGCCCATGGCCGGGATGCCGACCTCGATCTGGTGCACGCCGACCTCGTCGAGCAGCTTGGCGATGCGGATCTTCTCGTGGTTGCTGAACACGACGCCGGCGGTCTGCTCGCCGTCGCGCAGGGTGGTGTCGTCGATGCGCACGGCCGGCTCGGCAGGGCGGGTCCGCGCGGCGATGACGAAGCTGGAGAGATCGCTGGTCATGTTCACCTACCTCAAGGGACGGATGTGGTCGGGCGTGGGACGGTCACGCGTCGAGGGTGCGCCGGAGCAGGTCGTTCACGACCTGCGGGTTGGCGCGCCCGCCGCTGGCCTTCATCACCTGGCCGACGAAGAAGCCGATGACCTGCTGCTTGCCGCCGCGGTACTGCGCGACCTGGGCCGGGTTGGCGGCGACGACCTCGGCGACGACGACCTCGAGCTCGGAGGTGTCGCTGATCTGGCCGAGGCCGTGCTTCTCGACGACGGCCTCGGGCTCCGCGCGCTCCTCGATCATCTTCGCGAAGACGTCCTTGGCGGCGCTCGTCGAGACGGTCCCGTCCCCGACGAGCTTGACGAGCTTGGCCAGGCGCTCGGCCGTCACGTGGCCGTGGCCGGCCTCGAGGCCGGCGGCGTTGAGGTGGGCGAGGTACTCGCCCATCACCCAGTTGGCCGCCGGCTTGGCGCCGGCCCCGGCCGCCACGACCTCTTCGTAGAAGCCGGCGAGCGCGCCGGAGGAGCCCAGCACGGTGGCGTCGGCACGCGAGAGCCCGTACTGCCCGATGAAGCGCTCCACGCGCGTCGCCGGCAGCTCCGGCTGCGTCGCGCGCAGCCCCTCCACCCAGCCGGGGTCGATCTCGAGCGGCACCAGGTCGGGCTCCGGGAAGTAGCGGTAGTCGTGCGCCTCCTCTTTGCTGCGCAGCGGTGTCGTGGTCCCGGTGTCCGGGTCGAAGTGCAGCGTCTCCTGCTCGATCGCGCCGCCGGCCTCGAGCAGCTCGATCTGCCGCGGGATCTCCGCGTCGAGCGCCTGCTGCAGGTAGCGGAAGCTGTTCATGTTCTTGAGCTCGGTGCGCGTGCCCAGCTCCGCGCTCCCCTCCGGCCGGACGCTGATGTTCGCGTCCCAGCGGATCTGCCCCTCCTCCATGTTGCAGGCGCTGACGCCGAGCTCCATGACGAGGTTGCGCAGCTGCTGGAGGAACTCGCGCGCCGCCTCCGGCGACGGGATGTCCGGCTCGGTGACGATCTCGATGAGCGGGGTTCCGCCGCGGTTGAAGTCGACCATGGAGTAGTCGGAGCCGGCGATGCGCCCCGTGTCGCCGCCGGCGTGGATGAGCTTGGCGGCGTCCTCCTCCATGTGCACGCGGTTGATGCGGCAGCGGAGGAGCTCGCCGTCCACCCAGTACTCGAACCAGCCGTCGGTGGCCAGCGGCTCGTCGTACTGGCTGATCTGGTAGGCCTTGGGCAGGTCGGGATAGAAGTAGTTCTTGCGGTGGAAGATGTTGCGCGGCCGGACGGCGCAGTTGAGCGCCAGCGCGATGCGTGCGGCGTACTCGACGGCGCGCTTGTTCACCACGGGCAGCGCGCCGGGGTGCGCCAGGCACACGGGGCAGGTGTGCACGTTCGGCGTGTCGCCCTTGCTCACGGCGCAGCCGCAGAACATCTTGGTCTGCGTGTCGAGCTCCACGTGCATCTCGAGCCCGATGACCGGCTGCCAGGCGCGACCGTTCATGACTGCGCGTCCTCGGGCGAGAAGCGGACCTCGTCCGGCCTGGCCGGCCAGTCGGCGCGCCAGCCGTCGGCGTCGCGCTCCTTGCGCGTGTCGCGGAAGGTGGGCACGTCGTCGAACCCGATGGCTCCCTCGAGCGCGTGCGCCGCGTCGAGCATGCGGTTCTCGCTGAACGCGGGGCCGATGAGCTGAAAGCCCACCGGCAGCCCGTCGGCGAGACCGCACGGGATGCTGATCGCCGGGAGCCCGGCGAGATTCGCCGGGATGGTGCAGATGTCGCTCACGTACATGGACAGCGGGTCGGCCGTGCGCGATCCGGCCTTGAAGGCGACGGTGGGCGACGTCGGGGACGCGATGAGGTCGACGCTCTCGAACGCGGCGTCGAAGTCGCGGCGCACCATGGTGCGGACCTTCTGGGCCTGACCGTAGTAGGCGTCGTAATACCCGGCGGAGAGCGCGTAAGTGCCGATCATGATACGGCGCTTGACCTCGGCGCCGAACCCCTCGCCGCGAGTGCGCTCGTAGAGGTCGAGCAGGTCGACGGGATCGGCGCAGCGGTAGCCGTAGCGCACGCCGTCGAAGCGGGCGAGGTTCGCCGACGCCTCGGCCGGCGCGATGATGTAGTACGCCGGCAGGGCGTACTCGGTGTGCGGCAGGCGGATCTCGACGCAGGTGCCGCCCAGCTCCTCGATGAGCTCGAGCGTCTCGTCGAAGCGGGCGCGCACGCGCGGCTCGATACCGACGGCGAGGTACTCGGCCGGCACGCCGACACGCAGCCCGTCGAGCCGCTCCGCCGCCGGCAGCCGGACCGGCTCGGGCAGCTCGACGCTGGTCGCGTCCCGCGGGTCGCGGCCGACGATGTGCTGCAGCAGGAGCGCGCAGTCGTAGACGGAGTGCGTGAGCGGGCCGATCTGGTCGAGCGAGCTGGCGAAGGCGATGAGGCCGTAGCGGCTCACCGCGCCGTAGGTGGGCTTCATGCCGACGATGCCGCAGAGGGCGGCCGGCTGGCGGATGGAGCCGCCGGTGTCGCTGCCGAGCGCCCAGAGCGCCTCGCCGGCGGCCACGGCGGCGGCGGAGCCGCCGCTGCTGCCGCCGGGCACGGTGCCGAGGTCCCATGGGTTGGCGGTGACCTGATAGGACGAGTTCTCGGTGCTGGAGCCCATGGCGAACTCGTCCAGGTTGGTCTTGCCGAGCATGACCACGTGGTCCTCCCACACCTGGCGCACCGCGGTCGCCGTGTACACCGGCTGGTAGTTGGCGAGGATCTTCGACGCGGCCGTGGTGGTGACGCCCTCGGTGACCATGTTGTCCTTGACGGCGATGGGCAGGCCCGCCAGCGGGCCCCGCATCGCCTGCATCTCGCGGTCCACCTTGGTCGAGTACTTGGCGGCGTTGTCGCTGGTGACGAGGATGTAGGCGCGCACCTTGCTCTCGACGGCGGCGATCTGCTCGAGATACGCCTTGGTGAGCTCGGCGGATGAGACCTCCCCGTCCACGAGCAGGCGCTTGGCGTCGCGGGCGGTGAGACGCAGGGGATCGAGGTCCGTCACGTCAGCCCATCCTGGGGACACGGAAGCAGTCGTCACTCACTGAAGGCGCGTTGCGCAGCGCTTCGTCGCGCGGCAGACTCGGGGCCTCGCGATCGTCGCGGGTCACGCCGGCGACGTCGAGGACGTGCGCCGTCGGCGGCACATCGCTGAGGTCGAGCTCGCTCATCTTGCCGATGTGACCGAGGATCCTCGTCAGCTCACCGGTCATGCGCGCCGCCTCGTCCGGTTCGATGCGGAGACGGGCGAGTTTCGCGACGTAGCGGACGTCGTCTTCGGAGATCATGTCGCGTTCCTCCTGCTGGGCCGCCGAAGCGGGACGGCCATCTTACTGCAGCCTCAGATGGCCTACAAGAAACGGAGGCGGCGAGCCTGCGCCACAGCCCGGGGGACGCCCACGCCGCGGTCGCGCCGCGTCAGTCCTCCCCCGGCACCAGGGCCTGGCGGAGCATGGCTTCCCAGAGCGCGAACAGCGGCTCGAGCTCGACGCCTTCGGGGTCGAGCAGTTGCTGCACGGCCAGGCCGTCGGTCATCGCGACCATGAGGGAGGCGAACCGGCGCAGCCGCTCCTCCTCCACCGCCGTGCCGTCGCCCAGACCCTCCACGTAGAGGTCGCGGTACCAGTCGTAGAGCGCCGCGACCCGGTCCCGCAGCTCGTCGTCGAGGACCACGTGGGGAAGGATGGCGAAGAAGTCGCGGAAGGCGTCGCGGTCCGCCACCAGGCGGCGGTCGGCGGCGACCAGCCCGTGCACGCGCTCGTCGCCGCCCGGCGCCGCCTGCTGCGTCTCGGCGACCGCGCTCAGGCTCTGGTCGTGGCTGAGCGAGTCGACCACGGCGGCGACGAACGCCGCCTTGCTGCCGAAGTAGTAGCGCACGGAGTCGCGGTAGGCGCCGGCCTCGGCCGCCACCGCCTCCACGGTGAGGGCCTCGTAGCCGCCGCGGGCCAGCAGGCGGCGCGCGGCGGCCACCAGCTTCTGCGCCGTCGGCGAGAGCTGGGCGGTCGGGTCATCGGCCACTCGGTCGCTGCCGTTCATGCTGCCTCCCGCGCGCATCACGCCGTTCGGGATCGCGACGGGTGCGTTCGGTCGTTTGTACGAACTCTACTGCATGTCGCGCGCCTGGTAGGCGCGCGCCTGCACCTCGTACATGCTCGCGTAGCGCCCGTCGAGCGTCATCAACTCATCGTGCGTGCCGCTCTCCACGATCCTTCCTTGCTCGACGATGTGGATGCGGTCTGCGTTGCGCACGGTGGAGAACCGGTGGCTGATGAGCACCACGGCACGCCCCTTCGCGAGCGTGCGGATGTGCTCGAAGGCCTGCCACTCGCTGACGGGGTCGAGGGCGCTGGTCGGTTCGTCGAAGACGAGGATCTCGGCGTCGCGGACGAACGCCCGCGCCAGAGCGACCCTCTGCCACTCGCCGATGCTCAGCTCTTCGCCGTCCTCGAACCACTTGCCGAGCATCGACTCGTAGCCGGCCCCGAGCTCAGTGATGACGGCATCGGCACCTGCGGCGTGCGCCGCCTCCTCGATCGCGGGGTCGTCCTGCGGCAGCGCCACGTTCCCCACCCAGATGTTCTGGCGGGCCGAGAGCTGGTACTTGGCGAAGTCCTGGAAGATCACGCTGATACCGCGCCGCAGCTCGGTGACCGCCAGATCCCGCAGATCGACGCCGTCGAGCGTCACGCGGCCGCGCTGGGGATCGTAGAGCCGACAGAGAAGCTTGATGATGGTCGTCTTGCCAGACCCGTTCGCGCCCACGAGGGCGGTGACCTCACCCGGTCTGATATGCAGGTCGATATCGGCGAGGGCGGTCCGCGTCGTGTCCGGGTAGTCGAAGGTCACATCCTCGAAGACGACGCCCTCACGCATGGGCCGGGGCACGGGACGCGGCGCCGCGGGGTCGACGACCTTGGGATCCAGCGCCATGAACTCGTGGTAGTAGGTCAGAAAGAGATTGTCCTCGTACAGCCCCGCGACGCCACCGAGCATGCTCTGCAGCGAGTTCAGGCCGGTGTTGAAGGCCGTGTAGTACATCATCATGGCGCCGAGGGTGATGCTGCCCTGCAGCGTGCGCCAGGCGATGTAGGCGAAGGTACCGAACACGGCGATCGTCGCCACGGCCTGACTGGCGAGGTCGGCGAAAGAGCGCCGCGCGGTGATGCGAAGGCGCTCGCCGCGGAGCACGCGGCGCAACTCCCGGAACCAGCCGCGGAAGGTCTCACCCAGGTCGAACAGGCGGACCTCCTTCGCGTAGGTGCCGTCCGTGAGCAACCAGTGCAGATACCACGCACGGCGATCCGCGTCGGTACGCGCCGTCTCCCAGCGATACAGGCGCTGCGAGTAGCGCAGCCGCACATAGGCGCTGGGCAGGGCGGCGGCGACGATGATCAGGCCGACGCTCCAGTGGATCGAGAACAGGATGCCGATCACACCGATCAGGGTGATACCGCTCTGGCCCACCATGACCAGATCGTTCACGATCTTGGTGGGCCTGTAGGGAGCCTCCTGCTGCGCCCGGTGCAGGACGTCGTAGTACTTGGAGTTCTCGTAGTACTCGAGGTCGACGGCGATAGACTGCGAGTGGATGAGGTCCGAGATGTGGTCGGTGATGACCAGACCTTGCGCCTCGCTGACCAGCGTGGAAGCGGAGCGCGCCAGCGCCGTCGCGAGGCCGATCAGCCCGGCGATGAGGATCAGCCAGGCGACCTCGGCGAACGCGGCGCTCTTGTCGGCAGCGGCAATGCCCTCCGTCACGGCATTCACGATGAGCTGGATCATGTAGAGGCCGGCGAGGGGCAGGACGCCCTGGACGACGGCGAGCGCGACCGTCGCCAGCGTCCAGCCCGGCGAGATGCGCCACACCAGGCGCAGGGTGCGTCCGAGGTGCAGGACACTGCGCACGCCGATCCTGGGTGCCTCTTCAGCCAGTCAGTCCGCCTTTCGCGGGTTCTCCGCCGCGGCGGCGTCCGACGGAGCATCCCACGCGGCGACGCCGAGGCTGCGCCCGGGCGATCCACCGCGTGCGCCCCGACGACGGTGGGCGGCCGCGAGCAGGAGCAGGATGGCGGAGTCAGGCGCCGGCAACGGCCGGCGCCAGGAGACACGCCGAGGTGGGCAGAGTCGTCGAGTCACGGCCACGCCAGACGATACCACGTGCTGCGGTGCAGACGAGCAGCGTCACGGGTGGCCGTCAAGGACCCGAACGGCTGCGAGGGCACCACGCGGCAACAGCCATGTCCAATGAATCGGGAGCCCACCACCCGGTGGCCGACCGTCGCAGCGCCCACCTGGCGGCGTGATCTCAGGGAGTCCGCGCCGACATGACCGCCGCATCGCGCCCAGCTCACGACTTCGAGGGGATGGACGCCGCTGTTTGCAGGAAGGCCGTCATCGCGATAGATTGACAGCATCGTTCGGTTGTACGACCGAACTCTACTGCAAATCAGGGGATTCCGCAGTGATCAACTGTCGACAGGGGGAACGAATGCAGGATGCAGTGAGGCAACAGGCGTTGCGAGAATCGCGCAAGGCGCTCGACCTGATGGCGAAATCCGAACTGTCGCGCGACGAGCAGGAGGCGGTGGTCGGCGACTGTCTGGCGAACTTCGAGAAGTACGTCAACCCCGGCATCCTCGAGTACCGCAAGTCCTGCTCCACGGACTACACCGCCGTCGAGTGGCGCGACGAGGGCAACGTCTTCTACGACATCCACGGCAAGGAGTTCATCGACTGCCTCGGCGGCTTCGGCATCTACGTGCTCGGCCACCGGCACCCCACCGTCGTCAAGGCGGTGATGGACCAGCTCCAGCATCAGGCCCTGCACTCGCAGGAGCTCCTCGACCCCATGCGCGGCTACGCCAGCGAGCTCCTCGGCATGGTCACTCCGGGCGATCTGCAGTACACCTTCTTCTGCAACTCCGGGACGGAGGCCAATGAGGGCGCGTTGAAGTTGGCGAAGCTGCACGCCAAGCGCAAGAAGGCCAACCACACCAACGGCATCATCAGCTGCCTGGGTGGCTTCCACGGCAAGTCGTTCGGCAGCCTGAGCGTGACCGGCAAGGCTGCCTGGCGGGAGCCCTTCTACCCGCTGGCGCCCAACGTGCGCTTCATCCCCTACGGGGACGCCGACGCGCTCGACAAGGAGCTCAAGGTCTGCGACGCCATCGGGCTCGACATCGCCGCCTTCATCGTCGAGCCCGTCCAGGGCGAGGCCGGCGCCCGCGTCCCTCCCGGCGACTTCTTCCCCAAGGTCCGCGAGATCTGCGACAAGTGGGGCGTGCTGCTCATCGCGGACGAGGTGCAGACCGGCATGGGCCGCACGGGCACACTGTGGGGCGTCGACCACTGGGACGTCGCTCCCGACATCATGACCATGGGCAAGGCGCTGGGCGGCGCCGTCATCCCTGTCGGCTGCTTCACCTCCACCCCTGAGATCTTCGAGCCGCTCATGGAGAACCCGTACATCCACACCACCACGTTCGGCGGCAACCCGATGGCCACGTCCGCCGTGATCGGCGCCCTGCACGCGACCCTGGACGAGGAGATCCCCCGCCAGGCCGCCGAGAAGGGCGCCTGGCTCATGGAGCGCTTCGAGGAGCTCCGCGAGCGGCATCCGGACCTGCTGCACGAAGTCCGCGGCTTGGGCCTGCTCATCGGCCTCGAGTACTGCAGCGAAGAGGCCGGCTACGCCGTGGCCACCGGCCTCTTCGGCGAGGGGGTGCTCACCGGCGGCACGCTCTTCAGCGCCAAGACCTTCCGCATCGAGCCGCCGGCCACGCTGACGCAGCACGAGATGGACGAGATCGTGGCCCGCCTCGACCTCGTCATGGGGCGCGTGCAGGCGCAACTGGGCGCCGGGGAGCTCGCGGCGCACTGATCTCCGCGGCGGGAGACGCCGCGAGACGCGCGTACGGACCACGGGCCGGCGCCCTCAGGGCGCCGGCCCGACGGCGTCAGGCTCCCGGACGACGCCGGTGCCGCTTCAGGCCCGCTCGGCGTTGCCGTCCACCAGGAGCGCCTGGCCGGAGATCTTCGCGCCGGCCGCCGAGGCGGCGAACAGGATGAGGCTCGCCACGTCGTCGGCGGTCACCATCGTCCTCAGGGAGACGGCCTCGACGCGCTCGGCGGAGACCGCCTCGGGCGTGAGGCCGCGATGCTGCGCCTCCAGCGCGATGACGCGCCGGATGCGCTCGCCCTCCACGTCGCCGGGGCAGACCGCGTTGACGCGGATACCGTACGGGCCGAGCTCCATGGCCAGCGTCTTCACGAGGCCGATGAGCCCCCACTTGGTGGCGACGTAGGGAGCACGATACGGCAGGCCCATCGTCCCGGCGTTGGACGACATGACGGCGATCGACCCGCCGCCGGCGGCTTTGAGGTGCGGCACCGCCGCGCGGCAGCAGAGGAACGTGCCGGTGAGGTTCACGTCCAGCGTCCGCCGCCAGCCCTCCACGTCCATGTCCTCGACCGGCGCGGCCGGGCCGGCGACGCCGGCGTTGCTCACGAGCACGTCGAGGCCGCCGAGCCTGGCGGTGGCGGCGGCCACCACCTCATCCACCTGCTCCGGGTCCGCCACGTCGGCGACCTGTCCCGTGACGGCAGGGTGACCGGTGAGGTACGCGCGCAGCGCGTCCTCGTCCGCATCGCAGATGTGGACCTCGGCGCCGGCCGCGGCGAACCGCGCCGCGATCGTGGCGCCTATCCCGCCGGCGGCGGCCGTCACCAGCACGCGCCTGCCGGCGATGTCGTCGAGCCTCACAGGACCTCCTCGGGGCTGCTGCCGGCGGCATCGCCGCCTGCAGGGAGCACAACGGGAGCGAGGGCCGGGATGCCCGCAGACGTCCCGGCCCTCGCCGTGTCCGTGCGGCGGCCTCAGCTGCGCCGGGCCGCCCCGCGCCTCACCAGTCGGAGAACCCGGTGTTGTACCAGATCTTCTTGGTGCCCTTCTTGGCGCGCTTCTCCCACTTCCTGGTCTTGGGCTCGCGGTCGATGCGCGCCCGGACCTCGTCGGCCACCTGCTTGATCTTGGCCTTCTGGTCGTCGCTCAGCGCGTTGACGCCGTCGACGTGGTCCTTGACGCGGTCGAGGTTCGTGGTCGCGGTGTACCAGAAGCCCCAGTCGTCGGCGAGCCGCTCCGCGATGAACTTGACGTTGACCTTCTTGGTGTCGTCCTCACCGAAGTCGGCCACGGTGAAGAGGTACTCGATGTCCTTGAGGTCCTTGTCGTTGATCTCCCAGATCTGCAACTTCTGCAGCAGGATGTCGGCGAGCGAGACGCTCCAGGGGTCGAGCTCGAGACGCCCCGCATAGTTGATCTCGTGGCAGTAGTCGAGCTTGTCGAAGAAGATGTCGATCATCGGGACCTTGCCGCCGAAGTAGATCTGGCGGGTCTGCCCGGTCATGGCCATGGTCTGCAGGTCGTTCTCGTACCCGAGCGACTCCATCAGCTTGGCCATGCCCTTGCGGCCCTTGCCGTAGACGGCGTAGTCGATGTCGGTGAAGTACCGCTCGCCCAGACGCTCGAGCTTGGCGTAGAGGTCGACCTGGTCCGGGAAGTAGTAGTGGAGCGCGAGGGGGCCCATGACGCGCATGATGATGCCCTGCTGCTGCGCGGCCTCTGCGATCCGCTTGCCCTCCTCGAGGAAGACCTCAGGCTTGGGATAGCGGTCGAGCGGGATGTCCTTCGGCAGGATGAACTGTCCCATATGTGTCTATCGCCCCCTTCCGGGTTCGGCGTCGCGTTCGAAGAGTGGAGTCTACGCTCGGCTCACCCGGAGGTGAAGACGTAGTCCTTGATCTTCTTCTTGTCGAGCATGACGATGACGCCCTTGAGGATGCCCTCCGAGTACTCGCTGCCCGGGTTGATGAGCAGCGTGCGGCCGGCCTTCTGCGCGCCGCGCGACTCGTGGATGTGGCCGTGCAGGCCGAGCAGGGGCTGGTTCTCCTCGATGACCCGCTTGGCGCCCAGGCTGCCGGCGTGGATCTTCTCGTCGGCGGCCATGGTGAGGTTCTCGTCCAGCTTCGGGCACAGGTCGAGCGAGTACCCGTACGGCGGCACGTGGAAGTTGTAGATCGCCGTGTCGTGGTTCTTGACCTTGGCGCACAGCTCGCGCAGGTGCTTCTCGAGGTCTTCCTCGCTCATCTCGCGCGGCGTGTCCCACGGCGT
>DASUMX010000269.1:0-5889 GCA_036277455.1 Thermoleophilia bacterium
CGTGTCCCGGATCCTGTCGTTGACGCCGGTGAAGTCGACCGCCAGCGTGTCGTCCACCGCGAGGTGGCGCGACCAGTCGACGGACTGCGCGGTCTTGTAGAGGTCGTCGCCGTCGGCGGCCGTCCCGCTCGCGACCGGCAGCAGCACCCGGCCGGCGACCCGCGACCAGAGGCACGCGCGGTACGCCGTCTCGAGCGAGCCCGAGAACGCGACGCCGGCGCGGACCTGCTTCACGTGTGCCGCGCCGAGCGCGCGCAGCTCGCCGGCGAGCAGCGACTCGAGACCGCGCGGGACGGTGGCGAAGAGGGAGAGGTCGCTCATCCGGCAAGGCTACCACGCCGGGACACCGCGCCGGCCTGCGACGACGTGACCACGGAGACGCCGAAGGGCGGGGCGTGCAGGCACGCCCCGCCCTTCATCAAGCGCACGTCCGCCGCTCAGCTCTCCGGCGGTTGCGCAGTCACCCACGCCTGGATGCCCAGCGTCGCACCGTGGGCGGCGTACCACGCCCACTTGCTCTCCGGGATCACCCGCGTCTTGCCCTTCCAGGCGACGACCAGGTAGTCGCCGTACCCGGCCACGTCCAGCAGGATCTGGTCGTAGTGCCGGTACTGCACGTCGTGCACGCCGTCCGGGTAGTTGCGCTGCTTGATGGACTTCGCGCTCGAGTACGCCGCGATCCAGCGGTCGCGGTTGACCAGCGGCACGGTCGTGTCCAGTTCGCCGTAGTAGGTGTACACCGGAGCCGTCACCATGGAGACGTCCGGCGGGGTCATCTTGTAGACGGTGTAGTCCATGGCCACCGCGTGCGGGTCCGCATCCTGGCCGCGCACGAACGCCGCCCAGGCCGCCTCCTCGTAGGCCGCTTCCTGCCAGCCCGGGATGAGGTCGGCGGTGGTGCCGGTCATGTCCCACCACCACATCGGGTTGATGATGTAACCCCTGAAGGTCTCGAGGAACGCCGGGTCCGGGTACCCGCCGCCCGGCGTCGACTGGTAGAGGGCGACGGCGAGGTGGATGGAGCGCACGCGCCGCCCGGCCTGCCGCGCCAGCTCGCCGGTGTAGGGGCCGCCGCCGGAGATGCCGATGATGCTGAACTTCCCGACGCCCTCCTTGTCCAGGACCTCCAGGACGTCACGGGCGTACATCTCGCGCGTCTTGACGGGGTCGGCCAGCGCCAGGGCTTCGTCGCCGGCGTCCGCCGGGATCACCTCGCCGTCGGCGCCGGCCGGCTCGAACTCCGTCATGCCGATCCCGTTGCGCTCCACGCAGATCACGCGGATGCCGAGTTCCTCGCGCAGGTCGCGCACGAACTCGGTGAGCTCGAAGGCGCGGGCGCCGGTGCCGGCCCCTCCGATGAGGACCACGGTGCGCCAGCCCTCCTCACCCTGGTCGATGTAGTTGACCACGTGGCCGGTGGAGTCCGTCATCGACTTCACGGCCGCGCCGACGTAGTTGAAGTCCTCCTGCAGGTCCAGCGACTGGGCATGGGACCCGCCCGGCCACGCCAGGACCGGGCCCGCTGCGACGAGCACAGCGGTGAGGACGGCGACGATGAGTAGAGCGGAGAACGGGCGTTTCATCCGGACCTCCTGTGAGTACGCGGCGGATCGCCGCGGGCCACCCACCCGGGTGGTTACGTCACAGTACCCATGCCGGGAAGGCGGTGTCAACGTATGTTGGGATGACCCGATGCGGTATGTTCCGTCGACGCTCGGCCACGCGCGCCGAGCCTGGCGGAAGCCGCAGGCGCGGCGGCTAGAACAGTCCCCCGGGGGCCGAGCCGTCGGGAGCCGAGCCGTCAGGGGCCGAGCCGCCGGAGGCGCGCTCGGCGACCAGAGCCAGGAACGCGTCGCCGTACCGCTCGAGCTTGGTCTGGCCGACGCCGTTGACCTCGAGCAGTTCCGCAGACGTTCCCGGCCGCCGCGCGGCCATCTCGGCCAGGGTCGCGTCGCTGAAGACCACGTAGGCCGGCACGTTCTGCTCATCCGCCAGCCGCTTGCGCAGCGCGCGCAACTCGTCGAACAGCGCCTCGTCGACGGGCATGCCGGCGAGATCGGCTGCCCGTCCGGCGCGATCCGCGCGCAGCCGCTGCTTCTTGCTCGGCACGCGGACCCGCGGCTTGGCCATGATCAGGGTCTCGTCGCCGCGCAGGAGCGGCCGCGCCGCCTCGGTGAGCCGGAGCGCCGAGTAGCGCGCGATGTCCTGGGCGAGGTAGCCACGGTGGATGAGCTGGCGGATGAGGCTCTGCCAGTGGTCGCGGCTGAGCTCGGCGCCGATGCCGTAGGTGCTGAGCGCGTCGTGGCCGCGGGTGAGGATCTTCTCGTTCTCCGAGCCGCGCAGGACGTCGATGACGTAGCCGACGCCGTACCCGAACCCGTCGCGCTCCCACAGCCGGAAGACGCAGCTGAGCGCCATGCGCGCCTGCTCGGTGGCGTCGAAGGTCTCCGGCGGTTCGAGGCAGATGTCGCAGTTGCCGCACGGCGCGGGGTACGGCTCGCCGAAGTAGCCGAGCAGGGCCTCTCGCCGGCAGCTCAGGCCGTCGGCGTAGCCGACCATCGAGTTGAGCTTGTGGATCTCGATGCGCACGCGCTCCGGGTCGCGCTCGAACCCCTCGTCGCCGTTCTGCCCGCGGCCGCCGCCCTCGATGAGGCTGCGCACCACGGCGGCGTCGCCGAGGCCGAACAGCAGCAGGGCATCGGCGGGCAGGCCGTCGCGGCCGGAGCGGCCCGTTTCCTGGTAGTAGCTCTCGACCGTCTTGGGGAGGTCGTGGTGCACGACGAAGCGCACGTCGCTCTTGTCGATGCCCATGCCGAAGGCGACCGTCGCCACGACCACGCTCACCTCGTCGCGCGCGAAGGCGTCCTGGACGCGCCGCCGCTCGTCCGCCGGCAGGCCGGCGTGGTACGCGGCGGCCTCGACGCCGTGCGCGCGCAGCTTGTCGGCCACCTCCTCGGTACGCTTGCGCGAGAGGCAGTAGACGATGCCCGACTCGCGCTCGTGCGCGGCGAGGAACTGCAGCAGCTGGTGCAGCGGCTCGCGCTTCTCGACCACCGTGTAGCGGATGTTGGGCCGGTCGAAGCCGGTGACGTACACCGCGGCGTCGGCGAGCCCAAGACGGAGGCGCACGTCGTCTCGCGTCTCGGGGTCGGCAGTGGCCGTGCAGGCCATGATGGGGACACCGGGGAAGAGGCCGCGCAGCCGGCCAAGCTGGACGTACTCGGGGCGGAAGTCGTGGCCCCACTGGCTGACGCAGTGCGCCTCGTCGATGGCGAACAGGGCGACGCCGGCCGCGCCGCTCCCGGCCGCGCCGCTCCCGGGCTCGCCCAGCCCGCGCAGCCGCTCGAGGAATCCCTCGGTCATGAGCGTCTCGGGCGCCACGTACAGCAGGTCGAGCTCGCCGGCGTGCAGGGCGCGCAGCACGCCGCGCGCCTCGCCGGCCTCGAGCGACGAGTTGTAGGCGGCGGCACTGACGCCGGCCGCCAGCAGTGCGTCCACCTGGTCCTTCATCAGCGAGATGAGAGGCGAGACGACGACGCCGGTGCCGGCGCGGACCATGGCGGGCAGCTGGTAGCAGAGGGACTTGCCGCCGCCGGTGGGCATGAGCACGAACGCGTCGCCGCCGGCGACCAGGTGGTCGACGATCTCCTCCTGGTGCGGGCGGTACTCGGCGAAGCCGAAGACCTCGCGCAGCAGGGCGCGAGCAGAGCGCGGCGCGGCCGCGGGACCGGCGGGGGAGGTCGGAGTCACGCGTTCGAGTCTAGCAAGGTTGACGGACGGGAGCGCGGCGCCGGGTAGGATGCCCTTCGCAAGGAGGTCACTGATGAAGTACAGCTCAGCCACGATCGGCCGCGTGCTCGTCATCCGCCTGGAGGACGGCGACGTGGTGCACGAGTGCATCGAGGAGGCGGCGCGAGCCGAAGGCATCGCGCGCGCCGCCGTCATCCTGCTCGGCGGCGCCCGCGGCGGCAGCCGCGTGGTCGTCGGGCCCGAGGACGGCGACGCCCGGCCCGTCGTGCCCATCGAACGAGTGCTGCACGACGTGCACGAGATGGCGGGCGCCGGGACGATCTTCCCGGACGAGAGCGGCCGGCCGGTGCTGCACCTGCACGCAGCCTTCGGCCGCGACGACCAGGTGACCGCCGGCTGCATCCGCACCGGCGTCAGGACGTGGGTCGTCGGCGAGGCCGTGGTCATCGAGCTCGCCGGGAGCCAAGCGACCCGGCGCGTCGAGCAGTCCACGGGATTCGAGGTGCTCGACGCCTGAGCGGCGCCGACCGGCGCCGATCGCGCCACCAAAGAAGCCGGGGCGGGACCCAGAGGGCCCGCCCCGGCTTTCTCGCCCGGAGTCGGTGTCCGGCGCCGGCTCGATCCCGCCGGGGATCGCGCCAGGTCCGTCGCCGCGTCCGAGAAACCTCGATCGGCGGTACAGCCGCCGATTCGGCGCATTGTACACGTTTTGTCTACTGAGGCAATCCCTTTAGTCAATTGTGATGCGTCGCACATGTTCAGTGTGTATCCTTCGTGCCATGACCGGACCGTGCAGACGACGTTCGCGGCAGGGCCGTGGGGCACTCCTCGCCGTCCTGGGCGCGCTCCTGGTCGCGGCGGCGGCGCTGCCGGCGTCAGCCGCCGCCGCCCCCTGGACCGGGCGCACGTTCCCGTCGAGCTACGACCTGCGCGACCGCGGACGGGTGTCCCCCATCGGCAAGCAGGACAACCACGGCACCTGCTGGGTCTTCGCCGCCATGGGGTCGCTGGAATCGAACCTCCTGCCCGAGTACCGCCTCGACCTCTCGGAGAACCACCTGGCGAACTTCCAGGCGTCGCGCCTGCGCTTCGAGGGGCGCGCGCCGAGCAACATCTCGACCGCCTACGTCGCCCGGTGGGAGGGGCCGGTCCTCGAGCGCGACGACCCGTACCCGCGTCCGGGAGACTCGCCCGAGGGACTGCGCGCCGTGCGTCACGTGCAGGAAGTGCTCTTCCTGCCGCGCCGCGACGGCGCCCAGGAGAACGCGGCGATCAAGTGGGCGGTCATGCAGTACGGCGGCGTGGACGCGACCATGGCCTACCAGCACCCCGACTACAACCGCGCGACGAGCGCCTACTACTCGCGGGACACCGTGCTCGACCACCACGTCGGGATCGTGGGATGGGACGACGCCTATCCGGCGGGCCGCTTCCTGCGCCGCCCGCCGGGCCCCGGCGCGTTTCTGATCAAGAACAGCTGGGGTGCGACCTTCGGCCAGCGAGGCTACTTCTGGATCTCCTACCACGACCGCAGCCTCGGCGCCCAGCTCGCCGTGTTCAACGGCGTCGAGAGCGCTCGCAACCACGACGCCATCTACCAGCACGACGCCCTCGGCTGGTCGAAGAGCGTCGGCTTCAACGACCGCACCGCCTGGTTCGCCGCGCGCTACACGAGCGGCGGCGACGGCAGCGTGACCGCCGCGAGCTTCTACACGGCCAAGCCGGGCGCGACCTACGAAGTCCGGGTCGCGCCGTCGCTGGCCGAGATCGCCGCGGCGCCGGTCGCCGGCGCCGGCGTCGTGGACGTCGGCGGCTACCACACGGTGCCGCTGTCGACACCCGTCCCCGTGACCACCAGCGCCGACTTCGTCGTCGCCGTACGCCTGCGGACCCCCGGCTCCCTGACGCCGATCCCGGTCGAGCACCCGACCAGGCTTCTCTCGCCACGCCCCGCCGTCGGGAGATCCTTCATCAGTCGCGACGGAGTGACGTGGAAGGACCTCCGCACGCGCTCCGGACTCGGCTCGTCCGACGTCTGCCTCAAGGCGTTCGTCGATTCGGCGGGCGCGCGAGACGATGCTCCGCCCCGCGTGCGCCTCGAGCCCGCGTCCGCGCGCCCGGGTGCCGGAACGCGCGTCC
>DASUMX010000270.1:0-5662 GCA_036277455.1 Thermoleophilia bacterium
TCTTGGCTCAGTTTGGCTCAGTCCCGGTCTACCAGGACCACAGGCGCGGCATCGCGCGCCAGACGTCGTCGTCGACGAGTGACGGATCCGGGTTCACGAACGAGATCTCGCGGTCGCCGCCGAACGTGTAGATCGACTCGCGCAGCCCGAAGAGGCCGGTCCTGACCTTGAGCGAGTCGAAGTCGTACTTGATATCGGCCGGGCCTGCGGCGTTCCAGGGGCTGCCCGGCAGCAGCGTCCAGTTCTTCCCGTCGCGGCTGGACCACTGGTCGGTCGGATGGCCGGGGAGGAACGGGTTGAAGGGTCCCGGCGGCTGCGTCGGGTCCGCGAGCGACGGCCAGCCGAAGCCGCCGAACACGACGATGGCGCCGTAGAGCACCTGGGCCTGGTGTCCGGGGCGCGGACTCCAGGCCGCGGACGGCGTGACCAGATCCCACGTGGCGCCGTTGCGGGAGCGCCACACGTCGTTGAAGTAGGGGCACTGCAGGCCGGCCGGACCGACCGTGCAGAGGAAGCCGTCCTCGCCGCCGAGGAGGTACAGGTACCCGTCCTTCTTGACGACGGCCGCTCCGGCGCGCGGGGACCAGGCGGCGTCGGCGGTGACCAGCTGCCACGACCTGCCGTCGCGGGAGCGCCAGACGTCGTTGAAGAGCTCGCGACCGCTGCCGCCGATGGCGACGTCGTCGCCGTTGCTGCCGCCCATGACGTAGATGTGGTCGCCGAACACGATGGCGCTGAGGCCGGCCCGGCCCTTCCACGGTGCGGCGGCGGTCAGCTGCTTCCAGTTCTTGCCGTCGTACGACTTCCAGACGTCGTTGAAGAACTGGGACGGCTGCCCCGGTCCCGCGGACAGGTTCTGGCCGCCGAGCACGAACATGGCGCCGTCCTTGGTCACCGCCTGGAAGTAGCCGCGGGCGGCCCACGGCGCCGTGCCGAGCGCCCGCCACGAGCGCCCGAGGTCGTCGCTCTTCCACACGTCGTTCCACAGGATGCTGGCGAACGGGTTGAACTGGGACGGGTCCGGGGTGCGGCCGCCCATCACGAAGAAGTCGCCACGCAGCTGGACGGCCTGCAGGCCGGCACGGCCGGTCCAGCCCGAGGGATCGTCGCCGTAGACCTTGGTCCACGACAGCGACGGGCCGGAGCTGCCGCCGGTCGCTCCCGCGATGGGGGCGGCGACGAGCAGGGTGAGCAGGGCGAACGCCGCGACGAGCGTCGCGAGGTGACGGTGTCTCATGTCTCTCTCCTTGGAAAGGTGGTCGCGAGGTCCTCCCAGCCACCTCGACGACGAATGAGCTTGTGTACCCGGGGCTCCGCCGCTTCAGCCACGACTCGGGCTGCCGCGCATCGGCGGCGTTGTCCACGGTGACAACGCACGGCGGCCCAAGGGGCTCGGGAGTCGCGCCGCCCGTCTCGCCTGCGCCCGAGCCGAGGCCGCCGCTCGTCGACGGTTGGGTGCGGCGTCTGCGCGGGCAAGTCCTCGGGGAGGCGACGACGAGCTCGCCCGTCACGGGACGCGGACCACGAGGAGGCTGCGATGATCGACGAGACCAGGATCGGCGACTGGCTGGCGGCGTACCGGCACGCCTGGTCCACCGACGACCCCGCGGAGATCGCCCGGCTGTTCAAGGACGACGTGCGCTACTTCACCGCGCCGTATCGCGAACCGCTGGAGGGCGTCGGGGCGGTGACCGCCTACTGGATCGGCGAGGACGAGGGCAGGATCCCCTGGTCGTTCGAGGAGCAGGTCCTGGCGCAGGAGGGCGACCTCTTCATCATCCGTGCCGTGACCACCTATCCCGAGGGTGGGAGTCGCGACGACGACCCAGCGCAATTCCACAACCTCTGGCTTGTGACGCTGGACGCCGACGGACGCGCGCGCGAGTTCGTCGAGTACTACATGCTCGTGGAGTGAGCCGGAGGACGGCGGCGCGCAGGCCGCCGCCGGGTCGCGTAGACTCACCGGCGGTCCATTCACGCGCGAGCGCACGAGGTGAGCACGATGGCGGAGCAGGCGACGGTCCACGAGGCGGAGGCAGAGCACGCGGCGAGGCGGCGGGCGGTGCCCGACGAGGCCGGGTTCTTCGGCAAGTACGGCGGGCAGTACCTGCCGCCCCAGCTCGAGGCGCCCTTCGCCGAGATCGTCCGCGCGTACCACGAGATCGAGAACGACGCCGCCTTCATCGCGGAGCTCCGTTACCTGCGCAAGCACTTCCAGGGACGGCCGACGCCGGTGTACCACGCGCGCACCCTGTCGCTCGCCAACGGCGGCGCGCAGATCTACCTCAAGCGCGAGGACCTCAACCACACGGGCGCGCACAAGCTCAACCACTGCATGGGCGAGGGGCTGCTGGCCAAGTACATGGGCAAGAAGAAGCTCATCGCCGAGACCGGCGCCGGCCAGCACGGCGTCGCCCTCGCCACCGCCGCGGCGCACTTCGGCCTCGCGTGCGAGATCCACATGGGCGTGGTGGACATCGAGAAGCAGGCGCCCAACGTGAGCCGTATGCAGCTCCTCGGCGCCACCGTCGTCCCGGTCACGCACGGGCTGCAGACCCTCAAGGAGGCCGTGGACTCGGCGTTCGAGGCCTACCTTGCGGACTACGAGAACTCCATCTACTGCATCGGCTCCGTCGTCGGCCCTCATCCCTTCCCGCTCATGGTGCGCGACTTCCAGAAGGTCGTGGGCATGGAGGCGCGCGAGCAGTTCGTGGAGATGACCGGCAATCTGCCGGACGTGGTGGAGGCGTGCGTAGGCGGCGGGTCCAACGCGATGGGAATCTTCTCCGGCTTCCTCGACGACCCGGTGGAGCTCATCGGCGTCGAGCCCCTGGGGCACGGCGAGGGCGTGGGCGAGCACGCGGCGACGATGACGTACGGGACCGAAGGCGTCATCCACGGCTTCCGCTGCTACCTGCTCCAGGACGAGCAGGGGGAGCCGGCGCCGGTGTACTCCTGCGCCAGCGGGCTGGACTACCCCGGTGTCGGGCCCGAGCACAGCTACCTCAAGGACTCGGGCCGCGTGCAGTACGTGACCTGCTCCGACGACGCCTGCCGCGACGCGTTCTTCGCGCTCAGCCGCAGGGAGGGCATCATCCCGGCGCTGGAGAGCGCGCACGCGGTGGCGCACGCGCTCGTCAAGGCCCGGGAGATGAAGACGGGCACCATCCTGGTCAACCTCAGCGGACGCGGCGACAAGGACATGGACTACGTGATCGAGCACTGGGGCATCGGCGACGACGAGGGCTGATCCGTGTGTCCGCACCGACAGGGAGGGCGCGCGGCACGCTACCGGGACGCGTTGCCGCAGCTGGGCGGCGGTCTCTTCCTCGCTGACGGCGGCATCGAGACGAGCCTCATCGTCCATGAGGGGCTGGCGCTCACGGACTTCGCCGCGTTCCCGCTGCTGCGCACGGGGGAGGGACGGGCTGCTCTGCGCCGCTACTACCGCCCCTACGCGGAGATCGCCCGGCGGCACGGCGTGGGGCTGGTGCTCGAGAGCGCGACGTGGCGGGCGAGCGCCGGCTGGGGTGCCCCGCTCGGCTTCACCGCGGAGATGCTGGAGGAGATCGACCGGAAGTCGATCCGTCTGCTCGAGGACGTACGCGACGAGTTCGAAGGCGGGCCGACGCGGATCGTCGTCAGCGGGTGCATCGGCCCGCGGCGCGATGGCTACGATGGCGCTGAGGCGATGACCGAGACCGAGGCCGAGGCGTATCACGCCGAGCAGATAGCGGTCTTCGCCGACACCCCGGCGGACATGGTCGCCGCCCTGACGCTGACGAACGTCGAGGAGGCCCTGGGCATCACGCGGGCGGCCGCTCGGGCCGGCATGCCGGTCGCCGTCTCGTTCACCGTCGAGACCGACGGTCGCCTCGCGTCGGGTCAGTCCCTGCGGCACGCCATCGAAGCGGTCGATGCAGCCACGTCCGCCTATCCGTGCTACTACATGATCAACTGCGCCCACCCGGAGCATTTCGGCCGTGCGCTCGCGGAGGGTGGCCCCTGGGCCGCGAGGATCCGCGGCCTGCGCGCGAACGCCTCACGCCTGAGCCACGCCGAGCTCGACGAGGCGCCGGCGCCTGACGCGGGGGACCCCGAGGAGCTCGGACGCGAGTACGTCGAGCTCAAGCGGCGGCTACCGCAGCTGACCGTGCTGGGCGGGTGCTGCGGCACCGACCAGCGTCACGTCGGCCACATCGCGGCGGCCTGCGCGCCGCTGTTCCAAGATGGCGCGTGACGCAGGTGGGCGGCCCGATGCCCGGGCCGGCCCGGCCGCGGCGTTCGCGCTGGACGCCGAGGCGGGCAGGGAGATCGTCGCGCGCCGGCTGCGCGCACAGCGCCTGACCGGCGCCGGGTTCGCGCGTCCGGAGGACGTCGTCGGCCGGCTTGCGGCGGTCCAGGCCCAGGACTACGGGCCGGCCAAGTGGTCGCTGGGCGCGCGTGTGGCCGGCGCGACCGACGCCCAGGTGGAGGGCGCCTTCGCCTCCGGCGCGATCCTGCGCACCCACGTGCTGCGGCCGACCTGGCACTTCGTCCTGCCGGCCGATATCCGCTGGCTGCTGACGGCGACGGCGCCGCGGATCAGGGCTCGTGACGCGCGCCGCTACGCCCAGCTCGGCCTCGACGGCGACACGCTGCGGCGGAGCGCCGCGGCTCTCGTAGCGGCCCTGCGCGGCGGCAACCGGCTGACCCGGCGCGAGGCGGCGGCGGTCCTCACCGCCGCCGGCGTCGGCGTCGAGGGGCAGCGGCTGCCGTATCTCCTGATGGCGGCGGAGCTGGACGCGCTCATCTGCAGCGGCCCGCGGAGCGGCAAGCAGCACACGCACATGCTGCTGGAGGAGCGAGCGCCCGGCGCGCGCGACCTGCCGCGCCGCGAGGCGCTCGCGGAGCTGGCGCGGCGCTTCTTCGCCGGCCACGGGCCGGCGACCGCGAAGGACTTCGCCGTCTGGGCGACGCTGACCCTGGCCGAGGCGCGCGCCGCGATCGAGGCGGCGGGGCCGGGGCTGCGGGCCGAGGACCTGGGCGGCCTGCGCTTCTGGGCGTCCGCGACCGGGCCGGGGAGTGGGGGAGAGCGCCTCGCGGCGCCGCGGCGACCGCTGGTCCACCTCGTCCAGGGCTACGACGAGATCGTCATGGGCTACAGCGAGACCAAGCCGCTGCTGGCCCGGCCCGGATCGCCCTGGAAACCCGCGACGCCGCCGGTCTTCCGCCTCGTCGTCCTGCTGGACGGCGGCGTCGCCGGCTTCTGGCGCCCGCGCCCGAAGAGCGATCGCGTGATCGTCGAGGTCTCTCTGCTGGAGGCGTTCGGCGATCCCGCCGCAGCGGCGCTCGAGGCCGAGGCGGCGCGCTACGGCGCGTTCCTGGGGCTGCACGCGGACGTGAGGCTTGTGGGCTCGCCGCAGCGAGCGCGGTGACGGCCGGCCGGGGATCGCAGCCCTCGCCGCCGGCGCTCCTTCAGTTACGTGAACACGAGGTTGACGAGGAGCACGTAGACGGCGGTGCCGCCGATGATGCTGGCCACGGCGTTGCCCTTCACGAGGTGCAGCACCACCGTGGCGATGACGGCGAGCGCCTCCGGTAGCCCGTGCGGCGCCTCGCCGAGCGAGATCCCGCGTAGCGAGTACACCACGAGGATGACCATGATGCCCGCCGGCATGTG
>DASUMX010000271.1:0-12876 GCA_036277455.1 Thermoleophilia bacterium
GGACGCGCAGGGCAACTACATCGGCACCTTCTGGGAGCTCCTCAACCCGTACTCCCTCCTCGTCGGCGTCACCGGCCTCTTCCTGCTCGTGCAGCACGGGGCCGCGTGGCTGGCGGTCAAGGCGGAGGGCGAGCTGCACGCACGCGCCTGGCGCTGGCGCCAGGTCACGTTCTGGATCTGCGCCGTGCTCGCCGTGGCGACGTCGCTCGCGACCATCCTCACCGTCTCACGCGCCTCCGACAACGTGTTCGGGCGGCCGGCCGGCTGGCTGTTCCTCGCCGTCTTCATCGCCGGCGTGCTCTACACCATCTGGCAGCTGTACAAGAAGGACGGCGCGCTCAGGTCCTTCATCGGATCGGCGATCATCATCGTCGGCCTGGCCGGCATCGCCGCGGTGGGCAACTTCCCCGAGATGGTGCCGGCGCGCGGCACGCCCGAGAGCACCAGTCTCACGGTCGAACGCGCGGCGTCCGAGGACCTCACGCTGACGGTGATGCTCATCCTGGCGGTGATCTTCGTGCCCGTGGTCCTGATCTACACCGCCCTGATCTACAAGACGTTCTGGGGCAAGACCAAAGCAGGCGAGGCCGACTACTGAGCGCAGGCCTGAACCGAATCACACATCGCCTCTTGTCGACGGGCGGCGGGCCGGAGGGCCCGCCGCCCGTTCTCTTGCTCACTATCTACCAAATTCGCAAACAACTTCGCACATCCCCTTGACAGGTCGCGGTGCTTGGTACTGAATGGCGGTCAATACGCGTGAGCGTAGGCCAGTTGGGCGAGCAAGGGGGGGTTCATCGTGCCAGACGAAATGTCCGCGTCACCGCCGGTAAGAGAAGAGTTGGATCAGGACACCAAGGATCTGCACTCGATGGGCTACGCTCAGGAGCTCGACCGCTCCATGAGCAAGTTCTCCAACTTCGCCGTCTCCTTCACCATCATCTCCATCCTCTCGGGCTGCCTCACGCTGTACGGCTACGGCCTGCTGCACGGCGGCCCTCCGGTCATGCTCTGGGGTTGGCTGCTCGTCGGCACGCTCGTCATCTTCGCCGGCATGTCCCTCGGCGAGATCTGCAGCGCCTTCCCGACCGCCGGCGGCCTGTACTACTGGTCGGCCAAGCTCGCGCCCGGCAACAGCGCTCCGATCTGGTCGTGGTTCACCGGCTGGTTCAACCTGCTCGGCCAGGTCGCCGTCACCGCGGGTATCAGCTTCGGCTGCGCCTTCTCCATCTCGGCGTTCTTCTACATCCTCACGGGCAGCGATACCTGGCTCGAGCCGTACGCCACGATCCTGATCCTGGCGGTCGTCCTCTTCCTGCAGGGCCTGCTCAACACGTTCAGCGTGCGCCTCGTCGCCCTGCTCAACGACGTGTCGGTGTACTGGCACCTCATCGGCGTGGCGATCATCTTCGTGCTGCTCTTCTGGGCGCCGGAGTCGGGCACCCACCAGTCGATCAACTTCCTGTTCGGCGCTGACGGCTGGAACGCGTTCGAGGGGCTCTCGGGGTTCACCTTCGGGTTGTACGTGTTCCTCATCGGCCTCCTGAACGCGCAGTACACGTTCACCGGCTACGACGCCTCGGCGCACGTCTCTGAGGAGACCATCAACGCGCGCATCTCGGCGCCCAAGGGCATCGTCAACTCCATCTGGATCTCCATGGTCGCAGGCTTCATCCTGCTGCTCGGCGTCAGCATGGCGATCCCGACGGCGTTCCCGGTGACCATCAACGGCGTCGAGTACGCCGGCTACGACGCCATCGCCACCGACCTCGTGCCGTGGGCGACCATCTTCGAGTACGCCACCGGCCATACCATCGGCCTGCTGCTCGTCCTGATCGTGATCGTGGCGCAGTTCTTCTGCGGCATGTCGTCGATCACCGCCAACTCGCGCATGGTGTACGCCTTCGCCCGTGACGGCGCGGTGCCGTTCTCGGACTTCTGGCACCACGTCAGCAAGCGCCAGCGCGTGCCGGTGCGCACCGCCTGGTTCGGGGCCATCGGGGCGTTCATCCTCGCGCTGCCCTACCTGTACAACGTCGTGGCCTACGCCGCGGTCACGTCGATCGCCGTCATCGGCCTCTACATCTCGTACCTCACGCCGGTGTTCCTGCGCCGCATCAACCCGGGCGTGTTCGAGCCGGGCCCGTGGAAGCTCAGCAAGACCTGGGGACCGATCATCAACTGGATCGCCATCATCTGGGTCGTCTTCATCGTCATCCTGCTGATGCTCCCGCAGTACTCGCCGGGCAACACCGTCGAGACGTTCAACTACGCGCCGGTCGCCGTGCTCGTCGTCGTCGGCGGCGCCGGACTCTGGTTCGCCGTCTCGGCCCGCAAATGGTTCAAGGGCCCGAAGGTCCAGGGTACCGCCGAAGAGCTCGCCGAGATCGAGCGCGACCTCAACGTCATCTGAGTCGCGCGCCATCGCGGATCTGCTCCGGAACGGGGCGGGCCTCACGGCCCGCCCCGTTCCCTTGCGGGGACGCTCCTTCCTGCGGCATGACCGGCGTGGCCCGGCCGGGATCGGTGGCAGGGCCGCTACGGGCCGCTTTGACCTGTCGCGCCCGCGCGAGCAGGCTCGCAGTGAGGCCGGTCCGCCGCCCTCATGGAGCGGACCGAGCTGTCTTCCGATGGCCCGCCCGGCCAACGTACGGCCGCCTGCTAGACACACGGGACGGAGTACACTACGATGCGGACTGATGGAGCGAATATGTGCAGTTGAGTGACTCCTTGTTCACTTTTCACCACCCCACGGAATCGATCCTCGAGGAGGAGCAATGAAAGACCCCAATCTCTTTGAAGACCTGGTAGCGGTCAGTCCCGGCATGGAGATCTGGTGGGACTCGTCGCCGGTCATCTTCGCCAACTGGTGCGACAAGATGCTGGCCAAGGCCGACGAGGCCGACAAGGCCGCGCTCAAGGCCCAGTTCGCGCGCATGTACAACGCCGACGACCCGATGAGCCAGCTCTTCCGGGGTGTCACCACCAACCCGCCCCTCTCCCTCGCCGCCTTCAAGGACGACCCGGCGCGCTGGGAGAAGGTCGCCCAGAAGGTCCTCGCCGAGAACAAGGACGTCGACACCGAGGGCCTCTTCTGGCTGCTCTACAAGGAAGTCGTCCGGCAGGGCTCCGACATGTTCCTCCCCCTCTTCGAGGCGTCGGGCTACAAGGAGGGCTTCCTCTCCGGCCAGGTCGATCCGCGCAGCGCCTTCGACGGCGAGGCCATGCTCGCGCAGGCGCTCGAGATCCACGCCGTGAACCCCAACGTGATGGTCAAGGTCCCCGGCACCGCCCAGGGCTACGAGGTCATCGAGGAGCTCACCTCGCGCGGCATCGCCACCAACAACACGCTCACCTTCGTGCTCTCGCAGTTGCTCGACTGCGCCAAGTCGGTCATGCGCGGCCTCGAGAAGGCCAAGGCCAACGGTGTGGACCTGAGCAAGTGGCGCTCGGTCATCACGCACATGGAGGCCCGCTACGGCGACCTCGGCGGCCTGCGTGAATTCGGCGCCGAGGCTGGCGTCGAGGTCACCGAGGCCGACGTCCGGTACGCCGAGCTCGCGATCTTCAAGAAGGCCTACCGCACCGTCAAGGAGCGTGGCTACCAGAGCAAGATGCTCTCCTGCTCCCTGCGTCTCGGCCCGACCGTGGACGGCGAGCAGCGCATCTGGCACCTCGAGGAGAAGGCCGGCGCCAGCATCGTCGTCACCGTGCCGCCGCCGTTCATCGACGAGGTCATCAACTTCCCCGGCGCCGACAGCATCCACTTCCAGGCCGACCAGATCGACGTCGACCCGCCGGCCGACGTGATGGAGAAGCTGCTCAAGATCCCGTACTTCGCCCGCGCCTACGACGAGGACGGTTACACGCGCGAGGAGTACAACACGCATCCGGCCCTCGTGAAGACACACGAGGCCTTCTCCAAGGCCACCAACGAGATGGTCGCGTTCGCCGACGGTTGCCTCAAGGGCGACTGCAAGGCCTGACAGCGGGGACTCACGGTCACCTGACTGACGAAAGGACAGTGGGCATGACGGACATCAAAGACAAGATCAACCCCTACATCTGGACGGCTCCCGAGTACAACACGGGCGTCCTCGACATGGCGTGGGCGCACCCCGAGTTGGGCCGCATGATGCTCAACGAGAACCCGGTGCCCCCGTCGGACGCGGTGGTCGCCGCCATCACCGACATGGCGAAGAAGGGCAACCGTTACCCGGACCGCGCCTATCGCCTGCGCGAGAAGCTCGGCAAGCTGCACGGCGTCGCGGCGGAGAACATCGCCCTTGCCAACGGCTCGTCCGAGACCATCGACGCGATGATGCGCATCTTCCTGCAGCCGGGCGACGAGTTCCTCTGCTCCAACCCGACCTTCGAGATGTTCCCCTCGCGCGCCGGCTACTGCAACGCCAAGACGGTGCAGGTCCCGCTCCGCGACGAGGACCTGCAGTACGACGTCGAGGGCATGCTGGCCGCCGTCAACGACAAGACCAAGCTGATCCTCATCATCAACCCGAACAACCCGACGGGCATCTTCATCGAAGACGCCGACCTCACCAGGTTCGCCGAGCTCGGCATCCCGATGTGCATCGACGAGGCCTACCTCGACTACCACCCGCAGGTCGAGGCCAAGGTCGACTTCGTCAAGAAGTACCCGCACGTGTTCCTCTCGCACACCTTCTCCAAGGCGTTCGGGCTCGCCGGCATCCGCATGGGCTACATGGTCGGCAGCCCCACCGTGGTGGACGCGTTCAACCTCATGTACCTGCCCTGGAACCTCAGCCTCATGGCGATCGCCGCGGCCGAGGCGATCCTGGACACGGGCGAGGTCAAGCAGAAGGTCGAGTACAACAACGACTGGATGAAGAAGTTCGCCGACGCGTTGTCGGCCAAGGGCCTCAAGCCGTTCGAGGCGCACGGCAACTACATGCTCGTCGACGCTTCCGCGAGCGGCAAGACCAGCGCCGAGATCGTGCAGGCGGCCAACGACACGCAGCAGGTCATCATCAAGACCATCAAGCCCATCAACGGCAAGGAAGGCTACTTCCGCGTCACTCCCGGCACTCCCGAGGAGTCCGAGCGCTTCATGGCGTTCATCGAGGCGTACTTCTGAGCCGACTGACGCTGGCCTGACGTTCGTCCGCAGCCTCCGCCCTCCCCCGGTCACCTTGGGAGGGCGGAGGCTGACGGCCCTCAAGAAAGGATCCGAATGAGCACAGTGGTGAGCGATCCCGCGCTCCAGGACAGGTGCATCGACACCATCCGCTTCCTGGCCGTCGACGGCGTCCAGAAGGCCAACTCCGGTCACCCCGGCATGCCCATGGGCGCTGCCGCCGTCGCCTACACGCTGTTCACGCGTCACCTGCGCTACGACCCGGCCGACCCGCAGTGGCCGAACCGCGACCGCTTCGTGCTCTCGGCCGGGCACGCGAGCATGCTGCTCTACTCCCTGCTCCACCTGACCGGCTACGACCTCACCCTGGACGACCTCAAGGCGTTCCGGCAGTGGGGCAGCCGCACGCCCGGACACCCCGAGTACGGGCACACCGCCGGCGTCGAGACCACGACCGGCCCGCTCGGCCAGGGCGTCGCCAACGCCGTGGGCATGGCCGTTGCGGAGCGGTTCCTCGCCGCCACCTACGGCGACGTCATGGACCACTACACCTACGTGCTCGCCGGCGACGGCTGCATGATGGAGGGCATCAGCAGCGAGGCTGCCTCGTTCGCCGGCCACCAGCAACTCGGCAAGCTCATCCTGCTCTACGACGACAACCACATCACCATCGACGGCTCCACCGACCTCGCCTTCACCGAGGACGTGTGCAAGCGCTACGAGGCCTACGGCTGGCACGTGCAGAAGGTGGCCGACGGCAACGACGTGGAGGCCATCGACGCCGCGATCACGGCAGCCAAGGCGGAGACCGGCAAGCCGTCGTTCATCGCGGTGCGCACGCACATCGGCTGCGGCTCGCCCAACAAGCAGGACAAGGCCGCCGCCCACGGCGCGCCGCTCGGCGCCGACGAGGTCAAGCTGACCAAGGAGACCTGCGCCTGGCCGCTCGACCCCGAGTTCCACGTGCCCGACGAGGTCCGCGAGGCCTTCCGCGCCGCCGGCAAGCAGGCCGCCGAGGCCCACGCCGAGTGGACGCGCAAGTACGAGGCGTGGCGCGCGGCCGACGCCGCCCGCGCCGCCTCGTGGGACGACGCCTGGGCGCACGCCCTGCCCGAGGGCTGGGACGCGGACCTGCCCGTCTTCACGACCGAGGACAAGGTCGCGACCCGCGCCGCCTCGGGCAAGGTCATCAACGCCGTGGCGCCGCACATCCCGACGCTCATGGGCGGCTCTGCCGACCTGGCCCCGTCCAACAACACGCTGATCAAGGACGCACCCGACCAGCAGGCGGCCACGCCCGGCGGGCGCAACGTGCGCTGGGGCGTCCGCGAGCTCGCCATGGCCGCCATGGGCAACGGTCTCGCGACGCACGGCGGCATCCGCCCGTACGTGGCCACGTTCTTCGTCTTCGTCGACTACATGCGCCCGGCCATGCGCCTCTCGGCGCTGATGGGCCTGCCGGTCATCTACGTGCTCACCCACGACAGCATCGGCGTCGGTGAGGACGGTCCCACCCACCAGCCCGTCGAGCACCTCGCCATGCTGCGCGCCACGCCGGGCTTCATCGACCTGCGGCCGGCCGACGCCAACGAGACGGTCGAGGCCTGGAGGATCGCCCTGCAGACCGCCGACGCTCCCGTAGGGCTCATGCTGACGCGCCAGAACCTGCCGACGATCGACCGTGAGAAGTACGCGCCGGCCAGCGGCATCGCCCGCGGCGCCTACGTGATGGACGACGCCTCGGACGGCGGCGCGCCGGATGTGATCCTCATCGCCAGCGGCAGTGAGGTCGCGCTCGCCCTGGAGGCGCACGAGCGCCTGGTCGCCGAGGGCGTGCGCTCGCGCCTGGTCAACATGGCCTCCATGCGGCTCTTCGAGCAGCAGGACGCCGGCTATCGCGAGAGCGTGCTGCCGCCGGCCTGCGGCGCGCGCGTCGCGGTGGAAGCCGGCGTCACGTTGGGCTGGGACCGCTGGATCGGCGACGGCGGCGTGGTCATCGGCATCGACCACTTCGGCGCCTCGGCTCCTGCCGGCACGCTGTTCCAGGAGTTCGGCTTCACCGCCGACAACGTCTACGCGCGCGCCAAGGCCCTGCTGGCCTGACGCGGCGCGAGCGGCGCGGCGGCCTCTCGCCGCGCCGACGGTACGACGAGACGGCCGCCCCGCGCCCGCGGGGCGGCCGTCTCCGCGTCTCCGGAGCGGCGGCCCCTGCCGCCCCAAGCCAGGCCCGGACGGACCCCGGCATCCGCGCCGCGTGCTTGAACCGCCGCGAGGCCGACCCTATGATGTGTTCGACTATGTGCGAACTTGTAGCACGATGAGCAGCGACCGCGAGGGGCAGCAAATGTCGCCAGACGTACCTTCCGAAGTCCACGAGATGATCCCCGCGGAGCGCCGCGCGCGCATCGTCGAGCTCCTCGAGGAGCGGCGCGCGGTCAGGGTCTCCGTCCTCAGCGAGACGCTCGGGGTGTCGGAGATGACCATCCGTCGCGACCTCGAACTGCTCGAGCAGGCGGGCCTGCTCTCGCGCATGCACGGCGGCGCGATCCTCAAGCGACGGATGATCGAGGAGCCGCTGTACGCCACCAACGTGCGCGCCCACTCGGAGCAGAAGCGGCGCATCGCCAAGGCGGCGGCGGGGATGATCCAGCCGGGCGAGACCGTCTTCCTCAGCTCCGGCACCACCGCCGCCCAGGTGCTCAGCCACGTCGACCCGCAGCTCAAGGCGCGCATCGTCACCCACAATGTCGGGGCGCTCTCCACCGCCCAGAGCAGCTCCCTCGACATCGTGCTCCTGGGGGGCTCCTACCGGCAGCGCTCCAACACGCTCGAGGGTCCGCTGGCGATCGAGGCCGTCTCCACGTTCCACGCCGGCCGCTTCATCCTGGGGGCGGACGGCGTGAGCCTCGAGGAGGGGGTCACCACCCCCAGCATCGGCCTGGCCGGCGTCGAGCGGGCCATGGTCCGCCAGACGCGCGGCGAGATCGTCGTGCTCGCCGACGCCAGCAAAGTCGGCGTCATCGGCGACGTGGCCATCTGCACGCTGGACAAGGTCGACACGGTGATCGTGGACGACGCGGTGGACAAGGACGTGCGCGACGAGATGGAGAGACTGGGGATCGTCCAGATCGTCGTCTGACGGGCGGCGAGGCGGCGCCCGACGCGACACGGAGCGGCGCCGGACGCCCGGCCCTCAGAGGTCCCAGTACGCCGACTGCACCTCGCGCGCCCGTGCCACCGCGGCGGCGGCGCGCTCCGTGCCGCCGCTCACCTCCGGTGCGCGCTCGTCGGCGACCGCGCGCAGCACGGCCTCGACCGCCCGCGCGCTGGCAACGCGGTCGTAGCCGCCCTCCAGCACGAACGCGAGCCTGCCCTCGCACAGTTCCTGCGCCAGACGCACGCAGCGCAGCGCCATCTGCGCGAAGCCGGCCTCGGTGACGCGCATCTCGCCCAGCGGGTCCGAGCGATGGATGTCCTGGCCGGCGGAGACGAAGATCGCCTGCGGCGCGAACTGGCGGACGATGGGCTCGAACAGCGCGTCGAAGACGCCGGCGTAGTCGGCGTCGTCGGCGCCGGCGGGCAGCGGCACGTTGACGGTGGACCCCTCACCCGCACCCTCGCCACACTCGCCGAAGAACCCGCTGCCGGGGTAGTGCGGCCACTGGTGCGCCGAGCCGAAGAGGATCCTGGGCTCGGCGTAGAACGCGGCTTGGGTGCCGTTGCCGTGGTGCACGTCCCAGTCGAGGATGGCGATCCGCTCGTATCCCCGCTGGAGCAGCCTGGCGGCGGCGATGGCCACGTTGTTGAAGAGGCAGAAGCCCATCGCCCTGTCGGGGGTCGCGTGGTGCCCGGGCGGGCGGATGAGCGCGAACGGCGCCAGCCCGTCGCCCCAGAGCTCGGCCGCGAGCAGCGCGCCCCCGGCGGAGAGCAGCGCCGTCTCGTAGCTGCGCGGCGACACGTGCGTGTCCGGATCGATCCAGGTGCCGCGTCCCTGCGCCGCGCGCTTGATCATCGCCAGGTGCGCCGGCGTGTGCACCAGGAGGACATCGTCCTCGGTGGCCGGCGGCGGCGAGGTGAGCACGGTGAGACGCGGCCACAGATCGGTGCCCTCGAGGTAGTCGATCGTCGAGCTGACGCGGTCCGCACCCTCGGGGTGCTCGCCGGTGTCGTGCTCGGCGTAGGCCGGATCCCAGATGACGGCGGCGTCCATGGCGCCAAGGATACCCGACCGCCGGGCGCCGGGACCATCCGCCCGTCCGCCGCCGCGACGAAGGCCTACGCGGCGCTCCCGCCTCCCACGGTGAGGTAGGGCCGCGCAAGGCGCTCCCAGAGCTCGGTGGCCGCGCGCACGTCGGCGCCCTCGGGGTCCAGGCCGTGCTGGATGGCGAGCCCGTCCACGATCGCGATCATGAGCATGGCGAACGGCCGCAGGTCGGCCGGCGCGTCGGGACCGGCGGCGTCCAGGCAGCGCAGCACCGTCTCACGGTAGCCGTCGTAGAGGGCCGCGACCCGCTCGCGCAGGTCCGGGTCGCGCAGCGCGTGCGGCAGGACGTCGAAGAACGACTGGAAGCTCTCGGCGTCGGCGGCGATGCGCGACTCGCCGTCGATCAGCGCGTGCACGCGGGCCTCCCCCGCCGGCGTGGCCGCCGTCTCCTCGATGAGGCCGCGGTTGGAGTCGTGCGCGAGCGAGTCGACCAGGGCGGTGACGAGGCCGGCCTTGTTGCCGAAGTGATAGCCGATGCTCGCCTTCGACTCGCCGGCCTCGCGCGCGATGGCGGAGAGCTTGAGCGCCTCGAACCCGCCTTCGGCGAGCAGCCGCTGGGCCGCCGCCAGGATCCGCTGCGCGGTCGGCGGCAGCGCCTCCATGGGATCCTCGAGCAGCAGCGGCTCGGGCAGCCCCTCCCCGCGCGCCAGGCTCCTTCTTCTCTCATCCTGTGGCGACATCAGGTCACCATCCGTTCGCCGATCGTAGTTGCCAGGCTCTGCATACCAGTGTAATCTACATTTGTCCGTCCGGACAAACAAACTTTCGGCGTCCACGTCGTGCGCGACTCGTCGACCAGGAGGAACCGAGTTGGATACCACGCTCCCCGCCCTGAAGAAGTACCGCGGCCGTCACTTCCTGACCGACCTCGACTACACGCGCGAAGAGCTCGAGGACCTGCTCAAGCTCGCCGTGGGCCTCAAGGCCCTGTGGCGGAAGCGCCCACTCACCCCGTTCCTCCCCGGCAGGCACCTGGCGATGATCTTCGAGGCCGCCTCGACGCGCACGCGCGTCAGCTTCGAGAACGGGTTCGCCGAGCTCGGCGGCAACGCCCTCTACCTGCGCCCGGGCGAGATCCACCTGCCCGGCCGCGAGAGCATCGCCGACACGGCGCGCACGCTCTCGCAGTACAACGCCGCCATCGAGATCCGCAGCAAGAAGAACGAGACCGTGAACGAGCTCGCCGCGTGGTCGGCGGTGCCGGTGATCAACGGCATGGACCACGACCGGCACCCCTGCCAGAGCATGAGCGACGCGCTCACCATCCTGGAGCACGCGGGCACCCTGGCCGGCGTCACGTTCGCCTACGTCGGCGACGCCGCCCACCCGTGCAACTCGCTCTCCACGACGCTGACCAAGCTCGGGCTGAACGTCCGTGTCGGCAACGCCGCCGGCTACGAGATGGCGCCCGAGCTCGTCGAGCTCTCCACGCGGTTCGCCGCCGAGGCCGGCGGGTCGTTCCTGCTCACCAACGACCCGCTCGAGGCCGTCGCCGGCGCCGACTTCGTCTACACCGACTGCTGGTGGTGGACCGGCCAGGAGGACGAGTACAAGGACCGCGTCGAGGCGTTCAGGCCCTTCCAGGTCAATCCCGACCTGTGGAGCCACGCCAAGCCCGAGACGAAGTTCATGCACTGCCTGCCGGCCATGCGCGGCGAGGAGGTCGTCGACGAGATCGCCGACGGCCCGATGAGCATCATCTTCCCGCAGGCCCAGAACCGGATGCACTTCCAGAAGGCCCTCATGCTCGCCCTGATCGGCATCGACGAGCTGCCCGCCGACCCGGACCTGCAGCCGATCGGCAAGGCCCTGCTCAGCTAAGCGACACACGCAGCACCCGCGTCAGCGAAAGGAACCACGATGGCAACCGACCTGCACGATGGAGCGCCGGGGGGAACGCTCACCGAGAAGCCGAAGGTGTTCGGCCTGTTCAGCATGGTCCTGTTCAGCGTGTCGGCGATCCTCGTCGCCGATACCGTGGGCAGTTCCGCCGCGATGGGCGTCCAGGGCCTCGGGTTCTGGATCATCCTCGGCCTGCTCTTCTTCATCCCGTACGGCTTCGTCACCGCCGAGCTGGGCAGCGCCTGGCCTGACGAGGGCGGCATCTACGTGTGGGTCAAGACCGCCTTCGGCCCCGGCTGGGGCACGGTGACCTCGTGGATGTACTGGGTCAACGTCGCCCTCTGGGCGCCCTCGGTGTTCGTCCTCTTCATCGGCGCCATCGAGGTCGCCTGGGGCGTGGACGTGCCGCCGCTCTGGGAGGCCGTGATCGTCATCGCCATGGTGTGGGCGATCGTGATCGTCGGCATCCTGCCGCTGGCGTGGAGCAAGTTCGTGCCCGACCTGAGCGCGGCGCTCAAGGTCATCGTGCTCGTCGGCCTGGGGGCGCTGGGCGTCGCCTACGTGGTCCAGAACGGCGCCGCCAACTCCTTCGCGCTCAGCGCCTGGATCCCGGAGTGGAACACCGACAGCCTCTCCTTCCTCCCGATCATCATCTACTCGTACATGGGGTTCGAGCTCATGAGCTCGGCCGGCGGGAACATCAAGGACCCGAAGCGCGACGTGCCCAAGATGATCATCCTCGCCGGCGCCGCGATCCTCGCCGTATACATGTTCGCGACGTTCGGCATCCTCGCGTCGATCAAGACGGAGGACGTCAGCATCGTCACCGGCATCACCGACGCCCTCAAGCTCATGTTCGACGAGGTGCTCGGAGGGGCGTCCTGGCTGTTCAACATCGCCATCGTCGCCCTCCTCTTCACGTTCTTCGGCAACATGGTGACGTGGTCGATCGGCGCCAACCAGACCATCGGCGCCACGGGCCTGGACGAGACGGCGCCGGGCGTGTTCGGCCACGTCAACAGGCGCTTCGGCACGCCCGACTACGCCTTCGTGCTCATGGGCGTCATCGCCACCGCGATCACGATCCTGGCCTACGTGCTCGACCCGAACCAGACAAGCGTGTTCTGGACCCTGTTCGCGCTCTCGTCGATCGTCTTCCTGATCCCCTACCTGCTGATGTTCCCGGCGCTGCTCGTGCTGCGCCACACGCACGCGGACCAGCCGCGGCCGTACGTGATCCCGGGCGGCAAGGCCGGCGCCTGGATCGCCACGATCCTCTGCGAGGCGGGGATCGCGCTCACGCTCTTCCTCTTCTTCTACTTCCCGGCGGAGGGCGTGTCGAAGGGCGTGTTCTGGCTGATCACCGGTGGTGGCACGATCGTCTCGCTCCTCATAGGCTGGTGGCTCTACTGGCACGCCAGCCACAAGCCCGGCGGCCGCAACGAGGCCGAGACCGTCGACGCATAAGGACCAGAGGACCCAGATGGCAGCAACAGGCAAGCAGCGCGGCAAGAAGACCGTCGTCGTCGCCCTCGGCGGCAACGCCATCCTCCAGCCCGGCCAGGTCGGCACCTTCGAGGAGCAGCTGTTCAACATCGACGGCGCCATGCGCCGCGTCGCGGCCCTCGCCGCCGACGGCTGGCGCGTCGTGCTCACC
>DASUMX010000272.1:0-3850 GCA_036277455.1 Thermoleophilia bacterium
GCGCCGCGTCCGGCACCGCCCTCGCCCGAGCCACCGAGGCCGGTGCCGGACGACGGCGCGGCTCGCGCCAGGCTCGGGGACGCAGAGGCGGCGCTCAGCAGGGCCGAGACCGAGGAGCGAGCGGCTCGACGCCACTGGAAGGATGCCCAGAGCGAGCTCGAGAGCGCACGTGCGGCGGTCGAGGCCGCCCAGCGCGACCTCGACCGCCTCCAAGGCCGCTGAAAGCAGAGACCGGCGATATCACATCGCGGCGATGTTCAGCGCGCAGCCATCGGGGTCTGATGCGTGGCCGCGCCGACGGTCGTGACCGTACGCACGACAGGGGTGGGCCGTGCGACCGCACCCCTGTCCCTGGTGTCATAATGATCCGGCGACCTGCCGGCCTCGCGCGGAGGAGGCCGGCCGTCACTGCTGGCCGCATGGAGCTCCTCGGCGCGATGGCAGATCGCCGCGGCGATGTACTGCAGGTTCCCCTTCAGCTGGTCGTAGCCGTCCCTCCTGATGAGGCGTGCGAACAGGCCGCCGAAGCGGTAGCGGCACACCAGACCATTCCGCCCGGCAGCGTCGGGTGCGACCTCGGCGGTCAACCTGCCCTCCAGGGCCCGTACCCGGGTCCTTCCTCGCCAGGTCAGTGTGAGCGACGGCTCCGGGAGCGATCCCAGATCCTCCATTGCGCGTCTCAGCTCACCCGCTGGCGCGGACGTCTCCTGTCTCACCGTGAGCTCGTTCATGCCTGCCTCCTTCGTGAGCAGTCGGACCGCGATGAGTCCCCTACTTCTCATCTGCTCGTTCCTGGCGGGGTCTAACTCGCCGGACAGGCCATGGTTCCGCAGGCCGTTGGCCAAGAGGTGGAACGCAGGTCCGGAGCCACGAAGAGCGTAGCCGACTGCTGGGGTCAGGAAGCATCCTCCTGCGACCCGCCGGCCACGCCCTGCAGGCGGCGGCGCGCCATGCCCACGACGGCCGGGCCGACCGAGACGAGCACGACGGCCACGAGGACCAGAGCGAGGTTGTCCTTCACCCAGGGGATGTTGCCGAACCACACGCCGCCGCCCACGAAGAGGCCGACCCAGAGGGCCGCGCCGGTCACGTTGAAGAGCAGGAACCGCAGCGGATCCATGCGGATGACACCGGCGACGAAGGGCGCGAAGGTCCGCGCGAAGGGCACGAAGCGCGCCAGGATGATGGTCTTGCCGCCGTGGCGCGCGTAGTAGGCCTCGGTGCGGGCGATGTGGTCGGGCCGCACGAAGCGCCGCGGCCTGCTGAGCAGCCTGGCGCCGAAGAAGCGGCCGACGAAGTAGTTGACCGCGTCGCCCAGGATGGCCGCCGCCAGCAGGGTCACACCTAGCACCAGCGGGTCGAGCACCCCGGCGCCGGCGAGCGTGCCGGCGGCGAAGAGCAACGAATCGCCGGGCAGGAACGGCGTGACGACCAGGCCGGTCTCGCAGAACACGACCGCAAACAGGATCCCGTACACCCACTGTCCGAAGTGCTCCACGAGCGTCGCCAGGTGCGTGTCGACGTGGAGGAAGAACTGGCCGGTGCGGAGGATGGCATCCATGGCGCGGTCCCTTCGTCTGGCCGCGACTACGCGGCCGGGCGGTGGCGGAGCGGGTACCGTACCGGCTCGCCCTGGCGGCGGCAACCCGACTCCGGGCGTCAGGACGGAGAGTGCGAGATAATGGCCTCGACAGGCGCGCGCGACTGCGAGGGACTGCGAGGTCTTCATGAAGGCGATCGTCTGCACTGCCTACGGCGACCCGGACGTCCTCAAGCTGGAGGAGGTCGAGAAGCCGCGCCCGAAGCAGGGTGAGGTGCTCGTCCGCGTCCACGCCACGACCGCCTCCAGGGCGGACTGTGAGATCCGCCGGTTCGAGTTCCCCGCGTGGATCTGGCTGCCCATCCGGCTGGCGTTCGGCGTCGTGAGGCCGCGGGTGCGCATCCTCGGCCAGGAGTTCGCCGGCGAGGTAGCAGCCCTTGGCGACGGGACGACCTCCTACGCGCCCGGAGACCGCGTCTACGGCACGACCGGGATCGGGCTCGGGGCCTACGCCGAGTACGTCTGCGCCGGCGGACGGCGCGCCGGCAGCATCGTGTCCCCCATGCCGGCGACGCTGAGCTACGCCGAGGCCGCCGCCGTCCCCTACGGCGCCATGGAGGCGCACCGCTTCCTGGGCAAGGCGGGCGTCGGCGCCGGGCAGAGGGTCCTCATCATCGGCGCCGGGGGCAGCTTCGGGACCTACGCGGTCCAGTTGGCCAACCATGCCGGCGCCGAGGTGGTCGCCGTCGACAGCGCCGGCAAGCTCGAGATGCTCCGCGAGATCGGCGCCGCCCAGGTGATCGACTACACCGCACAGGACTGGGACGACGGCGCGGGGGACTTCGACATCGTCTTCGACGTCATCGGCCGGGCGCCCTTCGGCCGCGTCGTCCGCCTGCTGCGTCCGGGCGGGCGGTACGTGGTGGGCATGCCGCACACGGCCCAGGTCATCCGCGGGCTCTGGGCCTCACTGACCGGCGGCAAGAAGATGGTCTTCAGCTCGGGCACCGCAACGGGCGAGCACCTCCGCGCCGTCACGGAGCTCATCGAGGCCGGCGCGCTCCGACCCGTGATCGACCGCCAGTACCCCCTCGAGCAGATGGCCGAGGCTCACCGCTACGCCGAGACGGAGCAGAAGCTGGGCAACATCGTCATCGTCGTCGGCACGGAGACCTGACCAGCCGCCCGGTTTCACTGGGACGCGCCCGCCTACGTGTTGACCACGATCGCCTTGCGTTTGTAGACCGCCACGGAAAGAAGGTACGAGACGGCGAGAAGGCCGAGGATCCACGCCAGCGCCGTCCAGACCTGCGGGCCGGCGGTACCGGCGACCAGCAGCGAACGCATCGTCTCGACCACGGGCGTCATCGGCTGATGCTCGGCGAAGCCCCGCAGCAACGGCGTCATGGAGGTCGTCGGCACGAACGAGGGGCTGATGAACACGAGCAGAAGCAGGATGTAGCCGAATGCGCCCGCCCCCTCCATGGTCTTTGCGAGCAGGCCGAAGAAGATGGCCAGCCATGTCGTCGCGAGCGTGAACAACAGCAGGATCCCGGCAAAGACCAGCCATCCCGTCACCCCGGCCTCCGAGCGGAAGCCCATCGCGAACGCCACCAGCAGGACCACCAGGGACGAGAAGAGATTGGACACGGTGGATGCTGCGACCTGACCGCCCAGGATGGACGACGGCGCGACCGGCATCGTCCTGAAGCGATTGATGATGCCGCTCTGCACGTCCATGTTGAGGCGGACGGCAGCGTAGGAGATGCCGCTGAGCACCGTCATGACGATGATGCCCGGCACGATGAAGTCGATGTAGCGGACCGAGCCCGTCTGCTGCCCCATCGCCCCACCCCACACGTAGACGAACAGGAGCATGAGCGCGATCGGCATCAGCAGCACGGTGATGACCGTGTCGGGACTGCGGGTGATGTGGCGCAGACTGCGCCTGGCCAGCGTCC
Source organism: Thermoleophilia bacterium (assembly GCA_036277455.1). Taxonomy (GTDB): domain Bacteria; phylum Actinomycetota; class Thermoleophilia; order UBA2241; family UBA2241; genus CAIXSE01. The sequence goes on from DASUMX010000272.1 coordinate 3,502, forward strand.
AGGTATCTGAGAGCGTGCGCGTCATGAGTCCTCCCGGCCGCTGCCAGTGATCTTCAGAAATGCATCATCGAGCGTCGCCACCTTCTGGGAGAACTCCGTCGGCTCGATCCGGGCATCCCGGAGTCCGGCGAAGATGCCGGCCACCTCCGCTACGGTGCCACTGGTGGCGATCGTCAGCGTTGCTCCCGCGCCCTCGACACAGGCGTAGCTCTCGCCGAGTTCCCTTGCGGCGGCGGCGCGGGTCTCTTCGTCATGGAAGGTCAGCTCGATCCGCCCACCCGGCGCGAGCTTCTTCAGCTCGCCGGCAGTACCACTCGCGACGATACGACCCTGGTGCAGGATCGCGATG
>DASUMX010000273.1:0-12586 GCA_036277455.1 Thermoleophilia bacterium
TTCGAGGAGCTCGCGGCGCGGCCCAGGGTGGTCGCGGTCGGTGAGGTCGGCCTGGACTTCTACCGCGACCTCTCTCCGCGCGACGCGCAGCGCGCCGCGTTCCGCGCCCAGATCGCGCTCGCGCGGCGCGTGGGGCTGCCGCTCGTCGTCCACGTGCGCGAGGCCGGCGACGAGGCGATGGCGCAACTGGCCGCCGAGGCGGGCGACCTCACGGTCATCATGCACTGCTTCTCGCTGCCCGAGTACGTGGACGAGTGCAACGAGCGCGGCTACTACGCGAGCTTCGCCGGCAACGTCACCTACAAGAACGCCGCCGAGCTGCGCGCGGCGGCCGCGACGGTGCGGGACGACCGGCTGCTCGTCGAGACGGACGCGCCGTTCCTGGCGCCGGTGCCCAACCGCGGCAACAGCAACGTGCCGGCGTGGGTCGCGCACACCGCGGCGCTGGTCGCCGAGGTGCGCGGCGTGCCCGCCGCCGAGCTGGCGGAGCTGACGACGGCGAACGCCCGCCGCGTGTTCGGGCTCGCGGAGCGGGACTGACGTGGGCGCCTCCGGCGGCCGGCCGGGCGCGGGCGACCGCAGCCGCCCCCCGCGGCCGCACGCGCTGCGGCGCTACGGCCAGAACCACCTGGTGGACAAGAACGTGCTGCACGCCATCGTCGACCAGGCCGCGGTGAGCCCCGGCGACGTGGTGCTCGAGGTCGGGGCCGCCGGCGGCCTGCTCACGCGGCCGGTGCTCGAGCGCGCCCGCTTCGTGCACGCGTTCGAGATCGACCGCCGCTGGCTCCCGCGGCTCGAGGAGCTCGCCGCCGCCGAGCCGCGCTTCGCGGTCCACGCCGGCGACGCGCTCAAGGCCGACCTCGGCGCGCTCGAGCCGCCGCCGACGGCGCTGGTCGCCAACCTCGCCTACAACATCGCCATCCCGCTGATCATGACGACCATCGCGGAACTGCCCTCGGTGCGGCGCTGGGCGGTCATGGTCCAGCGCGAGCTCGGCGAGCGCCTGTTCGCCGTGCCCTCCACCAAGGCCTACGCGGCGGTCTCGGTGCTCACGCAGCTGGCCTGCCGGCTGGAGAAGGCGCGGCCGGTGCCCGCCTCCGCGTTCCGGCCGCGCCCGCGCGTGGAGTCCAGCTTCGTGACCTTCGTGCGTCGCGAGACCGAGGACGACGCCGATGGCGGCACTCCGGACGCCGTCGCGGCGGCGCCCGGCCCCGCCGAGTACGCCGCGGTCTCGCGCCTCGTGCGGCTGGCGTTCGGCCAGCGCCGCAAGACGCTCGTCAACTCGCTCGGCGGCGCCGCCCACGCGCACGTCACGCTGAGCCGCGACGACGTGCGCGCTGCGCTGCGCGACCTGGGACTGAGCGAGGCGGCGCGTCCGGAGGAGCTCGCTCCGCCGCAGTGGCTGACGTTCGCGCGCACGGTCGGCCGTGCGTGACGAGGCCGGCGACGGGCGTCGAGTCCCGGGGGATCCGGCCTGATGGGAGGAGGCGACGATGACGAGTGACGGCGTAGCGCTCGAGGGGGACCGCGCCGAGGTCGTGGCGCCGGCCAAACTGAACCTGGCGCTGCTGGTCGGGCCGGTGCGGCCGGACGGCTTCCACGAGATCGCCTCGCTCATGCTGCCGGTGTCGCTGGCCGATCGCGTGACGGTGGAGAGGACGCCGGGCGCCGGGCTGGACGTCGTGTGCGACGTCGCCCCCGGCGCCGACAACCTCGCCGCCAAGGTGGTGCGCGAGCTCGAGCAGCGGCTGGACCGCTCGTTCGACGTCCGCGTGACCATCGACAAGCGGGTGCCGCACGGCGGCGGCCTGGGCGGCGGCAGCTCCGACGCCGCCGCGACGCTGATCGCGCTCGAGCGCCTGTACGACCTCGACCTCTCGTCGCGGGTGCGCTACGAGGCCGCCGCGGCCGTGGGCAGCGACGTCCCCTTCTTCCTCTGGCCGGGCGCGCAGCTCGCGATGGGGCGCGGGCAGGTGCTGAAGGCGGTGCAGCTGCCCGCCCTGCACCTGGTCGTCGCCATGCCGGACCTCGGCCTCAGCACCGCCGCGGTGTACCGCTGGCGCGATGAGGACGCGGAGGTGACGCTCAAGGAGTTCGCGTCGCGGGCGAGGCTCCTCTCGAGCAGGATCCAGGCGGCTGCGACTCCCGGGGACGTCGCCGCGCTCGTCGCCAACGACCTCGAGGCGAGCGTGGTCGCGCGCAAGGAGAAGGTGCGCGAGCTCCTCGAGCGCCTGCGCTCGGCAGGAGCGCTCGCCGCGGCCATGACCGGCAGCGGCGCGGCCTGCTTCGCGCTCTTCGACGGCGAGCTCGAGGCGCTGAGGGCGCGGGAGGCGGCTGCGCCCGCCCGCGCCTGGTACGTCACCGACCTGCAGCCCGAGGGGCGCACGAAGCCGGCCCCGAGGCGCGGGCGCGGCAAACCGCCTGCGTGATACATTAACCTGCCGCTTCGCGGCGGGCGGCCGGCCGCCTCGCGGCGCCCCGGCCGTCAGGCGCTGGGGCGTAGCCAAGTGGTAAGGCACCGGGTTTTGGTCCCGGCATCCGGAGGTTCGAATCCTCCCGCCCCAGCCAGTGTCAAGCCACGCGAGAGCCGGCGGGCCCCGCCCCCGGCGACATCCCCAAGGTGAACCAGATGACCACAGCAGATACGAAGCGCCCGCCGCTCGCCGTCGTGATCCTGGCGGCCGGCCTCGGCACGCGCATGAAGTCCGAGGTGCCCAAGGTGCTGCACGAGGTGTGCGGACGGCCCATGCTCTCGTACGTGATCGACGCGGCGCTCAGCGTCTCGCCCGAGCGCGTCGTCGTCGTCACCGGCCCGGAGCAGGAGGCGACCGCCGAGATCCTGCCGGTCGGCTGCGAGCGCGCCGTGCAGCAGGAGCGGCTCGGCACCGGCGACGCCGTGCGCGCCGGCCTGGAGCCTCTGCACGACTTCGAGGGCGACGTCATGGTGCTGTACGGCGACGTGCCGCTGGTCGACGGCGACTTCGTCGCCGGCCTCCACCAGCGGCATCTCGAGGCCCGCGCGGCCGCCACGCTCACGACCGTGGAGCTCGACGACCCGGCCCACTACGGGCGCGTCGTGCGCGACGAGACCGGCGGCATCCAGCGCGTCGTTGAGCACAAGGACGCGTCCGGCGAGGAGCGCCAGATCGACGAGATCAACGTCGGCTTGTACGTCTTCCGCAGCGACGCGCTGCGGCCGGCCCTGGACCGCCTCGGCAGCGACAACGCCCAGGGCGAGCTCTACCTCACCGACGCCGTGCACCTGCTGCTGGACGCCGAGCTCACGGTCGCCACCTTCGAGAGCGACGACGAGGAGATGTGCATGGGCGTCAACTCGCGCGTCGAGCTCGCGGTCGTCAACGCGGCGATGCGCCGGCGCCTGCTCGAGCGGCTCATGCTGGCGGGGGTCACCGTCGAGGACCCCGAGACGACGTATGTGGATTACGGGGTCGAGGTCGGCCGCGACACGCTCATCCGCGCCAACACGCACCTGCTGGGGCGCACCACCGTCGGCGCGGCCAGTGAGGTCGGCCCGGGGAGCTTCCTGCGCGACGCCTTCGTCGGCGACCGCGCGCGGGTCGTCGCCTCGCACCTCTACGAGTGCGTCATCAGCTCTGGCTGCAGCGTGGGACCGTTCGCGTACATCCGGCCCAACACGGTGCTCGCCGAGGGCGCCAAGGCCGGCACCTTCGTCGAGATCAAGAACAGCCGCATCGGCGAGCGCAGCAAGGTACCGCACCTCAGCTACGTCGGCGACGCCATCGTCGGCGTGGACAGCAACATCGCCGCCGGCAACATCACCGCCAACTACGACGGGTACGACAAGCATCCCACGTACGTCGGCGACCGCGTGCGCACCGGCAGCGACACGACGATCGTGGCGCCGGTCACCATCGGCGACGACGCGTTCACGGCGGCCGGCTCGGTCATCACGCGCGACGTGCCGCCGGGAGCGCTCGGCGTCGCGCGCGAGCAGCAGAAGAACATCGAGGGCTACGCCGGGCGCCGCGCCGCTCGCCGGCTGCGCGAGCAGGAGACCTCCGGATAGGGACCATCACGGCCGGCGCGCTCGCGCTTTGGTACAATCGTGGACTGGTCCGGCGGCAGAAACGGAAGAGAGGCGAACGGTGGCGGACAGCACCTGCTGCGTGACCTCGCCGCGCAAGCGGCTCATGATCTTCTCGGGACGCAGCAACCCGGTCCTCGCGGCGAAGATCGCCGACAAGCTGGACGTCGCCCCCGGCAGCGTCGAGCTCAAGACCTTCTCCAACGGGGAGATCTACGCCCGTTTCGAGGAGAACGTCCGCGGCTCCGACATGTTCATCGTGCAGTCGCCGTGCGACGACATCAACGGCGAGCTCATGGAACTGCTCATCATGATCCAGGCGGCGCAGCTGGCCTCGGCCAAGCGCATCACCGCCGTCATGCCGTACTACCCGTACTCGCGGCAGGACAAGAAGAGCGCGGCCCGCGAGCCCATCACCGCGCGCCTGGTCGCCACGCTGCTCGAGGCCTCCAAGGTGGACCGCGTCCTGTCCATGGACCTGCACCAGGGCCAGATACAAGGGTTCTTCGAGATCCCGGTGGACCACATGACGGCGGTGCCCATGCTGGCGGACTACTTCCGCTACAAGGACTTCGGCGACACCCCGCTCGTCGCCGTCTCTGCCGACGCCGGCGGGGTCAAGCTCGCCAAGCGGTTCATCAACCGCGTCCCGGGGTGCGACCTGGCCGTGCTCACGAAGATGCGCCCCGAGCACAACGTCGCCGAGACTCTGCACTTCATCGGCGACGTGCACGACAAGATCGCCATCATCGTGGACGACATCATCGACACCGCGGGGTCGGTCACGAGCGCGATCGACACGCTGTACGACAGGGGCGCCAAGGAGGTCTACGTCACCGCGACCCACGGCATCTTCAGCGGGCCGGCCTGCGAGCGCATCCGGCAGTCCCCGGTCAAAGAGGTCGTGGTGACCGACACCGTGCACATCAAGCTGGGCCTCGACGACCCCAAGATCAAGGTGCTGTCGGTGGCCGACATCCTCGCCCGCACCATCAGGAACGTGTTCGAAGACGAGTCGGTGAGCGAGATCTTCGCCGGCGACAATCAGCTGTTCTAGGAGACCACACATGGACAACGTCAGCATCGTCGTGCACAAGCGCGACGTCACCGGTTCACGCGCCGCCCGGCGCATGCGCAAGTCCGGGCTCATCCCGGGCGTCATCTACGGGCACGGCAAGGACGCCGTCCTCATCGCCGTCGAGCCGCACGCGCTGCGGGAGGCGCTCACCACGAGCGCCGGCACCCACGCCGTCCTCGACGTCACCTTCGAGGGCCAGAAGCGCGGCCACAAGGCCATCGTCAAGGAGCTCACGCTCGACCGGGTCAAGAGCAACGTCGTCCACGTCGACCTCCAGGAGATCCGCCTGGACGAGACCATCGAGACCACGGTCGCCATCCGCTTCGAGGGCGAGGCCAAGGGCGTCAAGGCCGGCGGCATGCTCGACGAATCGACCCGCGAGGTCACCGTCAAGGGCGTCGTCACGGCCATCCCCGAGCACCTCGTGGTGGACGTCAGCGAGCTCGACATGAACGAGACGCTCCAGGTCGCCGACCTGCAGGTGCCCGAGGGCATCGAGGTGCTGGCCGACCCTGAGGACGTCCTCTGCTCGGTGCTGCCGCCGCGCAAGGTCGAGGCCGAAGAAGGCGCCGAGGGCGAGGAGGCCGCAGTGGCCGAGGCCGCTGCCGCCGAGCCCGAGCTCGTGGGCAAGAAGGAAGACGAGGCCGAGGGCTGATCGCCCTGCGGCGGGCCGCCTGACCGCGAGGCATCGTGGCCGTGTTCCGCCCGTCAGCGAGCGTCGAGCGCCTCGTCGTCGGCCTGGGCAATCCCGGGCCGGCGTACGAGGGCACGCCGCACAACATCGGCTACCGCGTGATCGAGGAGCTCGCGCGCCGGCACGGCATCCCGCGTGCCAGGCGGGGGTTCGACGGGCGCGTGGCCGAAGGCATGGTCCGCGGCCGCACGGTGCTGCTGCTGCAGCCGACCACCTTCATGAACGACTCGGGCCGCAGCGTGGCCGCCGCGCTGCGCGCGGTCAAGCTGCGGCTCGAGGACGTGCTCGTGGTGCACGACCACATCGACCTGCCCTTCGGCCGCCTGCGGCTCATGGAGGGCGGTGGCAGCGGGGGTCACAACGGCCTCAAGAGCATCACCGGGCTGCTCGGCGCCGGCTACGCGCGCTTGCGCGTCGGCGTCGACCGGCCGCCGAGCACGGACCCCGACGTGGTCGCCGAGTACGTGCTCAGCCCGTTCCGGGAGAGCCGCGCGGAGGTCGACAGGGTGACGGCGGCGGCGGCCGACGCGGTCGAGCTATGGCTGGACGCCGGGCTTGAGGCCGCCGCCAACGCCGTGAACCGTCTCGACTGCTGAGACGGAGTGCTGGCGGAGCACCGGCGTCACCGCCAGCAGCGGCTCCCCGGGCAGCGTCGACCTGGCGAGGGCCACCACGATGGCGTCCTGCGCCCTGGTGGCCCGCTCCCAGTCCAGCGACCCGCCGTTCATGAGGATCGAGAACGCGACCAGGTGGTCGTTGGCGCTCGTGACGTACCCGGAGAGGCAGATGGCGACGTTGAGCGTGCCCGTCTTGACCCGCGCGTTGCCGGCGGCCGCGGTGCCGCGCATGCGGTCGTGGATCGTGCCGTCCTCGCCGGCGATCGCCAGCGAGTCGTAGAAGTCGTCGAAGTCGTCGCGCTGGCGCAAGGCGCCGAGCACCTTGACCACGCCCTCGGCGGTCATCCGGTTGCCGTAGCTGAGCCCGGAGCCGTCCTGGATCACGTAGGTGCCGGTCTTTACCCCGAGCGCGTGCAGGGCGGCCTTGCTCGCCCGGGTGCCGGCCGCCGTGCTGCCGTCGCCGTGGAACTCCTTGCCGAGCCCCTTGAGCAGCATCTCGGCGAAGGCGTTGTCGCTCTCCTTGTTCATGTGCTTGAGGATGCCGCGGAGCGCCGCCGAGTACTGCCGGTCGACGACCTTCGCGGTGTCCGGTACCTTGGCCGTCCCCGACGGGCCCGTGACCCGGACGCCGACGTTCGCGAGCGCCTGCTTCATCAGCTTGGCTGCGTAGGTCGCCGGAGCGCTCACCCGGTTGCCGTCGCGGAGCCCCTGGTTGCCGGAGAGGGCGGAGAGCGGGCCGCACTCGAGCTGCAGGCCGTCCTTCCACGTCGGCACGGTCCTGAGCTTGTCGAACCAGGAGGCGTCGCCGAGGACCCTGCCCCGGACCTTCCTGACGCCCTGACGTTTGAGGGTCCTGGCGAAGGTCTCGAACGACGCGGTCGTCATGCCGAACACGTCCTGCTGGTAGGCCCGAGTCGAGAGGCTCGGGTCGCCGAGCCCCCGGAGGTAGAGGTCTCCCTGCAGCACCCCGCCGGCGGCGACCGGCACGTCCTCGGCGCAGAGCTCGGTGACGAAGCGGTGGTCGACGCCCCAGTCCAGGATCGCGGCCGCGCTGGTCACGATCTTGAGGTTGGACGCCGGCGTCAGGCTGGTGCCGGCGTTGAGCTCGTAGACCGGGAGCGCGGCGTCGAGGTCCCAGACGTAGACTCCGGTGCCCGCGCCGTGCAGCCCGGCTTGCCGCAGGGACGCGGCGATGGCGCCGTCGACGCCGGCGACGGCGGGAGCCGGGCAGAGGGCTCCCGCGCAGGCGGTGGCGAGGACCAGCGCGAGGAGCAGGAGGAAGGCGTGCGTGCGCCGGATCCGTGTGCCCCGGGCGCCGGCCCGCGCCGGGAGCGCATCTGCGATGACTGTCCCTCCCATCCTGGGCCTCATATTACGTTGCGCCGCGCCGCCGGGGAACCCGGCTTGACTCACCTCGCCGTCCCGGGGGATAAGAGAGGCATGAGCCTCCTCGTGCACTCAGGCGCCTCGTGATGCGGCGCGCGAGAACCTGCCTTCTGCTGGTCGTCGCGCTGGCCTCGCTGGCCGCCCTGTCCGGCGGCCTCCCGGAGGGCACCGCCGGCGCCGCCACGGCGCCGGCCGCGTTCGCCGGGGCCGCGTTCGCGGCCTCGTCGCCGGGCGCGCCTCCCTGGGAGACCGCCGGTCCGTACCCGGCGGCGTTCGACCTGCGCGCGGAAGGCCGCCTGACCCCCGTGCGCTCACAGGACAGCTACAGCACCTGCTGGATCATGGCGGCCATGGGCTCGCTCGAGTCGGTCGTGCTCCGCAAGGAGGGGCTGCCCCTCGACTTCTCCGAGAACAATCTGGCCAATCACATGTCCTCGCGGCTCGACTTCGAAGGCATGGCGCCCAGCGAGCTGGCGCTCGCCTACTACGCCCGCTGGGAGGGCCCGGTGGGGGAGTCGTCGGACCCGTATCCGCGCCCCGGCAAGTCGCCGCCGTACCTGCGCGCCGTGCGCCACCTGCAGGAGGCGCTCTTCCTGCCCGAGCGGCAGGGAGCGCTGGACAACGACGCCGTCAAGTGGGCGGTCATGACCCACGGCGGCGTGGACGCGGCCGTCGACTTCCGCGTGCAGGACGAGTTCGAGTCGTGGAACGCGTCGACCTTCGCCTACTACAACGCCTCGCGCAGCACGCCGAACCACCACATCCTCGTAGTGGGCTGGGACGACGCCTACCCGGCCTCCAAGTTCCTCGCGGGGTCGAGGCCTCCCGGCGACGGCGCGTTCCTCATCAAGAACAGCTGGGGCGCAGACTTCGCGGACCATGGCTACCTGTGGGTCTCCTACCACGACTCAACCATCGGGGACGCGCTGGTGGTGTTCTCGGGCGTCGAGCCCGCGGGCAACTACGACGCCGTCTACCAGTACGACGCGCTCGGCCGCAGCCGCTGGATCACGGCCGGCGGCGGGGAGCAGGCGTGGTTCGCCAACCGCTTCACCGGCGCCGGCGCCGGTCGCGTGGCGGCGGTCTCGTTCTACGCGCCCGTGCCCGGCACGACGTACCAGGTGCGCGTCGCGCGCGCCCTGCAGGGTGTCGCTGCCGCCCCGGTCGCCGCCGCCGGGGTCCTCTCCGTGGCGGGGTACCACACGGTGCGCCTGGAGGAGCCGGCCGCGGTGACGGCGGGGGAGAAGTTCGTGGTCGCCGTCCGCGTGACGACGCCGGGCTGGGCGGAGCCCGTGCCCGTGGAGGCGCCGTCCGGCCTCATCTCTCCGCGGGCGCGCGCGGGGCAGTCGTACGTGAGCGCCGACGGTGCGGCGTGGACTGACCTGACGAGCCACACGGGGCTGTCGCGCGCCAACGTGTGCCTCAAGGCGTTCGTGGACGCCGCCGGCGTCGCCGACAGGCGGGCCCCGCGAGTGGAGATCCGCGGCGACGTGGTGCGGCGCGGCGCGCAGGCGGTGATCCCCTGGCGGCTCACGGATCCGGCCTTCTCCAGCGCGAGCGCCATCGTCGAGCTCAGCCTGCGCGACGCCGCCGGCAGGCTGATCGCCCAGCGGCGCATCCCCGCCGTGGCGGTGGGCGAGCGTGGGGTGTGGGCGCTCCGGGCGAGCTGGCCGCGCGGCCGGTACAGCGTGCGCGGCCGCGCCTACGACGTGGCGGGCGGCCGCCAGGCGACGGCGAGCCGCACCGCGGTGGTCGTCGGCGGCGTAGCGTCGGCCGCACCGGCGGTCCCCCGGCGCTGACGCCGGCATCCGGCCGGCGCGGCTCCGGCGGGCGCTCCTGCCGGCGCGCCGTCGGCTAGAATGGGCGAGGCCCCGCCGCCGTGAGGCGCGCGGGGCGTTCGGCGTGCCCGGAGGAGGTCAAGTGTTTCTCGACTACCTGCTGAACGACGAGAAGTTCGAGGACGCCGCGCCGCGGCTGCGGCGCGGCGCGGGTGCGTACGCGCCGAGCTTCTACGCGCCGTACGTCCTCGCCGCCGCCCTGGCGGGCGGCGGCGGCCACGTCGTCGTCGCACCCGACGGCGAGGCGGCGACGCGGCTCGCCGCCGATCTGTCCGTCTACCTCGACGTCGCCGTGCCGGTGCTGCCGGCGCGCGGCGTGCTGTACGGCGCCGACGTGGCGCCCTCGCCGCACGTGGTCGGCGAGCGCCAGCAGGCGCGCACGACGCTCGCCGCCGGCGGCGTGGTCGTCGCCGAGGCCGTGGCGCTGCTCGAGCGGTTCCTGCCGCTCCAGCTCCAGCCGCGGCCCTTGACCCTGTCTCCCGGCGAGGAGATCGACTTCGACGGCGCGGTCGCGCGTCTCGCCGCGCTCGGCTACCAGCGCATCGAGCAGGTCCGCGCCCGCGGCGGGTTCGCCGTGCGCGGCGGCCTCATCGACGTCTACCCCGCGCTCGGCGACCCCCTGCGCGTGGAGTTCTGGGGCGACGAGGTCGAGCGCCTGCGGACCTTCTCCATCTACTCGCAGCGCACGACCGGCGAGATCCGGGCGGCGACCGTGTTCGCCGCGTTCGAGGCCGACACCTCCCAGCCGGAGTACGTCAACGGGCTGCACCAGGCCGTGGCCGAGTGGGAGCGGGAGGGCCGCGAGGAGACGCCGGAGGAGCTCGAGCGCCGCGCGGCCGTGCGCGCGCTCGCGGCGCTTGCCGGCCGTTTCACCACGCTCGGCGAGCAGGCCGCTGCGGCGGGCGCCGGCTGGGCCGTCTTCAATCCCGACGAGACCTACCGCGCGCTCGCCGACTTCGACGGCGAGGTGGCGACGGCGGTGCCGGGCGCGGCTCTGCGCGAGCGGCTCTACGCGCCGCTCGCCGACGCCCGCGCCCTGCTCGCCAAGGCGCTCCGCGTCGACGTCGTGCAGCGCGACCAGCCGCTCCAGTTCGCCGCCTCGCGGCCGCAGTTCGCGGCGCGCGACCTCGCCAGCGCCGAGCGCGACCTCATCCGCCTGGTCAACGACGACTACCGCGTCTTCGTCGTCTTCCGCCACGAGGGCGAGGCCGAGCGCGCCACGTTCCGTCTGCGCAACCTCTCTGCCGAGGTCGTGACGCCGGAGCAGCTGGCCCGGCTGGGAGAAGCGGGGCCGGGCCTCTACTTCGTCGCCGCGCCCCTGCGCGACGGCTTCGTGGCGGAGGACCTCAAGCTCGCCGTGGTCAACGAGCGCACGCTCATCCGTTCGGCGCCGCGTGAGCGCCGCTTCGCGGCCGGCACGCGGCTCACCACCTTCTTCGACGTGCGCCCGGGCGACCACGTGGTCCACGAGGACCACGGCATCGCCCGCTTCGCCGGCATCGAGACGCGCACCGTCGCCGGCGTCACCCGCGACTACCTGCTGCTCGAGTTCCGCGGCGACGACCGCGTCTTCGTCCCGCACGACCAGATCGGCAAGGTCAGCCGCTACGTGGGCGCGTCGGGCGCCACGCCGTCGCTCGACAAGCTCGGCGGCACGCACTGGCAGACTGTCAAGACGCGGGCACGCACGGCCGTGGTCGAGATGGCGGGCGAGCTGCTGCAGCTCTACGCCGCCCGCCAGGCCATCCCCGGCTTCGCGTTCCCGCCCGACGGCGAGCTCATGCGCCGCCTGGAGGAGGCCTTCCCCTACGAGGAGACCGACGACCAGGCGGAGGCCATCGACGAGGTCAAGAACGACCTGGAGGCGCCGCACCCGATGGACCGCCTCATCTGCGGCGACGTCGGCTACGGCAAGACGGAGGTCGCGCTGCGCGCGGCGTTCAAGGCGGCCGAGGCCGGCAAGCAGACGCTCGTCCTCGTCCCCACGACCATCCTCGCCGAGCAGCACTGGATGACGTTCGAGGAGCGCTTCGCCGACCTGCCGGTCACGGTGGGCATGGTCTCCCGGTTCCGCAGCGGCGCCGAGCAGCGCAAGACCCTCGCCGCCTTCAGCCGGGGCGAGGTCGACGTGCTCGTCGGCACGCACCGCCTGTTGAGCACGGACGTGCGGCCCAAGGAGCTGGGCCTGGTCATCGTCGACGAGGAGCAGCGCTTCGGCGTGCGCCAGAAGGAACTCCTCCGCAACCTCAAGCTCCAGGTGGACGTGATGAGCCTCTCGGCCACGCCCATCCCGCGCACCCTGCAGATGAGCCTGAGCGGCATCCGCGACATCTCGGTGATCGAGACCGCCCCGCGCGGCCGGCACGAGATCCGCACTTACATCGGCGAGTACAAGGACGACCTGGTGCGCGTCGCCATCGAGAAGGAGCTGGCTCGCGAGGGCCAGGCCTTCTACCTGCACAACCGCGTGGAGACGATCGACCAGGCGGCGGAGCACGTGCGCGCGCTCGTGCCCCGGGCGCGCGTCCTGGTGGCGCACGGGCAGATGGCGGAGCGCACGCTCGAGAAGGTCATGCTCGCGTTCCTCGCCGGAGAGGCGGACGTGCTGGTGACGACGTCGATCATCGAGAGCGGGATCGACATCCCGACCGCCAACACGCTCGTCGTGGAGCGCGCCGACATGCTCGGACTGGCGCAGCTGTACCAGATCCGCGGGCGCATCGGGCGCAGCGACGCGCACGCGTTCGCCTACCTGCTCTACCCGAGCGACGACCTGCTGACGAGCGAGGCGGCCGCGCGTCTGACCACGCTCAGCGACCACACCGACCTCGGCGCCGGGTTCAAGATCGCCATGGCCGACCTCGAGATCCGCGGCGCCGGCAACCTGCTCGGCGACGAGCAGAGCGG
>DASUMX010000274.1:0-3477 GCA_036277455.1 Thermoleophilia bacterium
GTCCTCGGCCACAACCGGCTCGACTGCAGCAATGCGCGGGAAGTGGTGAACCGTGCCGCACAGGAGTACGCAACGGTCTAGACGGGCTCGCCGCCGCGACGCGCCTCAAGGTCCCCACTTGTGAGCACCCCGCGCACCATCGTCATCAGCGATGCCGACGGGTACCCTGAGCTGATCCGCAAGGCCCTCACGCACAGCGGGTTCCGCGCCGGCGAGGACGTGCTGGTCTACGCCGGCGACTTCGTCCATCGCGGCCCGGACGCGGCGGAGTGTGTGGCGACCGTCGAGGAGTGCGGACCGCTCGCGGACTCGCCCCTCGATCCTCAGCCCGGCGAGGTGGTCGTCCTCTGGGGCAACCACGACATCGCCGTGCTGCGCGGGACCTTTGCCTATCCCAACAGCCCGCCCGCCGACGGACTGCGCCCGTTGTTCCGTCGGCGGTTCGACGATGGCGCCTGGAGGCTTGCCGCCTGCGTCGGCGACGTCCTCATCACGCACGCCGGCGTCTCGACCGAGTACGCTGCCGACTGGCAGGCCTGCGGCTACGATCCGAAGCGGCTGGCGGCGCGTCTCGAGACGGAGTTCCGCAACTGCGTCGCCTACCTGCTCCAGCCCGGCGCCGCACGCGCGAACCCACCCCTTCTCGGCAACCTCGGCCCGCTCGGCTACCGCCCCTCACTCGAGCCCCGGGACAAGCTCCTGCCGGGACTCGTCCAGGTCGCCGGGCACACGCCGGGCGGGGGCGTCACCGCCCGCAGCCTGCGCGCCGCCGGCATGTTCATGGTGGACCCAGACGTGCTCAGAGGCCTTCGGCCCGAGGACCGGGGCCGGTACCGCCACGCGGTGATCGAAGAAGGAGTCGTGCGGATTGAAGAGGGCGATCTGAACACGACGGCTAGTGCGTCGGTCTCGTCAGCCGTGCGCCCGGACCGACGCCTGTCGTAGCTCGCGCACCAGCGCAGCCAGCGCCGCGCGCTCGTCGCGACCTTCCGCGGATGCGCGCCCGAGCGTCTGGAACGCGGCTTTGGCGACCGCGACGCCGTCGGCGAACGTGGCCGCCAGGGCCGCCTGCGCCGGCGTGCCGACGCCGGCCCCGAGGAAGACGGGCGCACCGGCGATCTGACGCACTCGCTCGAGGTACTCCGCGACCCCCTCGAAGACGCCGGCATCCGTGGGTGGGCTCGTGCTCACGCCGATTGCGTAGACGAACGCCGGGTCGTGGCCGCAGACCCGCTCGAGGTCGTCTGGAGGCATGTCCGGCGAGACGAACGGGATGCGGGCCAGGTCCTCGCCGCAGGCGGCCGCGAATGCGGATGTGTACCGGCTGCCGACCGGCGCCGCCACGCCGGCGATGCCGGCCCGGACGCACTCCGGCACCAGCCGCCACGGCTGGGCTTCGGTGAGGGCGAAGTCGCGCACGACGGGGAAGTCGGTCCACAGAAGGCAGGGCGGCGACACCTCTCGGGCCACGACGGCGATGGCCTCGACGACCTCCGCGGGGTGGCGCGGCTGGTGCACCTGGAACTCGAGCAGGTCGGCGTTCGCCGCGGTGCAGGCCTTGGCGGCGGCGACGAGCCACGCCGTCGGCTGGCTCGACGGCAGGCACACGAGCAGCGCGGCGCGCCCCTCCGCTCGGGCGCCGTCGAGGACCTGCTGGATGCGTTGTCGGCCGTCGGACACGACGGGAAGCCTACGCGCCGGAGGTGACGGAACGGGGTAGCGGTCTGCAACGTCCACCACGCGAGTCGCTCGTCACTCTCGTTGGCGGATCGTCGGCCGTCTACGCTCGCAGCCATGAACGAGCGTCTGCCGATTGCTCACCTTGCCCCCGGCGTCACCGTACTGCCCAGTCGGCGCCGGCCGCTGCCGTCTTGACGAAGTGTAGCCTAGTGGCTACAGTTGCCATTGAAGAAGCTCCGTAAGACCGAGTCGTTCGCGCGCTGGCTCGACGACCTGCGCGACCTTCGAGCAAGGGCCCGTATCCAGGTCAGGATCGAGCGCCTGGCTGCCGGGAACCCTGGCGACGTGAAGGCAGTGGGGAAGGGAGTCTCCGAATTGCGCATCGACTACGGTCCAGGGTACAGGGTGTACTTCACGAGACGGGAGGGTGGTGTGATCGTTCTTCTGGCCGGTGGCATCAAGAGCACCCAAACGGCAGATATCGAGAACGCCCAGCGTCTGGCAGACGGCCTGCGGGAGGGTCATCGATGAGAAGGACCGTCACCACCAGCTACGACGTCGCCGACCACCTTCGCACGCCGGAGGAAATGGCCGCCTATCTGGAAGCGAGCCTCGAGGAGGCCCAGGGCGATGCCGCGTTCGTCGCCAAGGCTCTGGGCGATATCGCCCGCGCCAAGGGGATGACCCAGGTGGCGCGCGACACCGGCCTCTCGCGCGAGAGTCTCTACAAGGCGCTCTCCGGCGCGCGCAGTCCCGACTTCGACACGATTCTGCGCGTGGTCGGCGCCTTGGGGCTCCAACTGCACGCGGGAGCCGCGCGCCGGTGCGAGCCCATCGGCTCATCCAGGCGTACGCGCAGCACTTGCTAAGTCGCCGGCTCGTGCTCCCGGTGTCAGGGGCGACGGGCGACCTACACGATGACAGGTCGCCCGTTCTTTGCGCTCAGCGAGGTCGTGCTCGCAAGCCCGTGGGACCCCTCATCCCTCTTCACGTTCGCCGCGCGCGTGCCGATAGGCAGTACCGTGAAGAAAACGGCGCCCTTGAGGGCGTGGCAAGAGGAGATCGCGGCTTGGTGACAGACGTATCGAAGGACTCGCGCGCATGCTGATCGGCGTCCTCAGCGACACGCACGGTCGTCTCGACCCGGCCATCGAGGAGGTCTTCGCCGGCGTGGATCTCATCGTCCACGCGGGAGACGTGGGCGACGAGGCCATACTCGCCCGGCTCAGCGCCATCGCGCCGCTCACGGCGGTGCGCGGGAACTGCGACGACGCGCCGTGGGGCTTGGCGCTGCCCTGCGTTGCGAGCGAGGTGCTCGATGGCGTCAGGGTGGCCGTCGTCCACGACCGGGAGATGCTCGACGTCTACGCGTCCCCGGCGCTGCGCGAGGCGATGAGCGGTGGCGTCGGCGTGCTGATCCACGGGCACACGCACTGCGCCGAGGTCACCCGCGAGCAGGACACCCTCGGTCTCAACCCCGGCTCCGCCAGCCTGCCGCACTACGAGCTGCCGCGCTCGGTCGCACTGCTGCGCATCGAGGACGGTGACTGCAGCGTCGAGATCCGCGGACTCGGACACGACCTGCTGCTGTGAGCATGATCGCGTGAAGCTCCTGTTGTGCAGCGGCTGTCACGACGTCGTCGCGCTGCAGATGGACAGCAGGCGTACCTGCAAGTGCGGGTCGTCGAGCGGCCAGTACCGCGCCGACGGCTATGACGCCGACGTCTGGGGGCCGCGGGCGGTCATGCTGGGGCTGCGCAACCAGTACCTCCCGGCGCTGGTGCTGGGCCAGGGAGC
>DASUMX010000275.1:0-6233 GCA_036277455.1 Thermoleophilia bacterium
CGCAGCGCGCGCACGTCGGCGAGGCCCATGCCGTAGGCGCTGAGCACTCCGGCCAGCGGGTGCAGGAGCGCCTGCGTCATGCCGAGCGCGTCGGCGACCAGGCAGGCGTGCTGACCGGCGGCGCCGCCGAAGCAGCAGAGCGCGTGGCCGGTCACATCGTGCCCGCGCTGCGTCGAGATCCGCCTGATGGCGCGCGCCATCGCCTCACAGGCCACGCGCACGAAGTCGTCGGCGAGCTGTTCCGGCGGCGGCGGCTCGACGCCGGCGGCGCGCATGCTCGCGGCCACGGCCGCGAGCGCCTCGCGCGCCGCCTCCTCGTCGAGCGGCGCGGCGCCCTCCGGCCCGAACACTCGCGGGAAGAACGCCGGCCGCAGCTTGCCGGTCACGAGGTTGCAGTCGGTGACCGTGAGCGGCCCGCCCTTGCCGTAGCACGCCGGCCCGGGGTCGGCGCCGGCGCTCCTCGGACCGACCCGGTAACGCCCGGCCTCGAAGGCGCAGATGCTCCCGCCTCCGGCGGCGACGGTGTGCACGCGCAGCATCGGCGCGCGCAGACGCACGCCGCCCACGACGCTCTCGTAGCTGCGCTCGAGCTCACCGGCGTAGTGGCTGACGTCGGTCGATGTGCCACCCATGTCGCAGCCGATCACCCTGTCGAACCCGGCGCGCCGGCTCACGGCGACCGCGCCCACGACGCCGCCGGCGGGGCCGGAGAGGATCGCGTCCTTGCCGCGGAACAGCCGCGCGTCGGTGAGGCCGCCGTGCGACTGCATGAAGCGCGGGCGCACGTCGCCCAGCTGCGCCGCCACGCCGTCAACGTAGCGGCGCAGGATGGGGGAGAGGTACGCGTCGACCACGGTCGTCTCGCCGCGGCCGACGAGCTTCATGAGTGGGCTCGTCTCGTGCGAGACCGACACCTGGGAGAAGCCGGCGACGCGCGCCAGCTCGGCCACGCGCCGCTCGTGCTCCGGATGGGCGTAGCCGTGGATCAGGGCGATGGCGACGGCGTCGAGGCCGGCGCGGCGGGCCTCCTCCAGACCGCGCCGGGCGCCGTCCTCGTCGAGCGCGCGCACGACCGTGCCGTCGGCGCCGAGGCGCTCGTCCACCTCGAGCACGCGGGCGTAGGCCGGCTCCGGCAGCCGGATGTCGAGGGCGAAGATGTCCGGCCGATCCTGGTAGCCGATGCGCAGCGCGTCGCCGAGGCCGCGCGTGGTCACGTAGAGCGTGGGCGATCCTGCGCGCTCGAGGAGCGCGTTGGTCGCCACCGTCGTGCCCATGCGTACGTCGGCGATGCGTGCGGCCGGCACCGGCTCGCCCGCCTCCAGCCCGAGCAGCCGCCGCACCCCTTCGACGGCGGCGTCCTCGTACCGGGCCGGGTCCTCCGAGAGCAGCTTGAGCGTCCGCAGGCCGCCGCCCGGCGGCCGCGCCACCACGTCGGTGAACGTCCCGCCGCGGTCGATCCAGAACCGCCAGCCCTCGGCGGCGCCGGGCTGCGGTGCTCCGGTCTCGGTTCCCATCCCGGCGAGGCTACCACGCCGGGATGCGAGCTCGTGCTCGCCCGGCCGCGACTCCGGGTATGGACCTCCAGGAAGACACGGAGCGGCACATGGCCATCAGCATCAGACGGCTCGGCCCCGGCGACGAGGGCCTGCTCGAGAGCCTCGCCGGCGAGGCCGACGACTTCGACCTGCCGGGTGCGTCCGCGCCCGAGCCGCCGCTGCCGCCGGACGAGGCGACGGCCTACCTCAGCGACCCGTCCGTGCTCCACTGGGTCGCGGAAGAGGAGGGCGTCCTCGTCGGCGAGCTCCTCTGTCACGTCCTGCGGCTGCCGTCGGGGGAGGGCCGGGAGCTCCTGCTGTACGCCGTCGGCGTGCGCTCGGCGCACCGCCGGCGCGGCGTCGGCGCCGCGCTCGTCGGCGAGATGCTCCGCTGGGCTCTCGAGGCGGGCATCCGCGTGGTCTGGGTGCTCGCCGACAACCCGGGAGCGGAAGCGTTCTACGCCGCCTGCGGCTTCGCCCGCGGCGGCGAAGGCGAGCAGGGCGTCCTGATGCTGCGGCAGGTGGCCGGCGAGGAGGGCCGGTAGGCCCACACGCCGGCCACGCCGCCGCAGCAGCCGCCGCTCAGCGCTCCGCCAGCACGTGCTGGTCCTCGAAGAGGATGTGCTGCCCGAGGTCGAGCAGCGACAGGTTGAGGAAGATCCGATGCCCGTCGAAGTCGAGCACGCGCATGTCGTCGCGCGCTTCGAGCTCCTCGACGATGTCGCGGAAGGTGTAGCCGTAGAGGTCTCGCAGGTGGTCCACCGGGACCTCCCAGGCGAGGAACTTGGCGAGTCCCTTGGCGCGCAGCTTGGCGATCAGCAGCGGATCGTCGATCTCCGGATACGAGCTCAGGAGCAGGAGTGGTCCCGAGCCGCTGAGCACGAGGATGCCCTTCATCACGATCACCCCCTCATGGGTCCTCCTGATGAGGATTCCCGCGGCTGGGGCGGTCGAAATGCGTTCGGCCGGGCGGCCCGGAGTGCGGCGGCCGGTCGTGACGCGGGGCACGGGCGTGCACGGCGTCCTCTCAGAACGTATCCACATTGTAGATACGTTTTGGCTGGGACCCGTCCGTTGCACCCCGTTTGTAGAGACATTGTATCTACGCGATCAGAGGCCCCGGCGAGAGCAGTCCGGTCCGCGGGCGGTCGCCGGTGCCGGGGGACGACGATCCGCGGCGGTATACTTTCGGCCGATGGGAGCATCGTCACCCGCAGAGAGACTCAAGCAGGCTGCCGACATCCTCGACGACGTCTACGGCCGCCCCGTGCTCTCGCCGCGCTACCCGCCGGTGGACGAGCTCGTCTTCACGGTGCTCAGCCAGAACACGGCCGACGTCAACACGGAGCGCACGTTCGCCGCGCTCAAGGCGCGGTTCCCGGAGTGGACCGCGGCCCGCGACGCGTCCGCCGAGGAGATCGAGGAGGCCATCGCCCTCGGCGGGCTCGCGCACACCAAGGCGCCGCGCATCAAGCGCATCCTCGAGGCGATCAGCGAGCGGACGGGCGCCCCCGATCTGAGCGAGCTCGACGGGATGAGCGACCTTGAGGCGCAGGACTACCTGGTCGCGCTGCCGGGGGTCGGGCCCAAGACGGCCGCCTGCGTGCTGCTCTTCGCGCTTCAGCGGCCGGTCATGCCCGTGGACACGCACGTGCACCGCGTGGCGCGGCGGCTCGGCATCATCGGCGAGCAGGTGACCGCGGACCAGGCGCACCCGCTGCTCACCGAGCTCGCGGGACCGGGCGACGCGGAGCAGGTGTACGCCGTGCACGTGGACCTCGTGCGGCACGGCCGCCGCGTCTGTCACGCCCGGCGGCCGGCCTGCGCTGAGTGCCCGCTCGCGCCGATGTGCCCGTCGGCCGGGCTCGTCTGACCCCGGCGCGCCGTCACCGGCGGGCGGCGGCCTCCGCGCTCGCCGCGGCGTCGGTCGCCGCCGCGTCTTCCGCCGCGGCGCCCGCCGCCGCAGCCTCTGCCGCCGCCTTGGCGCACACGTTCCCCGGGTCTTCCGCGGTCCCCAGCCAGCGGTCCAGCAGGTGGCCCTTCCACACCAGCAGGCAGAGCTGGCTCCAGCCGAACGCGAACCCGAGGAGCACGAAGTACTGCCACCACGGCAGGGGTGTGATCTCGAACAGCGTGTGCGCGAGCGGCACGGCGAGGACGACGGCCATGCACGCGAACAGGAAGCCGACGACGCCGACCATGCGCCAGTCGTTGCGCACCACGGCCGCGCCGCCGCTCCACCACCTGTTGGGCGGCACGATCAGCAGGATGAGGAAGATCGCCGCGAAGCAGGCGAAGATGGTGAGCGCGGTCATCGCCTGCGGGTAGGCGTTCTCGATGAGCTCCTTCGCGCCGGCGCCGGGGTGGTCCGCCAGATAGGCGCGTTTCGCGGGGACGGCCCAGAGCAGGTACACCCCCGTCCCGATCGCCGTCATGAAGACCACGGTGGGCAGCACGAAGCGCGCCAGGAGCTTGAACAGCCCCACCTTGGGCGTCGGCCCGGGCTGCGCCCAGAGCGCGAAGGCGATCGCCGGCACCGTGGCGCCGAAGAACGAGAGCAGTGCCGACTGCCGCGGCGCGAAGGGGAACCCTCCGATCCCCATGACGATGGCGATCATCGCCGCCTTGAAGAAGATGCGCACCATGAAGATGCGCAGGATGTCGTTCATGCCGTTGATGATCCGCTGCCCCTCGCGGAAGGCGAAGGGGAGCGGCGCGAAGGTGTCCTTCATCAGGATGAGATCGCCGACGCTGCGCGCGGCCTGGCTGCCGCCCTGCATGGCGACGGCGACGTTGGCCTGCTTGAGCGCGATGACGTCGTTGACGCCGTCGCCGATCATCGCGACGTAGCGCCCGCGGTCGCGCAGGGCCTCCACGAGGTCCTGCTTCTGCTCGGGCGTCACGCGGCCGAAGATACCGGCCTCGTCGGCCTTCTCGGCGAAGTCCTCCGGCGAGAGCTCGGCGAGCTCGGCCCCGGAGACGGCGACGAGATCGCGCGGGGGCGTGTCCGCTGGGGCGGCCTCTGGGGCCGTGGGCTCGGCTCCGGTCGTCTCCTCCTCGACCCGCCTCGTGACCATGTCGCAGTAGGAGTCGAGACCCACACGCCGTCGCAGCGACTGGACTCCCGCTTGCGTGGCGAGCGCGACCACCGTCTTCGGGTTGTCTCCCGAGATGATCTTGACGTCGATGCCGGCGTCCGAGAACTCCTCGAGGGTGCCGCGGACGCCGGGCCGCAGCTCATCGCTGAAGCAGATGAGGGCGATCCCCTCGAGGCCGGGGGGCAGGACGGGCGGGGCGTCGGGGTCGTCGCTGAACGCGACGGGGTCCTGCCGCCCGGCGAAGAGCACGACGCGCAGGCCGCGCGCGGCCCACGCGTCGGTCTGTGCGCGCCAGGCGTCGCCGGCGCCCTCGCCGAGCGCCGGGGACAGCACCTCGGGTGCGCCGAGCACGTAGGTCCCGCGCGCCTCCCCGTCGGCGAAGGCGAGGCCGCTCCACTTGCGCTCGGACGAGAAGAAGGCCTCGTGCGCGGCCGGCACGCGCTCCGCCGGGAGCGCGGTGCGGAGCGCGTCGATGGTCCGGTTGGCGTCGGTCGTGCTGGCGGCGAAGGCGCCGAGCAGGCGCGCGGCGCGCGCGTCGTCGGCGCCCAGTCCCGCCAGTTCCTCGAACGTCACCACGCCCGACGTCAGCGTCCCCGTCTTGTCGGTGCAGAGCACGTCGACGTTGCTGAGGCTCTCGACGGCGTTGAACTGCTGCACGAGCACGTCCTTGCCGAGCAGCCGCACCGCCCCGAGCGCGTAGGTGAGGGCGATGCTGAGCACCAGCCCGTTGGGGATGAGCGCCAGGATGACGGTGGACATGCGCACGCTCTCCACGAACGGCACGCCGCCGGCGACGTTGCGGATCCACACCAGCGCCTCGAAGACGATGACCACGATGAGCAGGATGCGCACGATCTGCACCACCTGCCGCTGCAGCGGCGTGAGCTCCCGCTTGAAGACCTTCGCCTTGGCGGTGAGCTGGTTGGCGAAGCTGTCCATGCCGACGCGGGCGGCCTCGTAGTAGCCGCCGCCCGTCATGCAGAAGCTGCCCGACATGAGCTCGTCGCCGGGGTGCTTGGTGACGAGGTCCGACTCACCGGTGAGCAGGCTCTCGTCGACCTCCATGCGGCCCTGGCCGATCATCGGCCCGTCCACGACCACCTGGTCGCCGGGCTCGAGCCGCAGGACGTCCCCGAGCACCACCTGCGACGGGTCGATCTCCACGAGCCGCCCGTCGCGCAGCACGTCCGCCTTGGGCCGCAGGAGGATCGCCATCTTGTCCATGACGCGTTTGGCGCGGATCTCCTGGAAGAGGCTGATGACGGTGTTGGCGCCGATCACGAACACCACCGCGAACGCGTCCAGCGGCTTGCCGAGGATCAGGAGCAGGATGCCGAGGAAGTAGAAGAGGTTGTTGATGAAGTTGAAGACGTTGTCGCGGACGATGCGGCCGTAGGTGCGGCCGGCCTTGATCTCGACGTCGTTGCCCTGGCCGGCCGCGCGCCGGCGGTCGGCCTCAGCGGTGCTGAGGCCGGAGGGTGTCGCGCGCAGGTCGTCGCGGGAGGTCGCCATGGTCACCGCACGCTATCAGCGCGGCCGCGGGCGGTCCAACGGAGCGGGGAGTTGCGCCGCTGCGCGACCGTCTCTATTGTGGTGTGAA
>DASUMX010000276.1:0-7489 GCA_036277455.1 Thermoleophilia bacterium
CGTCGGGATGCGCTGCGCCATAGATCCTCCCGTCGTCCCCCGACCGCGGGGCGATCCTCGTTAGTTAGTCGTATAACTAACCGAAAGCTCTCTGGACGATATCGGCGCGGTCGGCCGGGTGTCAAGACGGCGCTCCGGGCGTGTGGTGGCGCTAGGTGCGCCCCGCGAGTGGGACCACCCATTGCGCCGGGGGACGGGCGTGCGTAGCATCTGGGCAAGGGCAGGACGAGGCGGGGAGAGGGAGCGCCGGCGACGGCAGGGGGCGGTGTGGAATCTCCGATCGTGACGCGTCAGGGGGACGGCTCAGCCGTCGCGCTGACGCGCAGTGAGCTCAGGGCCGAGCTGGAGGAGGGCACGCGCGCGGCCGCCTCACGGGCGCGCGCTCCGGAGCTGCGCGCGGACGAGCTCGATCACCTCCTGGACATCTTCACCAGCCGCGCGCGCTTCTCGGCCGTCGACATCGGCGACGAGGTCGTGCTCAGCTTCGACGGCAGCGGCACGCCGCAGCAGGGGAGCCGGATCGACGCGCTGGTGCAGTACGAGCAGTGTCTCGGAGCGGACACCTGCGAGCTCTACCACATCGACTACTCCTACAAGGCGGTCAAGACGATCGCCGGCGCCGAGCAGCAGGCGATGAAGGAGGCGCAGGAGCGCGTCACCATCCCGGTGCACTACGGCGCCCAGCCGGACCTCGGCAGGTACTCGCGGCCGGACGGCCCGTGCGGCAACTGGTCGGAGCTCCTGCCGGCGCTGCGCATCGACGAGGCGCGGGCGGCGCAGGAGGAGGCGGTCGAGCTCGCCGTGGAGGACATGGTCCACGTCGCCGGCGCGATGGCCGAGGCCGGCGCCGACGGAATCAACTTCGACACCGCCGGCGCCGCCGGCGACGCCGACCTCCTGGCGACCCTGCTCGCCGTGGAACGCCTGCGCGCGAAGTACCCAGCCATGGGCATCATGGTCGGCATGGCCGGGGAGGTCGTGCTCGGCACGCACGGCGAGCTCGAGTATCGCGGCACGCGGCTGGCCGGGCTCAAGCCGGAGGGGCAGTGCCGCGTCGTCCAGGAGGCCGGCGCCACGATCTTCGGGCCGGCCGTCAACGTGAACACCAGCCGCACCGTGGCCTGGAACGTGGCCCGTGCGCTCACGTTCATGAAGCCGTGCATGGACGCCGCCCGCATCCCGGTCCACGCCAACGTGGGCATGGGCGTCGGCGGCGTGCCCATGTTCGCGTTCAGCCCCGTCGACGCGGTCTCGCGGTGCTCGCGCGCCTGCGTCGACATCCTCAAGGTCGACGGCTTGTAGGTGGGGTCGGGAGATACCTTCGGCATGCCGGTCGCGCACGCCGTCGCCTCGGGGATGAACGGGTTGCGCGCCGCCGGAGACCTGGTGGCGCGCCTCGAGATGGCGAAGGGCATGCGACTCAAGGAAGCCAAGCGGACCGTCGCCGACGCGCTCGGCGTCGGCGTCGCCGACCTCGCCGACCCGCTGGCGATGCACGAGGTCCGCGGCGGGCTGCGACTCGGCCGCCTCTTCGAGGCCGAGACCACGTACCCGCACGACCCGAGCCCGCAGGAGGCCAAGGCGAACATCCGCCGCGTGCTGGGCCTCGGCTGACTCGCCGGTCGCCCCGGTCTCCGCGCGGCGGCCTCTCAGGCTCTCGGACTCGCGGTCTCTCCGGCCCCGGCCTCGCGGCCTCTCAGCTCGGCCAAGTGGTGCGGTGGATCTCCATGACGTCCCGGAGCAGCTTCACGGCCTCGTCGTGGGGGCGCTGGAACGAGTTGCGGCCCATGATGGTGCCGAACCCGCCGCCGAGCGCCGTCTGCCGGTTCTCCTCCAGGACGGCGTCGACGCCCTTGGCCTCACCGCCGGAGAAGATGACGATGCGGCGGCCGTCGAACGCGCTCTGGATCACGTGCTCGACGCGCTCGGCCAGCGTGCCGACCCGGATGCCCTGCGCCTCGTAGACCTTGCGCGCGGCGTCGAGCTCGATGTGCTCCGTCGGCGGCTTGACCTTGATGATGTGGGCGCCGAGCTGGGCGGCGATCTGCGCGGCGTAGGCGCACACATCGACGGCGGTCTCGCCCTGCTTGCTGATGCCGGACCCGCGGGGGTAGCTCCACACGACCACCACGAGGCCGGCCTCCTTGGCCTCGAGCGTGAGCTCGCGCAGCTCCTCGTACATGTCGTTGCGGGCGGCCGAGGCCGGGTAGATGGTGAAGCCGATGGCCACCGCGCCGAGGCGCAGGGCGTCCTGTACCGAGGCCGTGACCGCCGGGATGGGGTCGGACCCGCCGTAGAGCGAATCCGAGTTGTTGGCCTTGAGGATCAGCGGCACGCGGCCGGCGTACTCGGCCGCGCCCGCCTCGAGGAAGCCGAGGGGCGCTGCATAGGCGTTCGTGCCGGCGTCGAGCGCGAGCTGGAAGTGATAGCGGGGGTCGTAGCCGGGGGGATTCGGGGCGAAGCTGCGCGCCGGCCCGTGCTCGAAGCCCTGGTCGACGGGGAGGATGACCATCTTGCCCGTGCCGGCGAGCGTCCCGTGGTCCAGCATGCGGTAGAGGTTGGTGAGCGTGCCGGGGTTCTCGGACCTGTACCAGCTGAGGATCTCCTTGACTCTGTCTGCCATGCTTCTCGCCTCCGTCGGTGGTCGCGTGCGTAGATGGTCAGTACCCCGTCTCGGGTAGAGTGAGGCCATGAGCGCGCGGACCGCGACCCCCACACTCTCGGTGACGTTCGCGGGGCACGCCACCGTGCTCCTCGAGATGGACGGAGTCCGGCTGCTCACGGACCCGTTGCTGCGCAAGCGCATCGGCGTCCTCATCCGGCGCAGCCCCGTGCCGCCGCCGGCGGTGCGTCGTGACCTGGACGCCGTGCTCATCTCGCACGCGCACCTCGACCACCTGGACGTGCCGTCGCTCCGGCTCGTCGACCGGAGGACGCCGGTGGTCGCGCCGCGCGGCGTCGGCCCGCTGCTGCGGCGGCTCGGCTTCGTGCCGCTGGAGATGGAGGCGGGGGACGAGGTGGAGGTCGGCCCGGCCGGCGCCGGCGGGTCGCCGGGCCGTGCGCGCGTACGCGTGAGGGCCGTCCCCGCCGACCACGCCGGCACGCGTTATCCGCTGGCCGCGGATTCGCCCGCCCTGGGGTACGTCGTCGAGGGCGGGCTCAGCGCCTATTTCGCCGGCGACACCGGCCTCTACGACGGCATGCGCGACCTGGCGCCCATCGACGTCGCCGTGCTGCCCGTGGGCGGGTGGGGCCCGCGCCTGCCCAGCGACCACCTCAACCCGCTCTCGGCGGCCAAGGCGCTCGAGTTGCTGCGCCCGGCCGCCTGCGTCCCGGTGCACTGGGGCACGATCTACCCGCCGTGGCTCCCGCCGGAGTTCAACGCCAAGTGGAGCGAGTGGCCGCACGCGTTCGCTCGCTACGCGGCGCACCTCGCGCCGGAGGTCGACGTGCGCGTCCTGCAGCCGGGCGAGACGACGGTGTTCGTCCGCGCGGCGCGCGGGGGGGAGGCGGCGCGGGAGTGAGCGCGGCCGAGCTCCGCATCGCGCTGCTGCAGCTCGCCGGCTCGGGCTACGACCGCGAGGCGAGCCTCGAGCGTGGTCTCGTCGCCTGCCGCCGCGCCGCCGCGGCCGGCGCCGACGTCGCGCTGTTCCCGGAGCTGTGGAGCACCGGCTACGCCTTCTGCGACGGCGACCTGGAGCGCTGGCGGGCGCAGGCGATCGCCGGCGACGACCCTTGGCTCGTCGCCCACGCGGACCTCGCCGCGGAGTCGCGCATGGCGATCGGCGTGACGTACCTCGAGCGGTGGGCTGAAGGACCGCGCAACACCGTCACGCTGTTCGACGCGAGCGGCCGCGAGGCGCTCAGGTACGCCAAGGTGCACATCTGCAGCTTCGACCTGCCGGAGCAGGCGCTGGCGCCGGGCACGGGATTCCCGGTCGCCCGGCTGGAGACGCGCGCCGGCGCCGTGGCGGTGGGCGCGCTGATCTGCTTCGACCGCGAGTTCCCGGAGGCGGCGCGCGTGCTCGCCCTGGGCGGCGCCGAGCTCATCCTCGTGCCCAACGCCTGCGAGCTCGAGGCGAACCGCCTCGGCCAGGTGCGCGCGCGGGCGTTCGAGAACTCTGTCGCGGTCGCCGTGGCCAACTACGCGGCGCCGCAGGAGAACGGCCACTCGACGGTGGTCGACCCCATCGCCTTCGACGCTGAGGGGCGCAGCCGCGACACGCGCGTCTTCGAGGCGGGGGAGGCGGAGGAGGTCTGCGTCGTCCGCCTCGACCTCGGAGCGCTGCGCGCCTGGCGCCGCCGGGAGGTGTGGGGCAGCGAGTGCCGGCGGCCGGAGACCTACGGCGCGCTGGTCGAGGACGACGGCGGGCTCCCCGGCGGGTCAGCGGAGCTCTGAGCCCGTCGGGGTGCGTCATGCGGGCCGCGCCGGCCTCCGTCACCTCCTGCGCCGGACCACGGCGCGGCGACGCAACGTCGCGAGCACCACGCCGAGCAGGACGAACGCGGAGGCCAGCGGCAGCAGGGTCTTCGCGCCGCCGACCCGGGTCGTCAAGCCTGTGTCCGCGGCCCCGGCGGGTGACGCCGTGGGGGAGGGCGCGGCCTCCGCCGGGACGGACCCGAGCAGGCGCACGGTCTCGAGCGCGAGCCGCGCCTGATACGTCTCCCGTCCGGAGCCCACGAGGTGGTCCAGATCGTAGAAGTCGTCGTCGGCCAGGCGCAGCTCCGGCACGAAGTCGACGAAACCGGCGTCGTGCTTCCTCGCGAGGCGCCGGCCGTCCCTCAGGTAACGGTCGATGGATTCGTCGAGAGCGTGGTCCATGGCGACGAGGTTGCGCGGCAGAGCAAGGACCACGGTCGTGTATCCGCGCCTCACGGACGTGCCGATGAGCCGGTCCAGGTCGGCGAGGTGATCGGAGTAGCGCTCGTCGAACACCTCCTGGCGATGGTCGAGCCAGAACCTGACGCGCTCCTGCTTGCGCTCCGGCGTCCAGATCTTCGCGCTCCGGTAGTGGTGGCGGACCCACGAGGGCTTGGCTGCCGGCGGAGTGGTCTCGGTGGTGGTGGTGAACGGACTGGCGAACCGGCCGGCGTTGATCCCGATGAAGACGATGAGAGGGATCTCCGGCAGCGCCTTGACCAGGGCGACATCCTGCTCGAACGTCCGCAGGCGGGAGCTGAGATTGTAGGTCGCCACCGGCCCGCCCCCGAGCCTCTGCACGTCGGCGGCCCAGCTGACATCGTTGACCACGGCCTCGCGGGCGGCGGAGCCACCCAGCAGGACGACCACGGGATCCGATGGCCGTTCGGCCCGCAGCTGCGCGGCGGTCCACAGCGCGTGCTGCCACTCGAGTCCCTCGGCTGCACCTGCCGCGGAGGGGAGGAGGGCGGCGCCGAGCAGCACACCGGCCAGACACGTGACGAGGGCCGCGAGCCGAAGGCCACGCGCGCCGCGGCGCGCGTGGCCTCGGCCCTCGGCTCGCCGAAGCTTGACCCCGAGGACGGTCACTCAGTCGTCGAAGTCGCCCGCGGCGCCCTTGTCGCTGTCCAGCGACTTCGCCCTCTCGACGATCTTCTCGTCGGTCCAGTCCGCCGGGTCCTCGATCCGCTGGGCCTTGGGGCCGAGGTCGTAGGAGCCGGCGGCGAGGATCGCCTCGACGGCGAGCGGCGCGGTGTCGCCGCCGCCCAGCACCTCGGTCATCATCTTGTAGGCGAAGTCCTCCACGCGCCTGGCCATCCGCTCGCGGATCTCCGCCGGCTGCGCCAGGAACTTGCTCTCGAACGGCAGGTTGAGGTTCTTGTAGTCCCCCTTCTTCCAGCCGCGCTCGTCGGCGTAGGCGACCACCTCGGCCCACATCTCCTCGGTCACGCCCTCGCCCTCGACCTTGATGAAGCCACCGTCGGCGTCGAGTTGCGCGTTGCCGTAGTCGTTGACCTCGAGGCCCCAGCTGATCATCTGCAGGGCGGTGGCCACGTTGGCCTTGGTGGTGTGCGTCTGGGCCGCGATCTCGCGCAGGCGGTCCGAGCTGTTGCCCGACGTGCCGTGCTGGGCGCCGCTCACGTTGTACGGCTCGAGGACCTTGTGGACCTCAGCAGTGAGCCCGACCTGGATGCCGGCATCCGACGCCTCGATGCCGTGGGTGGTGCCGTTGTTCAGGGCGATCCAGTCGGCGGCGATGCCGTGCGCGTTGAGCCCCTGGATGAGGAACAGCGCCTCGGCTGGGGTGGAGAGGCCCGTGGAGCCCTTGATCTCGCCGATCTCGGTCTCGAGCCCCGCCCACGCCGGGATCTTCGAGTTGACGGCGAGGTTGGCCAGCAGGTTCTGGTCGTTGGGCTGGTGGGAGGCGTCGATGGCGATGGACGTGATGCCCGCCTCGAACATCGTGGGGATCTCGACCAGGGCCTGGGCGAGGTCCTTCTCGTTCTTCATCCCGTAGTGGTCGGCGTGCACCGCGACCGGGATGGTGATGCCCATCTCGTTGCAGAGGGCGTCGACGACGCGCGCCATGTTCCAGTAGTTCACGGCGCAGTAGGCCTTCTGCCCGCCCTCGGACTTGGCGATCTCGATGATGAGCGCGGCGTTGGCCCGCTGCGCGGCCCGCAGCGCGCCGCGGATGACGAAGGAGTTGCGCCCGTTGGCGGCCATGGCGATGGCCTTGCCCTTGGCGCGCATGGCGCGGTCGACGACCTTGCCGCTGACGATCAGCGCCTTGGAGTTCGGGAACAAGGACGTGATGTTGGGAGGACGGCCCACCTGGAGGGCTCTCTCGAAATCCTCTGCGTACGCCATGGAAGGTCTCCTTCAGGGGGTTGTGGGCGCTGGACGCGCCGTCGTTTCGTCACGGATTCTACCGAATCTGCACACCATTACACACATGGCGACGCGAGGAGAGGGCGGGCCCGCAGGCCCGCCGACTCCTCGCGCGTCTGCGCCCCGCACGCACCCGGCCGTCAGGGCAGCTTGCCGACGAGGCCGGCGAACTCCTCGGGCGTGAAGGCGCGGAGTGTCTGCGTGGTGACGTAACCCTGAGCGGCGGTCGACATCGACATGAGGGCCGCGAACTCATCGCTCGGGCCCTCGGCCACCATCACGTAGTCGTAGGCGCCCATCGTGGCATGGAAGCTGAGCACCTTGCCGCCGGCGGCCTCGATGGCCTTGACGACAGACTGGTACCGTGCCGGCCCGCCCTTGAGGTCGGCTAGTCCTTTGGCGGTCAGGTTGGAGAGTATGACGTACTGTGGCATGGCGCACCTCCCGTGTTCCGGCGCCGCATTCTCGTCTGCGGCATCCGAACATGGTTGTAACCCCTCAGCCGCCCAATAGTCACCGTTGGGCGGTGCGCAGCCGACGACGAGGGTCCCAGGGATGGCAACGGGGATGCCACCACCTCTGGGTCTCTGCGGGAATGTGTGTACCAGGCCGAATCACAGAGGAGGTGCTTCCATGGGAGGCACGGCAGACGAGAGCAAGGGTCGTCTCAAGAAGGCC
>DASUMX010000277.1:0-6417 GCA_036277455.1 Thermoleophilia bacterium
CCGAAGCTGCCCTCGCTCTCCACGAACTCGACGTTCGTGAAGCTGCTGAGGAAGGCGCGCACGGTCGTGGTCCAGGTGTTCGAAGGCTGTTCGACGAGAGCATCGCGGGCAGCCCCCGCATCGGCGTAGCCGTTGTCGACGGCTACTGCGTCGAGCACCGCCCAGATCGCGTCGATCTTGGCCTTGGTCCAGGCCTGACGCTGGTCGATGGTCTCCTGCAGCCAGAGAGCCTTGTCGCCGCCAGGCGACCACTCATTGGTGCTGGAGGCGTAGATCGGCGCGCCGTCAGCCATCTGGTCGATCGTGACGTTGACCCTCAACGGGCTGGCCGTCGGATTCGGGGTCGCGGTCGCCGTTGCGATGGCCCTCGGCGACGGTTTGGTGTTCCCGTTGTGGCACGTGCTGCAGGCCGAGTACGGCATGCTGTCCCACGTCACCCTGCTGGTGACGGTGAGGACGGGAGTGCCGCCCGGGACCGGTGTTGCGGTCGCGGTGGCCACGGCCGTGGTGACCGGCACCGGCGAAGCTTCGACAGCATCCTTGGGCTCGATGATGTCGAACGTGTGGTTGGCGCCGTTCTGCACGCTGCCGCGCTGCCAGTACGTCGGCGGCATGTGGCACTCGATGCACTTGCCCTTGTGGACGCTCGGGAACGAAGACACATCGATGGCGCCGTAGCCGTCGATCATCTCCTTCATCGGATGATGGATCTCGGTACCCGGCGACGCCGTCGTGCCCTCGGGGATCTCCCCGTTGTGGCACTTGGTGCACAGGTCGCTGCCCTCGCCCTCGAGCGACGCGTCGTCGCGGAGCTGGGCATTGGCGTGCTCGCTCCAGGCGCCCTGGATCGTGCCGGCTTCATGCGGTGCATGGCAGCCCACGCAGGTGACGCCGTACTTGGCATCGGCGCTGGTGGGGTCCTCGCCGGCCTCCTCGAGGAGGACGTAGTCGGTCGAGTGGCACTCGAGGCACTCCTGCTTCGTCTCTTCGGGCAGGAAGCCCCAGAAGGGCTGGCTGGTGAGGCCCGTGAGGGCATCGGCGTGGCCTTCGTTGGCCCACTCCGGATACTGACCGGAGGCCAGCTCGTGCGTCACCTGCTGCCACTTCTGCTCGACACCGTCGACGTTCCAGAACGTCGAGAGCCTGCCGTAACCCGCGGAGGTAGCTGACGGGTCAGGCATCGGGGTCCAGCCCGCGGCCGGGATGTTGAGGTAGTCGCTCAGCGGCGCGGCGGGATCCCAGCCGGTCGCCGGAGCAGGAGCCGGTGAGCCGAGCATCGGGTACCCCAGAGCCATCTGCGGCTGGATCAGGGAGGTCGGCGACGGGTTGGGGATAGGACTCCCCGCGCCGTCGATCCTCACGTACGGGATCGGCGTCACCGAGAAGGTGTCGACCGTGTACGAGTAGCGCGAGTGGCAGGCGCCGCAGATGTCGGAATTGGCCATCTCTCCGAGCGGGACACTGTGTGCCGTGCTCGCGTTGTAGTGACACGACGAGCAGCCGATCATGTTCTCCGACCAGGGGGCTTCGCCCGTGGCCTGCGGCATCCCGACCTCCGACTGGTCCACGCCCCAGGCCACATTGGTGGCCGCCGGAGCGGGAGCAACGGCTGTCGTGGTCGCGGTAGGCGTGGGGATGGCCTTTGCCGGATCGAAGTTGGAGGTGTGGCAGCCCTGACAGACCGAGCCGTTGACCGCGCGGTCCTTGACCTCTTCGTAGGCCTCGTTCTCGCCGTGCTTGGTCTCGGCCCACTCGCCGGCCGTGCCGGAATGGCAGCCCGCGCACACATCGCTGGTCGTGTATTCCTCGCGGAAGCCGTTGAAGGCCATCGCGGGCACCGCCAGCACGAGAACTGCCACGGCGACGGCTACAACGACAAGTAGTCGCTTTGTCATTGACACCTCCTTACTGGGTTTGACGGGATGGGAAAGCCTGTCCGCTCTCATTGATCACCTCCCCTCCCGAAGCGGATCATCGATCGAACACGCCTCGCGAAGCCCGGGCGACGCGAGGCGACATTCGTGCGTTGAGGCGAGATGGGGAAGAGGGCGAGGGCGGGCGTGCGCATGTGCTGCGTTGCACATGGTCGTCCGCGGGATGTCGGTGCTCCAGGTCCCCATCGTCGGCTCGCAGACCGGCGCACCCGGGGGGGTATGCCGGTCTACCCGTGGAGGTATACAGGATTTGGTGGGTGTTAGCAAACATTTAGCAATGTTGCGCCGAGCGCCTGCCGAGCCTGTGCAGAC
The DNA here is from genome assembly GCA_036277455.1 of Thermoleophilia bacterium. GTDB lineage: Bacteria > Actinomycetota > Thermoleophilia > UBA2241 > UBA2241 > CAIXSE01. The sequence goes on from DASUMX010000277.1 coordinate 2,247, forward strand.
GCTGCCGGGCACCCTCGTCTCCACGGTCCTCCCCTCCCGGTCCAGATGACCTGCCCACACACGAGGGAAGGAAAACCGTTGGCGGTGCGGAGGGGAGCATCGCCCCAGTCGAGGGTTTTGACGCCCGTCGGCGAGGGTACAAATTTGACAACGTATGACTCAGATTTTATGCTTCGGTCCAGAGTAGTCCCCCAAGGAGGAAGTTCCATGGCCAAAGTCATCGGCATCGACCTCGGCACGACCAACAGCGCGATGGCCGTGCTCGAAGGCGGCGAGCCGACCGTCATCCCGAACAGTGAGGGCGGTCGCACCACGCCGTCCGTGGTCGCGTTCTCGAAGAGCGGCGAGCGCCTGGTAGGCAGCGTCGCCCGTCGTCAGGCGGTCACCAACCCCGAGAACACCGTGTTCTCGATCAAGCGCTTCATGGGCCGCAAGTACGGCGACGTCTCCGAAGAGATGAAGATCGTGCCGTATCACGTGGTCAAGGCCTCCAACGGCGACGCCTCCGTGGACATCGGCGGCAAGACCTACTCGCCGCCGGAGATCTCCGCGATGATCCTGCAGAAGCTCAAGCGGGACGCCGAGGAGTACCTGGGCGAGAAGGTCACCGAGGCGGTCGTCACCGTGCCGGCCTACTTCAACGACTCGCAGCGCCAGGCGACCAAGGACGCCGGCAAGATCGCCGGGCTCGACGTCAAGCGCATCATCAACGAGCCCACCGCGGCCGCGCTCGCCTACGGGCTCGACAAGGAGCGCGACCAGACGATCCTCGTGTTCGACCTGGGCGGCGGCACCTTCGACGTCTCCATCCTCGACCTCGGGGAGGGAGTGTTCGAGGTGCGCTCCACCAACGGCGACACGCACCTCGGCGGCGACAACTTCGACAAAGCGGTCGTCGACTGGATGGTCGCGGAGTTCAAGCAGAGCCAGGGCATCGACCTGAGCGTCGACAAGATGGCGCTGCAGCGGCTGTACGAGGCCGCCGAGAAGGCCAAGATCGAGCTCTCGACGACGATGAGCTCGGCCGTCAACCTGCCGTTCATCACGGCCGACGAGAACGGGCCCAAGCACCTCGACCTCACGCTGACGCGGGCGAAGTTCGACGAGCTCACGCACGACCTGGTCGAGCGCGTGGTGGCGCCGGTCAACGCCGCCATCAAGGACGCCGGCCTCAGCAAGGGCGAGATCCACGACGTGATCCTCGTCGGCGGCATGACCCGTGTGCCGGCGGTGCAGGAGAAGGTCAAGGAGCTCATCGGCAAGGATCCGCACAAGGGCGTCAACCCGGACGAGGTCGTCGCCGTCGGCGCTGCCATCCAGGGCGGCGTGCTGGCCGGCGAGGTCAAGGACGTGCTGCTGCTCGACGTCACGCCGCTCAGCCTCGGCATCGAGACCAAGGGCGGCGTGTTCACCCGGCTCATCGACCGCAACACCACGATCCCGACCAAGAAGAGCGAGATCTTCAGCACCGCGGACGACAACCAGACGAGCGTCGAGATCCACGTGCTCCAGGGCGAGCGCGACATGGCGGCCTACAACAAGACGCTGGGCAAGTTCCAGCTCGTGGGCATCCCGCTGGCGCCGCGCGGCATGCCGCAGATCGAGGTCACCTTCGACATCGACGCCAACGGCATCGTGCACGTGGCCGCCAAAGACCTCGGCACCGGCAACGAGCAGAAGATCACCATCACCGCCTCCAGCGGCCTCAGCGAGCAGGACATCGAGCAGATGATGAAGGACGCCGACGCGCACGCCGATGAGGACAAGAAGGCACGCGAGATGGCCGACGTCAAGAACAACGCCGAGAACCTGCTGTACAGCACCGAGAAGTCGCTGCGCGACATGGGCGACAGAGTCGACGCCTCGACCAAGGCCGAGATCGAGTCGGCGGCGGGCGAGCTCAAGACCGCGCTCGAGGGCGACGACATGGACGCCATCCAGGCGAAGACGGACGCGCTGATGCAGGCGTCGCACAAGCTCGCCGAGGCCGTCTATCAGCAGGCCCAGCAGGAGCAGGCGGCGAGCTCCGACGGCTCCGGCCCGGCGGCGGAGGACGAGAACGTCGAAGAGGCCGACTACGAGGTCATCGACGAGGACGAGAGCAAGTAAGGACGCAAGGAACGGCGGGCGGCCGCTGACGCCGGCGCCGCCCGCCTCAACCCCCGACATCCAGAGGAGGTGTCGACCATGGCGATCATCAGATGGGACCCGTTTCGCGAGATGACCCAGGTCCAGAACCAGTTCAACCGGCTGGTGGACCAGGTCTGGGGCGGCCGCCAGGAGAGCTGGCTGCCGGCGGTGGACGTCTTCGACAGGAAGGACGCCGTCGTCCTCAAGGCCGAGCTCGCCGGCATGGACCCCGACGACATCGAGATCGAGGTCGAGGACAACGTGCTCACCATCAAGGGCGAGCGCAAGTTCGAGGAGGAGGTCGAGGACGAGCGCTACTACCGCGTCGAGCGCCGCTTCGGCAGCTTCCAGCGGAGCCTCGCGCTCCCGCAGGGCGTCAAGGCCAACGAGATCCAGGCCGGCTACGACGACGGCATCCTCACGGTGACCGTACCGAAGGCCGAGGAGGAGCAGCCGCAGCGCATCGAGGTCAAGGCCAAGAAGACGGTCGAGGCCTCCAAGTCGGAGGGCGGGGCCACGAGCTGACCTGCGCGGACCGGCGGGGCGGGGGCGCAGCGCCGCCGCCCCGCCGGGACTCTCCTGCGAGATCGAGCGACCCCAGGGTCGCACCAGCGACGAGACAGAGAACGGACATGACGGACAGGAAGCACACGACGAAGGACCAGAAGCGCGCCAAGGCCGCCGAGGCCGAGGCCAAGCCGGCCGAGGCTCCGGACGAGACAGAGGCCACCGCCGCCGCGGAAGAGCCTGCGCCGGCGGATGAGGCCGCCGAGTCCGCCGAGCTCGCCGCGGTCGCGCGCGAGCGCGACGAGTACCTCGACCACCTGCGGCGGCTCAAGGCCGAGTTCGACAACTACCGCAAGCGCGTGCAGCGCGACAACGAAGAGCTGCGCCTGCGCGCCGCCGAGACGGTCGTCGAGTCCTTGCTGCCGGTCATGGACAACCTCAGCCGCGCGCTCGAGGCCGGGGACAAGCACGGGGAGGGCCAGCTCCTGGCCGGCCTCGGCCTGGTCGGCGACCAGCTGCGCGGCACGCTGGCCGGTCACGGCCTCGAAGAGATAGCGGTCGAACCGGGCACGTCGTTCGACCCGGAGTACCACGAAGCGATCATGGCCCAGGCGTCGGCCGAGCATCCCGAGGGCACCGTGACCCAGGTGCTGGAGCGCGGCTACCTGCTGCACGGCAAGCTGCTGCGGCCGGCCAAGGTCATCGTCGCGAGCTAGCAGGCGGAGATGTCGGATCACTACCAGACGCTGGGCGTCTCCAAGAACGCCTCGCAGGACGAGATCAAGAAGGCGTTCCGCAAGCTCGCGCGCCAGCATCACCCGGACAAGAACCCGGGCAACACGGCGGCCGAGGAGAAGTTCAAGGAGGTCAGCACCGCGTACGAGACGCTGTCCGATCCCGAGAAGCGCAAGCAGTACGACGAGCTCAGCCGGCTCGGCGCGTTCGGAGCGGGGCCGGGCGGCGGGGGCTTCCGTCCCGGCGCCGGCGGTTACCAGGGCTTCGACCCGCGGACGTTCAACCAGGGCAACGTCCAGTTCGACGTGGGCGACCTCGGCGACATCCTCGGCAATCTCTTCGGGGGCGCGGCGGGCGGCGCCGGCCGCGGCCGGCGCCGGGCGGCCGAGCGGGGCGACGACCTGCAGGCCAACGTCACCGTGTCGTTCGAGGACGCGCTGAACGGCGTGACCGTGCGCGTCCCGGTCGACAAGGCCGACCGGTGCGAGACCTGTCACGGCAGCGGCGCCAAGCCGGGCACGACGCCCAAGGTCTGCCCGGAGTGCCAGGGCCGCGGCATGGTGGCGCGCAACCAGGGGCCGTTCGCCATGTCCGAGCCGTGCCCCCGCTGTCACGGGCAGGGCACGATCGTCGAGAGCCCGTGCGCCACGTGCCACGGCACGGGCGTGCAGAACAAGACCCGCCGGTACAACGTCAAGATCCCGGCGGGCGTCAAGGACGGCAGCAAGATCCGCATCAAGGGCAGGGGAGAGGCCGGCCTTCGCGGCGGCCCGGCCGGCGACCTCTACGTGCGCGTGCG
>DASUMX010000278.1:0-17104 GCA_036277455.1 Thermoleophilia bacterium
GCCGCGTCGTGCGTCCACGACGAGCCGCCGGCCCGCGACCCGCGGGGTGAGTCCGAGCGCGACTGCGGGGCCTCGGCGGTGAGCTGCTCCGCGCGTTGGGTGTCCGGCTCGAGCTTCTTGTGAAGTTTAACGCTTGCGGGCGCGCGGTTCACCCTCTCCGGCTGCACGGGCCGACGTTTCCTGCCCTCCGACTCGGGTAAGACCGGGCCGAACAGAACTCCGGTCCCAAGGAGGCGGCATGTCCGAGCCCATCTACGCGCAGCGCTACAGGACCAAGAGGCGTCTGCCTGCGGGCCGCGCCGCCGCGGCGTACGCGGGCGAGGACGCGCAGGGGCGGCCGGTGGTCGTCACCATCGTCCGGCCGCCCGACCCTGACGTCTTCCTGCGCACCGTGGGCGTGGTGAGATCGGTGCGCCACCTCGACCTCGCCGCCGTCGTCGACGCCGGCCGCGAGGGCCCGGACTGCTACGTCGTCGCGGAGGATCCCGGGGGGACCGACGCCGCGACCCTCGCCGCTCGGGGGCCGCTCCCGGTGCCGGGCGCGGCGCTCGCGGCGGCCTCCGCCGCCGCCGGCCTCGCCGCGCTCCACGAGCGCGGCGCGGTGCACGGTGGCGTCGACCCCACGTCGGTCGTGCGCGCGGCCGACGGCACCATCAAGCTCACCGGCGCCGGCCTGGCGGGGGCGTACCCACCGCCGGACCTCCGGCCGGGCGTCGCGCCCGAGGTGGCGCGCTACCTCAGCCCGGAGGAAGTGACCGGGAGGGCGCCGTCACCGGCCTCGGACGTGTACCGGCTCGGCCTCGTGGCCTACCTGCTGCTCACCGGCCGCCACGCGTTCGAGGGCGCCGACGCCAGTGTCGTCGCGCAGGAGCAGCTGGACGGCGTGGTGCGGCCGCCGCAGCTCCTCAACCCCGAGGTGCCGCCGGCGCTCGCGCAGGTCGTCATGCGCGCGCTCGACAAAGACCCGGGCGCGCGCGGCACGGCAGCGCAGTTCCAGGCCGACGTCGAGCGCGTGCTGCGTTCGGCTCAGGTGCAGGAGACCGTGGTCGAGCGTCGCCCGAGCCGGGCCTGGCTCTGGATCCTGCTCGTGGTCATCGCCGCGCTGGCCGCGCTCGCGATCGCCTGGGCGCTCGGCGCGTTCGGGGGCGGCGACGACGTCACGGTCCCGGACGTGACGGGCATGACCTCGCAGCAGGCCGGGGCCACGCTCGCCGACGCCGGCCTCACCAGCGGCAGGATCACCCGCGTCCAGAGCGAGGAGGACGCGGAGGGCACGGTCGTCGCGCAGTCGCCGGCGGCGGGCGCTGAGGTCGAGGAGGGCTCGGCCGTGGATCTCGACGTCGCCGGCGCCCCGGCGCCGACGGCGACGCCGGTGGCGGTGCCGAACGTCGTCGGGAGCTCGCAGGCCGGCGCCGAGGCGCAGCTGACCAACGCCGGCTTCATAGTCGTGGTCAGCCAGGCGGAGAGCGCGACCGTGCCGGCGGGCACCGTGGTCTCGCAGGACCCACAGGCCGGGGTGGTCGCCGCGCCGGGCAGCAGCGTCGGCATCGTGGTCTCCACGGGCGCCCCCGCGTCGACGGCGACGCCGTCGGCGTCGCCCAGCCCCTGAGCGCAGCGCCCGACGCGAAGAGGGCGGGCGGCCTGCCGGCCGCCCGCCCTCCCGAGGCGCTGGTCTCTGGAGCGCGAGACTACTGCTTGTTGGCCTTGAGGTCGTCGACGACGGCCGGATCGGCCAGCGTCGACGTGTCGCCCAGAGCGTCGAACTCGCCCTCGGCGATCTTGCGCAGGATGCGGCGCATGATCTTGCCCGAGCGGGTCTTCGGCAGGCCGGTCGCGGCGAACTGCATCTTGTCGGGCGTGGCGATGGGGCCCACGACCTTGCGCACGTGCACGACGAGGGACTTCTTGAGGTCGTCGTTCGGCTCGACGCCGTCGTTGAGCACGACGTAGGCGTAAATGCCGGTGCCCTTGATCGGGTGCGGGTAGCCCACCACTGCGGCCTCGGCGACCTGGGGAGCGCTCACGAGCGCGCCCTCGACATCCGAGGTGCCGATGCGGTGGCCGGAGACGTTGAGCACGTCGTCGATGCGGCCCTTGAGCCAGTGATCGCCGTCGGCGTCGATGGCGCAGCCGTCACCGGTGGTGAAGTAGCCCGGGAACATCGAGAAGTAGACGTCCTTGAAGCGCTTGCCGTCCTCGTCGCCCCAGGTGCCGCGGATCATGCCCGGCCACGGAGCGGTGATGACGAGGTGCCCGTCCTCACCGACGTCGGCCGGCTCACCCTTGTCGGTCAGCACGGCGGTCTGCACGCCGAAGAAGGGACGACCGGCGGAGCCCGGCTTGAGGGTCATGGCGCCGGCCAGCGGGGCGATCATGTGGCCGCCGGTCTCGGTCTGCCACCACGTGTCGCTCAGCGGGATGCGGCCCTTGCCCACCTTCTCGTAGTACCACATCCAGCTGTTGGGATCGATGGGCTCGCCCACCGAGGCCATCAGGCGCAGGGACTCCATGGGGTGCTTCATCGGCCACTCGTCGCCCTGGCCGATGAGGCTGCGGATGACGGTCGGCGCGGTGTAGATCGTGGTGGCCTTGTGCTTCTCGACGACCTGCCAGTAGCGGTCCGGCTCGGGATAGGTCGGCAGGCCCTCGTAGAGGAGGCTGGTGGCGCCGAGGGCGAGGGGGCCGTACACGATGTAGCTGTGGCCCGTGATCCAGCCGATGTCGGCGGTGCAGAAGTGGACGTCGTCGTCGTGCAGGTTGAAGACGTACTTGCTGGTGTCGTGCGCGAAGAGCAGGTAGCCGCCGGTGGTGTGGATGACGCCCTTGGGGGTGCCCGTCGAGCCGGAGGTGTACAGGATGAAGAGCGGGTGCTCGGCGTCGACCGGCACGCACTCGCACTCGGTCGTGATGTCCGGAGCGGCCATCTCGTCGTGGTACCACACGTCGCGGCCCTCGGTCATCGGCACGTCGCCGTCGACGCGCTTGATGACGATGACCTTCTCCACCGTCGTCTCGCCCTCGATGGCGACGTCGGCGTTGGTCTTGGACGGCGTGCTCTTGGCGCCGCGGTGACCCTTGTCGGCGCAGATGAGGATCTTGGCGCCGCTGTTGTCGATGCGCGCCTTGAGCGCCTCGGCGCTGAAGCCGCCGAACACCATCATGTGGATGGCGCCGATGCGCGCGCAGGCGAGCATGACGATCGGCAGCTCGGCGATCATCGGCAGATAGAGGGCGACGCGGTCACCCTTCTTGACGCCGTACTTCTTGAGCACGTTGGCGAACTTGCTGACCTCGTCTTTGAGCTGGGCGTACGTGTACGTGTACGAGTCGCCGGGGTCGCCCTCGAAGATGATGGCAGCCTTGTCGCCCTTGCCGGCCTCGACGTGGCGGTCGACGCAGTTGTAGGCCGCGTTGAGCTCGCCGCCCTCGAACCACTTGATGTACGGCTTGGGGTCGAAGCTCCAGTCGAGGACCGTGTCCCAGTCCTTGGTCCACACGAGCGCATCCTTGGCGCGCTCGGCCCAGTAGCCCTCAGGGTCTTCGACCGACCGCTTGTACGCGGCCTCGTACTCCTCCATCGACTTGAAGTACGCGTTCTTCTGGAACTCGGGCGACGGTGGGAAAAGCTTGGGTTCGTCAGCCACCCTGTTCACCTCCCATGGACCTTTCACTGATCCGTTAGCTGGATGGTTCCTTCCGCGCAGTGCCCAGGGGGGGTCGCGCGGGGGGCTCGTCCGTGCCGGCGGGCATACCAGGCTTCCGTGCGGCGGGACCAGCCAGCGGGGCGACCACAGTCGTCGCTCCAGTGCCGCCCGCTGGTCCTGGACCGTGCGGGCTGGACGACGGCAATGGGCGCCCCGTGCCTTGGGCTAGGCCAATGGGCAACGCTACTGATGGGCAGGGGGAAAAGCAAGCGGCCGGGGGCCGGTTCATCGGGTTGGATGAACGGCGTCGCCGAAGGTGGCACTTGCGGCGGGGTCGGTCCACCGTGCGGTCGGTGTGTCCGTATGGTGGGCGATGTTGGATTTGAACCAACGACCTCCCGCGTGTGAGGCGGGCGCTCTCCCGCTGAGCTAATCGCCCACGGATCCGGGCGCGCCTGGCGGCCCGTAGGGGAGCAGAGGATACCACAGCCCATGCGGCGGGGAAAACGAGACCATGGACGTGCTGGAGCGCATCAAGCGCGGCTACCGCGCCATCGGTCCCGGGGCGTCGCGGGACGTGCTCGCCATGTTCCACCAGGAGCAGGCCGACCCCCCCGAGTGGGTGGTCGACGACAGCACCCGCGTGATCCCCAGCCGCGACGTCGTCGCGATGGACCTGTTCGCCGGCGCCCTGCCCTCGCACTGGGAGGTGATCGGGGTCGATCTTCGCCAGTGGGACTACTACAGCGGCAAGTGCCGGCTCGTGGTGTCGGGCCGGTTCCGCACGAGGCCGCGGGGGACGTGGGAGGTGGTCCCGCTGCCGTTCATCCACATCTGGAACCTTGGCGCGGACGACCAGGTGCGCGGAGTGTTCGACTACCTCGCCGGCATCGAGGTGAAGCGCAGGTCCGACGTGCGGCCGCGTCGCGGCTGGCGCGTCTGGCGGCGGCCGCAGGCGGCGGGGTAGCGACGGTGCCCTGAGTCAGTCGCCGGCTTGCGCCTCGACACGGTGGCGCACCGCTTCCGCCATCTGCTCGAATCCCTTCTGGGAGGCGCGCATCACCTTGCCGAGGAACGGCACGAGGATGCCGCTGACCTCCTCGTGCGTCGTGAACCGGCTGACGCCGTCGCCCAGAGACTCGACGGCGAGCGCGTGACGGCCGTCGAACAGGCCGGGGACCAGGAACGCCCCCTTCCAGCGGATGAGCCGTCCGGGCTGCCAGTCCAGCACGCGGGGCCGGAACGTGACGGCGCGGACGTCCGGCGCCTTGATGGTCAGCACCAGGCGCCCGCCGACGCGCTGCTCGCCGGCGGCGCGGACGATGAACGGGTTCCACTCCGGGTAGCGGGCGAAGTCGGCGACGACGCGCCAGACCTGCTCGGCGGGCGCGTCGATGTCGGCGGATGCGTGCAGTGTCTGCATGGCGGCCTCCAGAGGATTCTCTGCCGCGAGCCTACCCGGGGAGGCGGCTCGGAGAACGCCCTCGACCGCCGGCCGCGCGCCGTCAGAACACGACCCGGTCGCCGCGCTGCGAGAGCCGCTTGCGGCGCTCCTTCCAGTCGGGCAGCACCTCGGCGACACGGCGCCAGAACCCGGGTCCGTGGTTCGGCTCGTGCAGGTGCGCCAGCTCGTGGACCACGACGTAGTCCACGAGCTCCGGGGGCTGCGTGATGAGCTGCCAGTGGAAGCTGACGGTACGGGTCCGGTGGTCGCAGACGCCCCAGCGGCGCTTGCCGAGGTCGCGGACCACGACCTTAGCGGGGGTCGCGCCGACGAGGGGCGCGAAGCGCGCCACGGCCGCGCCGATGTAGTCCCGCGCCCGCGCCTCGTACCAGGCGGTCACCGCGCCCCGAGCGTCGCCGTCCAGGGCGCGGTCCACCTCGAGAAACGCGCCGGCGAGGGTGACGGGTGCGGGCGGGTCGTCCGCGAGCGTGAGCACGTAGTCGTGCCCGAGATAGGGGAACCGCTCGCCGGCGACGACGTGCCGGGGTTCGGGGGGCGGGCCCAGAGCTTCGAACTCGGCGAGCTTGCGCCGCACCCACGGCAGTTTGGCGCGCACGACCTCCTCGAGCCTGCGCGCCGAGGTCCGTCGCGGCGCCGCGACGACCAGCCCGCCGTCGCGCCTGACGGTGAGGCCGACGGTGCGCCTGCGCGCGCTCCAGCGCACCGCGAACCGCAGGTCGTCGACGATGAGCGTGTCGATGGGGGCGCGGAGCAAGGTCATCCCGACGGCCTGGCGCGCTCAGGCGGGGAGACCCGCCGGCGCGCTCGCGCGCTCGGCGCCGTACGCGACGAGGGCGGCCCCGGAAAGGGACCGCCCTCGTCGCGGCTTCGGCTGTTCCGCGCGGCGTCAGGCCTTACGGACGTTGCTCGCCTGCATCTTGCCGTTCTGGCCTTCGGTGACGTCGAAGGTGACCTTGTCACCCTCGTCGAGGGTACGGAAGCCATCAGCCTGGATCTCACGGAAGTGGACGAACAAGTCGTCGCCATCTTCACGGGAGATGAAGCCGTACCCCTTGGCCGCGTTGAACCACTTGACGGTGCCTTCTGCCATTTGACGCATCCTTTTCCGCCCCCGAAGGGCTTAAACGAAGCGACGCGACCGAGTGCCTGATCCGCTGTGCACGCCGGCGGGAGGAACATGGTCACGCCGCCAACTCTAAGAGCCCCTTTGGCCCGTGCGCGTCATACTACCGCACCTTGTCAAGAATTGCCCGTCGCAGGCGTGGACGGGACGGATGACGATGGCCGGCGGCCGGGGTTGACGAAGGCCCGCGGCCCGCAGGTCGGGCCGCCGTCAGAGCGCGACCGTCCCGGGCCAGGCACGCTCCCGGCCCGCGGTCCACAGGGCGTCGACGTAGGCGAGCGCGAAGTGGTTCTGGGCGAGGTGGAGCCAGAAGCATCCGGCGTCGGTCAGGACGAGCTCCCCGTCGGTGCGGTGAGCCAGACCGGCGGACTCTATCGCCCGCAGCCAGCGGCGCGCCTTGGCCGCGTCGCCGCCGAGCACGGTGTTCAGCTCCGCGAGAGGGATGCGCGTGTCGTAGAACCGCCAGTAGAGCCACCACCAGCCCGCCATGTGGCCCGAGAACGGCATGCGCAGGGCGACGGGCGGCGCGCCTCCCGCGAGGGCCGCCTCCCAGGCCGCGAGGTCGAACGTGTTGAGGACGAACCCGTCGGGGAGGTGCGACCCGGCCCCGGGCCCCACTCCGAGGTAGCCGTCCCGGGTGACGGACGAGTAGCGCGGCTCGTCGCCGCGGCGGAAGCTCCAGACCGAGACGCGCCGGTAGCCGCGACGGGCCGCCCACGCGGTGACCGCCCGGTAGTGCTCGTGCCGCGCCGCCAGGCGGGGCATCCCGACGCCGGCGCGGCGCCGGTACGCGCCGACCGCCGTGTACGGGAACGTGAACAGCGGATACACGGTGATCTGGCCGGCGCCGAGCTGCGCCGCGCGGTCGAGGTCGGAGACCACGTCCGCGGCCGTCTGCTCGGGCAGCGCGATCATCAGGTCGGCGTTCAGGCCGGCGAAGCCCGCGCCGGCGAGCCGCGCCAGCGCCTCCTCGGCTTGGTCCGGCGTGTAGCGGCGGCCCACCGCGCGCAGGTGGCGCGCCTGGAACGACTCCACGCCGAGCGAGACCATCGTGACGCCGGCGGCGACCAGCCGCTCCGGGAGCGCCTCGTCGACGGCCGACGGGCTGGTCTCGATGCACACGTCCCCCGTGAGGCGGAACCGCGCGCGCATCCGCTCCAGTACGCGCGCCACGCTCTCGAGCGCCAGCGTCGGCGTTCCGCCGCCGATGTAGATGCTCGTCACCTCCGCCGGGCCCACCGCGGCCGCCCAGAGGTCGGTCTCGGCGAGGGCGGCGCGTTCCCAGCCTTGCACCAGGCCCTCCCGGTACGGCACCGTGGTGTACGGGCAGTAGGGGCACCGGTCGCGGCAGAACGGCACGTGCAGGTACAGGGAGGTGCGCTCCACCGGCGGCGGCGTCCACCCGGCGGGCGGCGGAGCGAACGCCCAGCGCTGGCGCGGGCCCACGAGGTGCCGCCGGAGCACGCGGGTCGCGGCGCGCGACATGCCCGTGCCCGGGCCGCTCATCGGTAGCGCCCCATGGCGCGGACGGCGCTGGGCCGCAGGCGCAGCGCCTCGACGATCTCGGTGCAGGCGGCGTAGCCGCAGTCCTCGCAGCACCAGTCGGGCGCGCGGCAGCACACGGATTCGCCGTCAACGTCGGCGACCGCGGCGGCCGGGGAGCGGCGTGTCCAGCGGCCGGAGCGCAGGGCGAGCAGTCCCGCGCGTGAGTTGAGGACGGGGAGTCCCTCGCGCCGGCAGGCGAGCAGCTCGTCGATCACCGGCGCCCGTTCTGCGGCGTCCAGGAACAGTTCGTCGTAGCCGTAGTAGGGCGTCTGGAAGTAGAACATGACGCCCAGCACCGGCAGGGCGGAGTGGCGCACCCAGCGCAGGAACGGCCGCACGCCGTCGCGGGTCGAGCTGTCGACGACGTAGAGCACGGCGACCGGCGGGTGCCCGCGCGAGCGGATCGCCGCCTCGACCGTGGCGAAGTGCTCGCCGCGCCGCCGCCGGTACGTCTCCGGCAGGCCGTCCACGCTCACCCAGACGAGGTCGGCGGACGTGGCAAGGCCGAGCGTCCCGTTGGTGTACAGGTGGACGTGGTAGAAGCCGAGACGCCGGGCGAGGCGGATGCCGTCCTCAACGGTGTGGCCGCCGTCCCGCCAGAGCATCGGCTCGCCGCCGCTGAAGTAGAGCTCGCGGAAGCCGCGGGCGTGAGCGCGCCGCAGTAGGGAGTCGAGCGCCGGCCAGCTGATGTCCGGCCGCCCGAGGTCGGGTATGCGGCAGCCGGCGCAGCGCAGGTTGCAGCGGTCGGTGAGGGCGACGCCGTAGAAGAGAGGGTCGACCCGGCCGCGCGCGGCCGCGCGCCAAGCGTAGCGCGCGTACCAGGCGAGCCTGCCGTCCACCGTCCCCGCCCCCTTCCGGGCCCTTCAGGACGTCCTCGATGAGAGTATTCCCTCCGGCGAACGTCCGGGGAGCGGCGGCGGGACGCCGGCGGCAGGCGGATCGCGCCGGATCCCCGCCGCGGCTCAGGCCTTGGCGGGCAGCACGCCGGCGCCGGTGAGGGCGGCGAGAGCCTCCTCCGCGGCGTCGTCGGCGGTCGCCGCCGCTGAGAGCTCGACGTCGGCTCCGACCTCCGCTCCGGCGTCGACCCCGACCACGAACACCTCGTGCGGCGCCGCCAGGCGCCGCAGGCGGTCGAGGTCGAAGCGGTCCACGTCCCCGAGCGCTGCGACCAGCACGATCCCGGCGTCGGTCATGGCCCAGGCGATCTCTCCGACGCGGCCGAGGTGCGCCTCGCGGTCGAGCACGTCCTTGGGGTCGCCGAGGTCCGTGGCGCTCAGACAGAAGGAGTGCAGGCCGCGCGCGAAGATGCTGCGCTCCACGCGCGCCGCGATGTCGTGTGCGGACTCGCCCGACTCGGCGACGAAGACGATCGCCTTGCCGGCGTGGCCGTACTGCTTCGCGCGCTCCTGCTCGGTGACGTCACCGCGGCGGAAGCGGCGGCCGGTGACGTCACCGCGCCCCTGGTCCTCCAGAGCTTCCAGCGCGATGCCGCACCCGGCGATGTCGTGCCCGTGCACGATGACGAACCGTGAGGTGGGCTCGAGCGTGTCGGCGGCGTCGAACGCCACCGGGCGCACGGCGCGGAGGACGACTTCTGCCACGTCGTGCCGCTCCACCTGGCCGGCTCCCGTGACTGACTCGAGTTCCTGTTCGTCGAGCACGCTGAGCACGGACTCGAGCTCGGCGGCGACGCGGGCTGCTCCCACGCGCAGCACGTAGCGCCGCCCGCGCACGAGCGGCGCCGTGTTCATCCAGAAGATGTTCGCGCGCAGGCGCGTCGCGACGAGCGGCTCCGCCTGGTCGGCGCGGACCATGAGCTCACCCGGCTTGGCGTACACCTGCGTCTCGAGCGTGAGGCCGGTGGCCTGCCCGGCGTGCGCCTCGTCCGGCTTGGGGCCCGACAGCGCCTCGATGGTCTGGACCGTCGAGTGCTTGCGCGACGGCAGGAAGACGACGTCGTCGCCGGGGCGCACGCGCCCGGTCTCGATGGTGCCCACGAAGATGCGCCGGTCGTCCTGCGCCTCCGTGAACTTGTAGACGTCCTGGAGGGGCATGCGGAACGGGCGGTCGAGGTCGTCGTCGAGCCGTTTGAAGTCCTCGACCTGGTCGAGCACGGTCGGCCCGTCGTACCAGGGAGCCCCGGTGGCGCGCGAGACGATGTTGTCGCCGTCGCGCGCGCTGATCGGGATGAAGCTCGTGGGGTGCACGCCGAGCCTGCCGAGGAAGTCGGCGTACTCGGCGACGATCGCCTCGAACTTGGCCTGGTCCCAACCCAGCAGGTCCATCTTGTTGACCAGCACGCTGATCTGGCGGATGCCGAGCATCGAGAGGATGTAGCCGTGCCGCTTGGAGTTCTCGCGCACGCCCTCGTGGGCGTCGATGACGAGCAGCGCGGCCTGGGCGCGCGACGCCCCGGTGATCATGTTCTTGAGGAACTCCACGTGGCCCGGGGCGTCGTGGATGATGTAGTGGCGCTGAGGCGTGTTGAAGAAGCAGCGCGCCGTGTCGATGGTGATGCCCTGCGCCTGCTCGTTCTTCAGGGCGTCCAGCAGGAACGCGTACTCGAAGGGGCGCGCGTTCACCTTGCACATCTGCTTGACCTGCTCGAGCTTGCCGTCGGGCAGAGAGCCGGTGTCGGCCATGAGGCGGCCGATGACGGTGCTCTTGCCGTGGTCCACGTGGCCGACGGCCACGATGTCCATGCGCTCCAGGTCGAACGGGGAGATCTCGGCCGGGTCGCTCACATGTACCCCCCGCGGCGGAGCGACTCGAGGCCGCCGCCGTCATCCTTGTCCTGGGCGCGGCCGCTGCGTTCCGCGATGTTGCTGAACTTGCCGGTGCGCAGCTCTTCGATGATCTCGGCGACGTTGGTGGCCGTGGACTGCACCGGCGTCGTGCACGGGTAGCAGCCCAGCGAACGACAGCGCGTTCCGCTGCCGTCGTCGAAGTAGAGCGACGTGACCGGGATGTTCTCGCGCTCGATGTACTCCCACACGTTGAGCTCGGTCCAGTCGAGCAGCGGGTGCACGCGCACGTGCGTGCCGGGCTCGAAGTCGGTCTTGAAGTAGCGCCACAGCTCCGGCGGCTGGTCGTCGACGTTCCAGTCGTTCTCGACGTCACGCGGCGAGAAGTAGCGCTCCTTGGAGCGCGAGCCCTCTTCGTCGGCGCGCACGCCGACGATCACACCCGTGTAGGGAGAGAGGTCCTGGTCCTCCACAAGCCTGCCCAGGGTGTGGTCCATGCGCAGCCGCGGCCATTCACCGTCGAGGGTGTGCTTGAGCGCCATCGTCTTGAGGTTGCGGCAGCACTGGATGCGGTCGCAGTTGCCGTCGGGGAAGGTAGCCTTCTCCTCGAGCGCCTTGCGGTTCTGGCCGACGACCAGGTTCAGGCGCCACTCGAGCGCCAGCCGGTCGCGGTACTCGATCATCTCCGGCATCTTGTAGGCCGTGTCGATGTGCACCAGCGGGATCGGCACGTGGCCGAAGAACGCCTTGCGCGCCAGGTGCAGCAGCACCGTGCTGTCCTTGCCGATCGACCAGAGCATGCAGACGTTGCCCAGCGCGCGGTAGGCCTCGCGCAGGATGTGGACGCTCTTGGCCTCGAGGGTGTCGAGTTGGTTCACCGGGCGCCTCTCAGGCGCCGGCGGCGGCGTCGGCGGCGCTTCCGGGGATCCGGGCCGCGCGGTCGTGCAGGCCGCACTCGCGGTGCTCGGCGCTCTCCCACCACCAGCGGCCGGCGCGCCAGTCGTCGCCCTCGGCCACGGCGCGCGTGCAGGGGGCGCAGCCGATGCTGGGGAAGCCCTGGTCGTGCAGCGGGTTGTACGGCACGTCGTTGGCGCGGATGAACTCCCACACGCGGGCCTCGTCCCAGGACGCCAGCGGGTTGATCTTGACCATGTCGGCGAGCTGGTCCCACTCGGCGATCTCGACCTTCTGCCGCGTGGCGCCCTGGCCGCTGCGCAGCCCGCAGATCCAGGCGGTCAGCTCGAGCTGCGCGCGCCGCAGCGGGAGGATCTTGCGCACCTCGCAGCAGCGGTGCCGCGCCTCGATGCTGTCGCGGAAGAGGTTGACCCCGTCGCGGTCGACCATCTTCTCGACCTCGGCCGCTGCCGGGAAGTACGTCTTGATGCACAGGTCGTAGTGCTTGGCCGTCCGGTCGAGCAGGTCGTAGGTCTCGGGGAACAGCCGGCCCGTGTCGAGCGTGAAGATGGGGATGTCGAGGCCGGCGGCGGCGATCATGTGCGTCAGGACCTGGTCCTCCGCGCCGAGGGACGAGGCGAACGCGACGTGGCCCGAGAAGCGCTCGGCCACGGCGGCCAGCACCTCCTCCGCGGTGGCGTCGGCGAGCTCGACGATCAGGCTGGGCACGGTCTCCGACTCGGGCATAGGGGTCACCTCAGTCAATTGCAATTCTTGGAATTGAAGAATAACGCGATTGCATGGTACGACGGACCGGCCGCCGCCCGCAACTCCGTGGGGGCGGCGGCCTCAGCTCGGGGCCGCCGCCGGCCGTCACGCCTCGCGTACCGGGCTCGAGCAGGGCGCGCAGTCGATGGTGGCGTAGCCCTGGGCGTGCAGCGGGTTGTAGGGCACGTCGTGCGCGCGAGCGTAGTCCCAGACGGCGGCTTCGTCCCACGCCGCCAGCGGGTTGATCGTGACCAGCCCGGCGCTCGCGTCCCACGCGGCCGGCTCGAGCGTCTCGTGCTCGCCGGCGCCGCCGTGGCGCGCGCAGATCCAGACGTCCAGGCCGATCTGCGCGCGGCGGAGCGGCCTCACCCTGCGGGTCTCGCAGCAGAGGTCCCTCTTGAACGCGCTGTGGCGGAAGAGGTTGATGCCGTCGCGCGCGACCATCTGTTCGAGCTCCGCCGCGTCCGGGCAGTAGACGGCGATGCTCACGCCGTAGCGCTCGCTCGTGCGTTCGATGAGGTCGTGGGTCTCGGGGAAGAGGCGACCGGTGTCGACCGTGAAGATCGGGATGCCCAGCCCGGCCTCGGCGATCATGTGCGTGACGACCTGATCGTCGATCCCGAGTGACGTGGCGAACGCCAAGCGGCCCGCATAGCGGCCGGCGGCGTCGGCGAGGATCGCCTCGGCGGGGAGGTCCCGCAGCCGCTCCAGGATGTCGGCCACAGGCTCAAGAACGGTCATTCCGTGCCTCCCGTCGTGAGTCGCCGGCGCCTGCGCACGCGTCCGGCCATGCGCGACGAGGACGCATGATAGGGCCCCCGCGCGGCGAGGGCAAACCGCGGAGGAGCGCGCCGGTCAGCGCTCGGCCGGCGCGGCCGGCGCCGCGGACGCCGCGCCGCCCTCGAGCTCGAGCAGCCGCAGCTTGCGCCAGAGGCCGCCGCCGTAGCCGCCGAGGCCGCCGTCGGCGGCGATCACGCGGTGGCAGGGGATGACGATGGCGATCCGGTTGGCGCCGTTGGCGGTGCCCACGGCGCGCGCCGAGCCCGGCGCGCCGATCTCCCGCGCGAGCTGCGCGTAGGAGCGCGTCTCGCCGTAGGGGATGCGCCGCAGGGCGTCCCAGACGCGGCGCTGGAAGGGGCTTCCGGGGTACTCGAGCGGGAGGTCGAAGGCCGTGCGCCTGCCGGCGAAGTACTCGTCCAGCTGCGCGCGCAGGGGCGCGAAGAGAGGGCTGTCTCCCGGGGCGAGGGGCCGGCCGAACCGCCGCCGGAGGGTGGCGAGCTGGCTCTCCATCATGCGCCGGTCGGGGTACTCGAGCAGGCAGACGGCGTCGTCGGTCGCGCCGGCGACCAGGGGGCCGACCGGGGTCTGCAGCCAGGTGAGGCGGATGAGGGAGCCGTCCGGCGCCGCCGCCGCTTCGCCGGGCGGCGCCCCCGCCAGCTTGCCGAAGGCCGTGCGAAACCCTGAGTGCGAGCCCCAGCCGTGGTCGAAGACGACCTCGTCGATGACGCCGCCGGAGCGGAGCGCGGCGAAGGCGTCGCCGAGCCGCCGCGCGCGGCAGTAGGCCTGGAAGGTCATGCCGTGCGTCCTGCGGAACCAGCGGCGCACGGCGACGGGGTCCAGGCCCTCGGCGCGCAGGTCCGCGTCGCTGATGCGCGCAGAGGGGGAGTCCTCGACGCGCGCGATCAGCCGCGAGGCCCACTCGGGGGCGCCGGCCTCGGCGTCGAGCGGCCGGCACCGCTTGCACGGCCGGAAGCCGGCGACGAGCGCCTCACGCGTGGTCGCGTAGAACTCCACGTGCTCCGGCTTCGGGTCTCGCGCGGGGCACGACGGGCGGCAGAACACGCCGGTGGTGGTCACGGCGGCGTAGAAGAGGCCGTCGTAGGAGCGGTCGCGCTCGCGCAGCGCGGTGAGCATCTCCTCGCGCGGGAGCAGCGGGCCCGCGGGCCGCCGCCGGTGCGCTCTCTGTGACGTCGCGTCCATGTCTGAGAGAGTAGTGCCCGTTGCGCGCGGCGGCCACCGAATTCTGGACGCCGAATCCGTTCTGCGCGCCCGGCGCGCTCAGTCCGCGACGGTCACGTTCGCGTCGGGATCAAGCGGGTTGGTGCGCACGGCCAGGGAGAACAGGAACGGGTACTGCGTCTGCAGGTGCTGCAGGTAGTCGATCCACAGCACCCCCAGCAGCGTGTAGGCGCGCTTGACGTCCGCGACGAGGTGGGCGCGGTCCGCCTGCGGCAGGTGGTCGAAGTCGACGCGCGCCTGCAGTTCCTCCGCGAGGTGCGTCACCGCCCAGAGCAGGTCGGTGAACGCCTCGTGCTCCATGAGCGCCTGGTTGCCGAGGAGGCTGAGCAGGTACGTCTTCTCCTTGTCGAGCCGCTCGCGCAGCGCGGCCAGGTCCCCGCCGCTCAGCTCGATGACCGGCTCGTGCGCCCGGAACGCCTGCTTGGCTCTCTCGTAGTCCTTCGCCGTCCACGTCCCGCGCGCCAGCAGGTCCTCGCGCACCTTGTCCAGCTCCCGGTCCAGCCTGGCGATGCGACCCAGGACGTCCGTGCCGCACTCGCTGAAGAACGCCCCGACGATCATGTTGAGCTTGTCGAGCATGGCCTCCCGCTGCCGGCGCTGCATGAGGCCGTCGATCAGCATGGAGACGAGCAGGACCTGGATGAACAGGAACGCGATGTCGTCGACCAGATAGCGCAGCATCTCGTCGTGGAAGCTCTCGGAGGGGTAGAGGATCCACCGCAGGGCGTACACGACGATGGCGGCGACGATGAGCGTGGCGGCGATCTCGACTTGCCAGCGGCGCAGGCGCATGCGGTCTCCGGGGTGGGGCAGGGGTGCGGGCTAGGATACCGGACCGTACGCGCGTGTGCAGCAGGTCGTTTCCTCCGATGGGATCGCCTTGTACTTCACCAGGCGTTCTCGTCGAATGACCCTTGCGGATCGCTCAGGTCGGCGCGGCTGATCGGGCGTCGCTTCCCTGTAGCTACGTGCCTGCTGCACAGAAAGAAGTATTCCCCGCCTTCTGGTGCGTCACGCCGTTGCGACCGCGCTCACGGCGCGGCGTGCCAGGGCTTCTTGCGCAGCACCCTCGGCCGCAGGTAGGCCATCACGGCCGGCCAGTCGGGGAACTTCTCCATCCCGAAGTGGAGGTGCTTGCCCTCGAAGCCGTCCGCTCCGTTCTTGGTGCGGTCGTCGATGAGGAAGTCACCGCGGTGCAGCTCCTTGTGATGCGTGAGGATGAGGCGCTTGTACGCCGGTTCGCCGAGGTGTGTCTTGACCCAGCAGAGCTTGTCCGACCAGGCCGACGGGTTGTCCCACGGCGACGTCGAGAGGATGTAGGTGTCGAAGAGCAGCGCCAGTTCGGTGAACGCGCAGAGCGCGCCCGGCATGGGGTCCATGAGGGAGAAGATGCCGGGCACGTCGTCCAAGTGGTCCGCATACTGCTTGCGGACCTTCTTCTTCAGGTGCGGAAGCGCCGAGCGGAAGTCGACGAGCACGTTGTCCATGTCCACGTAGACGATCTTCTTCGTCATGGCGCCCTCCCGGGGTGGCTTGCTTCGACTCTATCCCGCCGGCAGGGCGGCGGGCCAGGCTCGGCGGTCGTCGCCCTGTCGCACGCATCGTCATCTTGTGGCTCGCGGCGAGGCCGGTCAGTCTGCGGCGAACGAGTTGGGGCGTCGATACTTGATGGTATTTGGCGCGCGTCGCAGTGGAGCCCGTGGCCATCGAGAAGAACGGGCGCCCGGTGGCCGTGCTGCTCTCCTCCGAAGAGTACGAACTGCTGCAACGCTCCGACGACTTCTTCTGGGGCCAAGCCGCGCGTGCGGCGGAGGCCGAGGGCTTCCTCAGTGCCGAGGACTCTCTCAGGTACCTGCAGGACGGGGCGTCCGCCGAAGACCGTGCTGCCTCTTAGTCTGTCGAAAGCGTCGGTCCGCTTTCTCGAAACGCTGCCGCCCAAACAGTACCGGCAGGTCGCGCGCAAGATCATCATGTCGATGGCCGATCCGCGGCCCGCGGATGCCGAGCGTCTGAAGGGCTACGAGTACTCGCGCGTCACGGTGGGCGAGTACCGCATCATCTTCGACGTCCGCGACGGGCTGCTGCGCGTTCTCGCGATCGGCAAGCGCAACGACGACGAGGTGTACCGGCGGCTGAGCTGAGGCCGCGTCTGGGATCACGTGGCGGAGAGGGGGGGATTCGAACCCCCGAACCGAGAGGACCCGGTTAACGGTTTTCGAGACCGCCGCATTCAACCGCTCTGCCACCTCTCCGCGAGGCGGCGGCCGCCCTCAGAGTCAGGAGGCCGCGGGAGCGTAGTCTAGCATGCGCCCGCGGCTCGGCTCACGCGCCGCGGATGCGCCGGGCAAACGCGCTGGTGCGCGCGGACGCGCCGGTCACTCGGCGAGGCGGTCCTCCACCCACGCGCGGACGTCCTCCGGCGAGAAGCCGTACTGGTCTTTGACATCCTTCATCGGCAGGCCGAGGGCCTCGGCGGGCACGCCCCACTCGGCGCTGAACTCCTGCAGGGGGATGCCCGTCATCGCGGCGATGTCCGCGAAGGACATCCAGCCCTTGATCGGCGAGTCGCTGCCGCCCTGGCCCTGTCCCTCGCCTCCGCCTGAGTGCCCGGCGCCGCGGGCCTCGGCCCGGCCCTCCATCTGCCAGTCGAACGCGCCGGTGAGCGTGGTCACACCGACGATGGCCACCATCAGCGCCACCACCGCGCCGGTCGCGACGAGCGCCGTGGCGCGGGCGCCGCCGGGGGCCGTCACCTTCAAGGCGCCGGGCACGGGGCAGGCGTTGACGCACTCGTTGCAGGAGATGCACTCGGAGCTGGTGACCGCGTCGGCGGTCGCCACCTCGACGTTCATCATGCAGACCTTGTCGCAGCGGCCGCAGTCGATGCAGGCGTCCGCGTCCC